>MNQC01000083.1:0-4111 GCA_001915225.1 Collinsella sp. 60_9
GTTCACCATGTTTTCGATGGCCGTTCTCTCGGGCCGCATCGACGCCGCCGCGCTCTCCATTGCGCTCTTTGGCGCCTGTCTGGCCTTTTTGCGCTACAACTTCAACCCCGCAAGCATCTTCTTGGGCGACTCGGGGTCGCTGCTTCTGGGCTTTGCGCTGGGCTCCATCTCGCTGCTCAACGTGAGCCGCACCGCCGCACTCACCTCGCTTATCATCCCGCTCATCGTTGCCGGCGTGCCCATCATCGACCTGGCCACCAAGGTCATGCTGGGCGAGAAGCTGAAGGACCTGGGCTACGGCACCGGCCTGTACCGCGACACCACCGCCTGATCCAGGAAGGCTACAACCAAAAACAGGCCGTGCTGCTCATCTATGCCTGGTGCATCATGCTTTCGGCCGGCGCCGCCGCGATTAACCAGGTCGAGGTGCCCATGCGCGCGCTCATCTTTACCGTGCTCGCCATTGGCTCGGCGGCCTTCGCCAAGCATCTACATCTATTTGAGCCCGTGCTGCTCCACCATTACAACAAGCGCACGCACGAAGATGAGCTGGTCACCCCCGACGACCCCGCTTTTAAGCAGGAGGAGCAGGCAGCCGAGGAGCGCAAAGAAGAGCGCCACCACAAGCTCTAGGGCAAGCTGCCGAGGATGTGCCAAGGCACCGTTGGCCAAGCGCGGCCGCGCCGCGCCCATCGCACAAGCCACCCCTCTCCCGCGCCGCGCCCATCGCACAAGCCACCCCTCTCCCGCCCCTCGCCTACTTACGCCCCACCCCTCCAATAAACGCGTTATCATCTTGACCCATGAACATACGTAAGGAGCAATCATGCCAAACGAGAACAGCTACGAAGTCGCGCTGCAAAAGAGCAACGCCATTCGCGAGGGCCTGGCCAAGACGCCCGAGAAGTTCACCATGCTCAGCTGCAGAACATGGGCGCCAAGACCAACGTGCTCATCGCCGACTACCAGGTCATCACTGACCGCGACACGACCGAGCACATCCAGGACAACGTGTACAACATGGTCATGGACTACCTTGCCTGCGGTATCGATCCCGACAAGACCATGATCTACGCGCACTCCGCCGTGCCCGCCGCCAACCAGCTCATGCTGCCGTTCCTGTCGCTGGTGTCCGAGGCCGAGCTGGCGCGCAACCCCACCGTCAAGGCCGAGATGGAGGCCTCGGGCCATGAGCTTACCGGCCTTCTGCTCACATACCCGGTGCATCAGGCCTGCGACATCCTGTTCTGCAAGGGCAACGTGGTGCCCGTCGGTCGTGACCAGCTCCCGCACACCGATCCCCCCCGCACCATCCCCCGCCGCTTTAACAACCGCTACGGCAAGGTGTTCCCCGAGGTCGAGGCACTGCTGTCCGAGACCCCGCTACTGCCCGGCCTTGACGGTCGCAAGATGAGCAAGAGCTACGGCAACGCCATCAACATCTCGATGACCGCTGAGGAGACGGCCAAGCGCATCAAGAAGAGCCAGACCGACTCTGAGCGCATGATCACGTTCGATCCCGAGAACCGCCCCGGCGTGTCCGGTTTGCTTTCGACGGCCGCCATCTGCACCGGTCGCTCCGAGGTCGAAATTGCCGAGGAGATTGGCATGGGCGGCTCCGGCCAGCTCAAGAAGTACGTGACCGAGGCCGTCAACGAGTACTTCGCACCTATCCGCGAGCGTCGCCAGCGCTACGAGAACGATCTGGATTACGTGAAGGACGTGCTGCACGAGGGCAACCGTCGCGCCAACGAGATCGCCGAGCAGACCCTGGCAGAGGTTCAGGACGCCATGGGTATGGTGTACTAGACCGATCTGCTGGGTCCATCGCACTCCCCCGACAAACAGGAACAGGCCCGCTGGCAGATAGTTGCCAGCGGGCCTGTTCCCGAAGTACACCGTTGAATCGCACAGAGGGGAGGGATGCGAATCAAACTCAACAGGGCAGGCTTTTTCATCGCCTATTGCCTGCTCCGTTGCTGAAACCAATATAGTTCACCGTGGTTTACTTTCTAGCGTCAATATGCGCCGCCATACCTTCTCCATAAGTTAGCTCCGGTAAACCTGCAACGGAAAACCACCACAAAGGGGACAGGCACCTTTGTGGTGGTTTTGGCCACTGCAGAGCCGCTAGAGTCCGGCAGGCCAGCGACAGGCGGCCAAGTCGACGTGCATGTCGTCCTTAAACGCCACACCCTCCCCTAGCAAAAGCTCACGTTGAGCATCGGGGCCGCCAAAGGCAAAGCCTTCGCAAATGCGACCGTCGGCAAACACCACACGATGGCAGGGAATCTGGCCGGGGCGCGGATTACTATGCAGGGCATACCCCACGTACCGCGCACTCCGCGGACAACCGGCGAGCAGCGCCACCTGACCGTAGGTGGCGACCATCCCCTCGGGAATCTGCTCGACCACCTCGTACACCCGTTCAAAAAAGCCCTCAGACGCCATTGCTCGCTCCCTTCCACCCGGAAAAGCATAAACCACCACAAAGGTGCCTGTCCCCTTTGTGGTGGTTTATGGCAGGTCGGTTAGTTGGCGGGCTGGAAGAAGGCTACTGCTACGGCGCCGGGGCCAACGTGGGTGCCGATGGTGGCGCCGATGGTGTGAACGGGCAACTCGCCCTCGGTGTGGCCAGCCCAAAGTGCCGCGCTGTCCTCGATATACTTCTTGAGCACCGCATCCGAAAGGCCCGTATAGCCGAGCGCCAGCGGCATGGAAAAGTCGATGCCGCCCGCCTTTTTGACCTTTTGGTTCAGCAGGTTGCGGCCGTTCTTGGAACCGCGCGCCTTGCCCAGCTGCACGATCAGACCGTCCTCAACAGCCACCACGGGCTTTACGTTGAGCAGCGTGCCCACGGCGCCGGCCGCAGCAGACAGACGACCGCCGCGCACCAGGTACTCCAGCGTCTCGAGCAGGCCGATAACCACCACACGGTCGCGCACGGCCTCGACAGCCGCCGCGATCTGAGCTGCACTGCGGCCCTCGTCCACCAAGCGCAGCGCATACTCGACCAGGACGCGCTCGCCTAGGGTAACGTTGTTGCTGTCTACCACGAACACGTCACCACCTGGCGCCTCGGCAAGTGCGGTGCGGGCACTCTGATTGGTGCCTGATAGCTTAGCGCCCACGGTAATAATCACAGCCTCATCGCCGGCTTCACGAACCTTGGCAATCGCCTGCGAAAACGCGTACGGGTTGACCTGGCCGGTCTTGGGCAGCTCATCGCGCTCCACGAGCATCTCGTAAAAGCGCTGGTGATCGATGTCGATGCCATCCATGTACACATCGGTGCCAAAGGTGACGGACAGTGGCAAAACGGCCAATGCTGGGTGCTCGGCCGGTGACATATCGCTTGCGGAATCGGTAATAATACGGACGGACATAGCGAATCCTTTCTTGCGCAGGTCCCGCGCAGGGAATTTTGACAGCAAGGCCCCAGCACGGTATACGCGCTCAAACAGGACTATGCAGTTGTTAATTGGAAGCAAAAGCCTTGGCGACCTTAGATCTCGCGCAGGGTGTTGAGAATCGTACGCAGCGACGCATACATCTGCTCGCGCTGCTCCACACCCATAGCCTTACCGGTGGTATCGAGCACCTCGCGAATGATGCGGTCCGCCTCGCTCATGCTCTCGCCGCCCAGAGCGGTCAGGCGCACCGGAGCACGATACTTAACGGCGGCATCGCCCGAATCATCGACCTCGACGTAGCCGCCCTCCTCCAGATGCGCGAGCGTACGCGAGACGGCGGCGCGGGTCACGCCTGCCATGCGAGAGCCCTTGAGGCCCAGCCTTGCGCCCTCGGATGTCTTAATGCGCTGGATCTCCTTGTAGAGCCCACTGATCAGTCCGACAAAGTCCTCGAAACGTGTCTCGTCGTTCTGCTGCATGGGAGACGACCGCCTTTCGCTTGCATAATGCTTACGGGTAAACATCTTAGTCGCATAAGGCGACACCCGTACCCAAATACCCCATTTGTTAACCCATCAACATAAAAACCACCACAAAGGGGACAGGCACCTTTGTGGTGGTTTTGACCGGCGAACATGATCCGCAGACGCCGCTACAGCTCCACACAGGGATTGTCGCGGGTCACAAGCGTCTTAACG
>MNQC01000083.1:4142-5607 GCA_001915225.1 Collinsella sp. 60_9
ATCGCCAAGAATGCATCGGCCGAATCGTCGGACAGCGCCGTGCGAACGCCGTCGCGCCAGTTCCAGCAGCGGCACACGGCGCCCGCATCATCGATGTAGGCGAGCTCGCCGGGCAGCGTCGGATCGTCCGCCTCCTCGCCAAGCGGCAAGAATGCATCGCCACCGTCGGTCACCTTCAAGCGAAGGTCTCCCTCGATCGCATGCAGATCCTCGCCTCCCACGGGCAGCGCGTAGGTCAGCGACACCGTGTTGTAGATATCCACCGCGGGCGTAATGTGGCCCACCGGCTTGCCTTTGAGCACGCGTTTGAGCAAGTTCTCGATCGAGCAGCGCGCGCCTTTCTTGGTCTTGAACAGACGATAGGCCTCGCGCCATGCCTTGACCGGTGCGTTCTCGCTGATAGTGTCGCTGGTCAGATGACGCTCCGCATCGATATTGGCGCGGTCGAGCAACGCCGCAATCGCATCCACGTCCTCTTGAGAAATCTGAGCCGTGGGCTTCATGCCCTCCACGACCACAACACCGACCGCTGCCTGCGGAAACAGCTCCCAGAATGAATCCTCGGCAATAAAGCTCTTCATACGCTCTCCCTTCATTGTGCGCGCCCGAGTGAGGGCGCCTAAACAAAAAGCGCCCTTACAACGGCCACCTTCAAAGTCCTACGGTGCCGTCACAAGAACGCTTGCGCTGTCCCCATCCGGAGAAGGGGACGATATGTCAGGCGTATTGTAACCCGAGTCATCCACGCGAGCAAAACCACCATAAAGGTGCCCCCTTTATGGTGGTTTTGAGTCTGAGGCGACGCTAGTGGCGGAGTCCCAGCAGGCCGCGGCCGCGATGACGGGCGTCGGCGTGTACTTGAGCGTGCGGACCGGCGGCTTTGACGGACTCGGGCAGGTGCGAGTACTTCTTCTCGAAGTTCTCCTCGAACATCACCGCCAGGTTGTGCGCGGCCTCGTCATAGCGCGCGGTGCTCTGCCAGTATTGGCGCGGCACCAGGATGCCATCGGGCACGCCGTGGCACGTCGTGGGAATGTCGACGTTAAAGATGTCGTCGTGCACGAACTCGCTGTCCTCGATGGTGCCGTCGAGGGCGCGCGCGACCAGCGAGCGCGTGTAGGCCAGCTCGATGCGATGGCCCACGCCGTAGCCGCCGCCAATCCAGCCGGTGTTGACCAGGTACACGCGCGTGCGGCCGTCGGCAATGCGCTCGCCAAGCATCTTGGCGTAAACCATGGGGTCGAGCGGCATAAACGGCTCGCCGAACAGCGAAGAGAACGTGGGCGTGGGCTCGGTGACGCCGACCTCGGTGCCGGGAATCTTAGCCGTAAAGCCCGTCACAAAGTGGTACATGGCGGCATCGGCCGTCAGGCGTGAGATGGGCGGCAGCACGCCAAAAGCGTCGCAAGTCAGGAACAGCACGACACTCGGAGTGGTGCCCATGCCCTTAGTCCACGCGTTAGGA
>MNQC01000083.1:5667-12926 GCA_001915225.1 Collinsella sp. 60_9
GTCGTCATAGTTGGGCTTGCGGTTCTCGTCGAGCACCACGTTTTCGCAGATCGCGCCAAAGCGGAAAGCGTTGAAGATCTCGGGCTCGTGGAAGGCGTCCAGGCCCTCGCATTTTGCGTAGCAGCCACCCTCAATGTTGAAGATACCCATGTCGGACCAACCGTGCTCGTCGTCGCCGATCAGCAGGCGCGTGGGATTGGCCGAAAGCGTGGTCTTGCCGGTGCCGGACAGGCCAAAGAACACGGCGGTCTCGTGCGTGACGGGATCCATGCTGGCCGAGCAGTGCATGGGCAGCACGTCGTCCTCGACGGGCAGCAGGTAATTCATAACGCTGAAGATGGACTTTTTGATCTCGCCGGAGTAGCCGGTACCCGCGACCAAAATCACGCGCTCCTGGAAGTTGATGACCACGGCGGCGCTGGAGTTGAGGCCCTTGATGGCAGGGTCGCATTGGTAGCCCGGCGCGGCGAGCACGCAGAAGTCCGGCTCGCCGGTGCGCGCGATTTCGCGGGCGAGCGGGCGGGCGAGCATCTGCTTAATGAAGAGCGCCTGGCTGGCACGCTCGCAGGCGACGAGCAGGCGGCGCGTATGGTTGCGGTCGGCGCCGGCCATGCCGCGGGTGACGAACACATCGCGCTCGTTGAGATAGTCGACGATGCCGGCTTTGATGACCTCGTAGCTTTCGACGGACAGCGGGCGGTTGACGGCGCCCCAGGCAATCTTGTCGTGGACATCGGGGGTGTCAACGATAAAGCGGTCGTTGGGCGAACGTCCGGTACGCTCCCCCGTCTCGATCACCAGCGCGCCGTTGGATGCCATGCGGCCTTCGTTGCGGCGGATGGCATGCTCGACGAGCTCTGCCGCCGGCAGGTCCACCAGCAGACGGGGTTGATTCTCGGCGGGATCTTCAACGAGCGTAATACCAAAGTTGGACAGAACTTCTGCAGGGGTAACACCAGGCATGGGGCCTCCTTTAAAAACGCGACACGTTGACGCGACGCGCACTTTACTCACGTAAAGCCCGTTGTACCCGATATGCAAAAACGTTTTTGCGGCAAGGGCGGCAAGCCCGCCCAACGGTCAAAAATCGCAGGCAAGCGGCCTAGTCATTGGGGACGCTTTTAAACGACTAGTCATTGGGGACACTCTTGAACAGACAACATTCAAGGAGTGTCCCCAGATGCCGGCACTTAGGGACGTTCCCAAAGTGCCGGCACATAAGGAACGTCCCTAAGTGCCGACTACAGCGGCAGGCCTTGGCCGAGCATGGCTATGGCGCTCATCAGGACCAGCATGCCGGCGGCGTAGGGCAGGACGGCGCCCAGGAGTTCGGCATCCTTACCGCGCACGAGCACGGCGGCAAGACCAATGGCGAGGGTCTGCGGCGAGATCATCTTACCGGCGGCGACGCCCAGGGCGTTCAACGCGACCATCCAGTAGTCGCTCACACCCAGCGCAGTGGCAGCCTGGCTCTGAATGGGGCCAAACAGCATGCCCGAGGACGTGCCCGAGCCGGTCACAAACGCACCGACTGCGCCGATCCACGGAGCCAGAATCGGGTACAGCCCACCGGCGACGGCGATGCAGAACGCGCTGATCGAAGAGATCATGCCCGCATAGCCCATCACCTTGGCACAGCCCAGCACCGAAAGCATCGTGATCACCGTCGGCATCATCTGCTTCACAGTCGCGGCCAGCACCTCGCCCATCATGCGTGGCGAAGCACCCTGAATGGCACCGCCGACAAACGCCGCCAGGAAAATCCAGACGCCTGGCGTGTTGATCCACGAAAACGTAAGCATACCGGGATTCTCACCGCAATACACCTGCACATGGCTCGCAAACGGCGCGAGCGCAGCATGTACAGCGGGCACCAGATTAGACGTGCCCAGCAGCAACACAAAGATCAGGATGAAGCACGACCAGGCCGAAAGCGCCGACTTAACGGTGAGCTTCTCCCCCGCCTCGATATTCATGTGAAAGCGTGCGTCCAGATGCCCCGACTTCTCGGCACGCATGGCAAGCGCAGCTGTCAGCGCGAGCGAAACGATGGATCCTACGACCACGGCCAGCTCGGGGCCCACAAACATGGCAACGACCAGAGCCGCGCCGACAAACGACACGCCGGAGAGCAACGCCACGCCGGCAACACCGTGCAGACGCTCGCCCACACTCGCGGCATTGCCCTGGTCATCGGCAACACGGCCCGCAACCAGCACAATAAATAGCGGCATCACCACAAAGAACGGCGCGAGCTGCACCAGCTGAACGGTCGCTAGGTGAAGGGAATCCAAACCCACCAGGTCGGCAACGGACACCGTGGGGATGCCGATGGAGCCGTAGGGCGTGGGCACGCCGTTGGCCAGCAGGCAGATGAGCACGGCAGGCACGGCCTCAAAGCCCAGGCCCGCGAGCATGCCGGCGGGAATGGCGACAGCGGTACCGAAGCCGGCCATGCCCTCCATAAAGCCACCGAAGCACCAAGCCACGAGCAGCGCCAGCAGACGGCGGTCGCTGCTGATGGAGGTGATCATGCTGCCGATCACGTCCATGGCGCCCGTACGAACGCACAGGTTATACGTGAACACCGCGGCGATGATCACCAGGACGATGGGCCACAGAGCCATCAAAAAACCTTCGAGCGAGGCGGTCGCGATCTGCGCTGCCGGCAGGTGCCACCATGCGAAGGCAAGCAAGCACGAAAGGACAAACGATCCGATAGCGGCCTTCCAAGCTGGCCATTTAAAGCACAGCAGCATCACGACCAGCCAAATAATCGGCACAAGAGCCAGTAAGAATGCGGCGACGTCCATAGGTAGAAGCTCCTTGGTACCGCGTGGGCGGCATCGGGGGTGTCACAAAACTTCAACAGGATACCGCACGTTTACCGACAAATTACAGCCGCCCGCCGAAATTATTGAACAATCCGTTCAAAAACACGAGCGAACACCGTCGCGTCTATACTAAAGCGCAGCAATAGAAAGGACTCCGCTTTGAGCATCACGCCCCTCGATAGCATTCGCCGCGCCATCGCCCGCCGCAACGGCACCTCCAACCCCGCTGCATCGAGAGACGGCGCCGCGAAGGCCCAAGGCGGCCGCATCGAGAACGGCCTCTTCCCTGCCTCGCACACTGCCGAGGAACTCGCACGCATCCAAGAGCTGAGTCAGCGCAACGCCGGCGGGCCCGATCGCAGCCAAGCCACACGTCGCCGGCGCGAACGCGATCGCAAGCCCGGCCCCGTCCGCCGCATGGTCAACGCTTGGTGGAACCGTCTGCTCGGCGCCGTCTACGGCGGCGGCTTCTCCATGCAAGAGGCTGAATACGAAGAGCACGCCACCAGCCGCGACTATCTTTGGAACACCCTGGGCACCGCCGTATGGGGCATGGCGTTTCCGCTGCTCACCATTGTGTCGACGCAGCTCGTGGGCGCCGAGGAGGCCGGCAAGTTCTCCATCGCCTTTGTCACCGGCACGCTCATCATGATCGCGTGCAACTACGGCGTGCGCAATTTCCAGGTCTCGGACATCGACGAAAAGACGTCTTTTGCCTCCTACCAGCTCAACCGCTGGCTTTGCGGAGCGCTCGCCCTAGGCTGCGGCCTCATGTACAGCAGCGCCCGCGGCTATGACACACAGATGGCGACGATCGGCCTGGGCGTCTACCTGTATAAGGTCATCGACGGCGTCGCCGACGTGTACGAAGGCCGCCTGCAGCAGGCCGACAAGCTCTACCTGGCTGGCATGAGCCAAACGCTACGCTCCGTCGACGTCATCGCGGTCTTCAGCGTGGCGCTGTTCCTCACGCGCAGCATGCCCATCGCGGCCATGGCCATGGGCATCGCCGCGATCGCCTCGCTCGTGCTGGTCACCGCGCCGCTCGCCCTGCTCGAGACCGAAAAATCGCGCCGCGTAAACCTGCGCGAGGTCGGCCACCTGTTTGTCCAGTGCGCCCCACTCTTTGGCGCGCTATTCCTGTTCAACCTTATCGAAAGCATGCCCAAGTTTGTGATGGAAGGAACACTGGCCTACAAATACCAGCTGTACTTTAATGCCCTGTTTTTTCCAGCTCAGGCTATTCTGTTGAGCATTGGATTTGTCTATAAACCGCAGCTCCTGCGCTTGTCGAGCATTTGGGCTAATCCTCGTAAGCGTCATCGCTTTGACCTGATTATTGTTGCCGTTATGGCGCTGATCGTGGTCATCACCGGCGTGTGCGCCGCATTTATGGCAGGTCCCGGTATTCCCCTCATGAGCTTTATGTACGGTCTCAGCTTTGAACGCTACCGTACGCTGGCGCTGCTGATGGTCGTCGCCGGCGGCGTCACCGCGGCCATCGACTTTATCTACGCCATCATCACGGTGCTGCGCCACGCTGGAGACGTCACCAAGATCTACCTGATCTGCTTTGCCGTGAGCGTGGTGCTCCCGGTGATCCTGATTAAGCTGCTGGGTCTGATGGGCGCTGTGGTGAGCTACCTAGCCATCATGGCCCTACTCCTGGTGCTACTGATTATCGAGTACGCCCACATCCGCCAACGCATCGAGAGGGACCGGAATCCGTACGGCGCCTAATTGCGGCGATGGGAGCAGCTAATTTGCGGTGGAATCATCCCGGCTGGGGTCTCGTTGCGGACACGCAAAACTAAGTGAGTAGACTTTTACCGAATCCCGGACCACACCGACAAAGCACAAGTCCGTGACCTGCGGTTTTATTGAGGCAAATATGTTGGGTGCTCGGCATTTCCAAAAAAGTCTACTCACTTAGCCAGCGGGCAGCCAAATGATTATCTAATCCCGTCCCAGAGAAATCAATTTGCGGGCAGAAGGGCAAAAGTAGTCAAAAAACCCTTCCCATATTAGCTACCCCTTGCACCGATTATTCGCCCGGGTTGATGTTCGCGTAGAACTCGGCCCCGTCGTCCAGGCGCAGGATGCCCACGCGGCCGAACTCGGAGCCGGTGGCGGCGGCGCAGTCGATGTCGATGCGATCGGGCACACCAACAGTGTCCTCGCCGCCCAAGCGCACGATCTGCCCGCGTCCCGATTCCTCATCGAGCCCCGCCAGACCACCGACCTCGCAATAGCGCCCAAGCGATACCGTGGGCGTGTGACCGCTCACCACGACCGGGCCCTTGCCCTCGGCAGAAAGCAGCCCGGTCGACGCATCCCAATAGCCATGACGAATCCACAGCAGGTCATCGGACGACTGCACCGCGAGCATCTGCTGCAGCAGCTCGCGATCGGCACCCACCGCTCCAACGCCATCGGCACAATCGACGCCATGCTCAAGCAAAAACGCGCGCGCCGCCTTCATCTCGATTCCAGCATGTACCAGCAGATACGGGCGCTCCTCGGTCTCGACCACTGCGTAGAGCGGCAGCGCGGCCATCCATCGCACGAGCTCCTCGTATGCCTCAAATTCCATGTCGTTGAGCTGCTCGCGCGTCGTCCAACCACCGTTGATATCCCAGGTCTCGGCATCGAGCGGATCCTGGCCAATGATGGCATCGAGCATGATCTGCTCGTGATTACCCTTGAGCACGTGGGCGTTGGGCAGCGAGCGCACGAGCTTAATAACGCCGACCGGATCGGGCCCGCGATCGATCATGTCGCCCAGCACGTACAGCGTGTCGTCGGACGTCAACGAGATCTTAGACAGGGCTTCGTCAAGCGCACGCACGTGCCCGTGAGCATCAGATGTCACATAGATCGCCATGGTACGCCTCTCCTTGCATTGCGGCCGAAGCCCGGCGCCGCAACTAAAACTTCAAGTTGAACTTAAACGTTACCCATTGTACTCCGTTGCAATAAAGCTGGAAAGGGTTTCCGAGCAGAGGCAAAGACGGCAGCCGTCTATGACGATATCGCGCACGCCCGCAATCCAACCCCATAAACCCACCATCTTTGGGTACAAATAACCGCAGGCAACTGACCGTGCCACGCCAACCAACCAGGAGCGGACACCATCCATGAACCAGATC
Organism: Collinsella sp. 60_9; assembly: GCA_001915225.1. Taxonomy (GTDB): domain Bacteria; phylum Actinomycetota; class Coriobacteriia; order Coriobacteriales; family Coriobacteriaceae; genus Collinsella. The sequence continues at coordinate 11,651 of MNQC01000083.1, forward strand.
CTTCTCTTTATCGGCCTCGTCATCATTCTGTGTCTGACCATCAAACCCGTCGGCAAAAAGCTCCCCTTCCCCACCCTGCTCATCTTTATCGCGCTCGGCATGCTGTTGGGCGTCAACGGCCCGGCGCATATCGACTTTAGCGACTATGCGCTCACCGAAACCGTCTGCAGCACGGCGCTGCTGTTCATCATGTTCTACGGCGGCTTTAACACCAATATCGACCGTGCCAAACCCGTCGCTGTGCCGGCGGTGCTGCTGAGCACGCTCGGCGTCGTCATCACTGCCGGCATCACCGGCGTGTTCGCCCACTTCGCGCTGGGGTTCGACTGGATCGACGGCCTGCTGTTGGGATCGGTCGTGGCATCCACCGACGCGGCCAGCGTCTTTAGCGTGCTGCGCGAGCACAACCTTTCGCTGAAGGGCGGCACCGACTCGCTGCTCGAGGTCGAATCGGGCTCCAACGACCCCGTCGCCTACATGCTCACCGCCGTGCTCGCCGCACTCGCGGCCGGCGGCGACATCAACATTCCCGCACTGCTGGCCAAGCAGATTATCCTGGGCGCGGGCCTGGGCCTTGCCATCGGCTGGGCGGCGGGCCGTCTGATTGAACGCGCGCACGCAACGGCCGAGGGCGCGCAGACCATCTTCTTGTTCGCCGTGGCGATCGTCGCCTACGCGCTACCAAGCTATCTGGGCGGCAACGGCTTTTTGGCCGTATACCTGGCCGGCATTGTGCTGGGTGCGAGCGACATCACCGGCAAGGTCGAGATGGCGCACTTCTTTGACACCCTCACCTGCTCTACGTGAGCCGCCCCATCGCCGTCGGCGTGCTCCTGGCGCCCTTTAAGACGAACCCCCGCCAGGTCGCGCTCGTAAGCTGGGCGGGCCTGCGCGGAGCAGCTTCGGTCGTGTTTAGCCTCTTTGCCGTGGTGGCCGGCGTTCCCGGCGGACACGACCTGTTTGACCTGGTGTTTGTGATTGCCGTGTCGAGCATTGTGGTGCAGGGCTCGCTGCTGCCGGCGGTGGCGAAGAAGCTCGATATGATCGATGCGACCGGCGACGTGCGCCGCACCTTTAACGACTACCGCGACGAGGACGGCATGTCGTTTGTAAAGCTCAAGGTGTGCGCTGGACATCCGTTTGCCGGACGCTCGCTCGCGGACATTGGCAGCGCCACAAATATGCTCGTGGTCCTGGTGCTGCGCGACGGGGCGCACCCGGTACTGCCCAATGGCGACACCGTGATCCAGGAAGGCGATCTGCTGGTGATGGCCGC
>MNQC01000084.1:0-418 GCA_001915225.1 Collinsella sp. 60_9
CGCTCGTGCGCGGCCTCGGCCTGCGCTTTCATGAGTTCTTCAAGCTCCGTGGGCTCCACAGCCGCAGCAGCCGTCATACCGCATACCTCCACATCGATATCAATTCAGCAGTATCGATAGTAGGAATCGCGGCTCATATGCACGTGAGCGCATTGTCAAGTGTTTGTAAGGGCACACTGGCTATGCGGCGGGCAGCTCGATGGTGAATATCGTGTGTTCGGGCGTCGATTCACATGCAACGGTACCGCCGTGCGCGCATACGATCTCCTTGGCGATGGCAAGCCCCAGTCCAGCGCCGCCGCGATTGGTCGCACGCGCCGCATCCAGGCGATAGAACTTCTCAAAGATCACCTTGAGCTTTGCCTCAGGGATGGGATCGCCCTGATTGATAAAGCGCACGCGCACGCCACCGCCGCCC
>MNQC01000084.1:465-1377 GCA_001915225.1 Collinsella sp. 60_9
AACACGCGAGCCATTTTGTCGCCATCCACGAGCACCGTCAGGTCCTCGCGAATATCAACTTGGACTTCCTTATGCTGCTCGTTGAGGATGGGATAGAACTCGTCAGCCACCTGAGCCAGCAGCAACCCCAGATCAACATAGCCGCGCGTGAGCACGATATCGTGGAAGTCAAAGCGCGTGATATCGAAGAACTCTTCGATGAGCGTATCGAGCCGGTGCGCCTTGTCGAGCGCCACGCCCGTAAAGTGCGCACGTTGCTCAACCGGCAGCTCGGGAGCCTCTTGCAGCAGCGAAAGATAGCCCACCACACTGGCAAGCGGGGTGCGTAGGTCATGTGCCAAGTACGTGACCAGATCGTCCTTGCGATGAGATTCGTCACGCAAGGCCTGTTGCACCTTGCGCTCACGGTCACGCACGCGGTTAAGGGCGCCCTCGACCTCCAAGAAGTCGCCGTCGATGTTGTCCCAGGTGTCGGGGTGATCGATCAGGCGATCTTGAATACGAGCAGCCAGCACACAATCGGCATGCTGCTCGCCCTGCTCGTAGCCCTGGTAGTACAGGGCGCGGCCGCACAAGAACAGCACGCACGCGGCAAGCGCCAGCACAAAGCCAAGCATGTTGAATACAAAGCCGGCATCGAACAGCACCGGCCCTTCGATGCCGCCGAGCGCCATGGCGCCAATCGCCAACGTCATGGCCCACGCGGCGCCGCCAATCACCACGCAGCGGCACACGATCTCAAATCGATCGATCAGCAAAAAGCCGACAAGCAGCACCGCCAAGATTCCGACGATGTTGTCGATGCCAATCAGCAGCAGGCTCAGCAAAAAGAGCAGCACCGTTGCAAGCGCGCGGTTGTCGACGACCGACCTCACGTATTCAAAGAGCCGATCGGGCACCTCGAACGCTTGC
>MNQC01000084.1:1393-8166 GCA_001915225.1 Collinsella sp. 60_9
ATATCAAGATCCTCACAAGCGAAAAGCGTTATTCGATGATGTAGCCGACGCCCCAGACGTTTTTGATAAAGCGTGGCTTTTGTGCGTCGTCGCCGATCTTTTCGCGCAAGTGGCGAATATGCACCATCACCGTATTGTTGGAGCCGGGCATAAAATCCTCGCTCCACACCGCGCGGAACAGGTCCTCCACGGCCACCACGCTGCCGCGATGCTCGACCAGATACAGCAAGATTGAATACTCGGTGGGTGTGAGGCGTACCGGTGAACCGTCCACTGTCACGGAACGAGCATCGCGGTTGATCTCCAAGCCGTCGAGCTGAATGGTCGGCGACTCGGCCGCCTGTGCACGGCTACCGTAGCTGGTGTAGCGGCGAAGCTGAGCGTGCACGCGCGCGATGAGCTCCAGCGGACGGAACGGCTTAACCACGTAATCGTCCGCGCCAAGCGAAAGGCCCCCGATCTTGTCTTGCTGGGCATCGCGCGCCGTCAGCATGATCACGGGATAGGTATGGCTGGAACGGATCGTACGCAGCAGCTCAAACCCATCGATATCGGGCAGCATGACATCAAGCAGCGCCAGATCGAACTCCTGCTCCAAAATCGCCTTGGCAGCATCGGCCCCGCTATAGGCAATCTGGACATCAAAGCCCTCTTTTGTAAGGTAGATGCCAACCAAGTCGGCGATGGCCTTCTCGTCATCAACTACCAAAATGCGCTCGTTCATGCGTGCTCCTCTCGCGCTCCATTATGCCTGAGGCGACGCACGCCACACACAACAAGCGTGGGTGATTAAGTCGGCCTTAAGCACCCTTGTGCCCGTTCGGGTGCGGATGTGGGCCAAGCGCGCACGCGATGATCGCCGACGCCGGCAAACGATATACTCTAGTTTCAGAAGAGACCATCCCGTCGAAAGCGAAATCTGTGAAGTCCCTCACCTCTTTTGCAAAGCGCTCAGCCCAGCTTGCCGCCGGCTTTGTCTGCGCTATCGCCCTTGCCGCCGGCGTGCCCACCGTCGCCGGCGCCCAAGTGCTCACGACCGACAATGTTTGCGGCAAAACCGCCGATGTGCGCGGTATCACGGCCGAAAACCTGCCCGATATCGATGCGACCAATGCCCTCGTCATGGGCAAAGACGGCACCGTCTACTATGCCCGCGGCGCCGATGAGCAGGTCAAGATTGCCTCGATCACCAAGGTCATGACCGCAATCCTAACCGTCGAGAATTGCAAGATGGACGAGAAGGTCACGGTGAGCAACGCCGCAGCCACCGTGGGTAATTCGACCGCCGGCTTGCTCGAAGGCGACGAGCTTACCGTGGAGCAGGCACTACGCGGTCTGATGATTCCCTCGGGCAACGACGCCGCCATCGTGCTCGCCGAATATGTGGGCAAGAAGATCGACCCCAAGACCAAAGACGCCGAGGCCACATTTGTGAAGGCCATGAACGAGCGCGCTAAGAAGCTCGGCTGCACCGGTACGCTTTTTGAAAACCCGCATGGTCTGGACTTTGATGAGTGGGCTGGCAATATGCACTCAACCGCACACGACGTAGCGCTGATGATGCAGGAGGCCATGAAAAACGACACGATCCGCGAGGTCGTAGCGAGCGAGGATTCCTGGATCGAGGTCACGGGCGCCGACGGCACCGACCATTCGCATTCCATGGACACGCATAACTATTTGCTGGGCCAAGATGGCAACATCGGCGGCAAGACCGGCACCACCGACGACGCGGGCTATTGCTTTACGAGCGCCTACAACCGCGACGGCGACGAGATCTACACCGTTATTTTGAACTCCACCACCACCGATCAGCGCTTTACCGATACCGCCACCCTTGCCAACTGGTACTACGGCCACAAGGTGACGGTCGCAATCGCCAACACGCAGGAAAAGACCGCCAACGGCAACCCGCTTATGGCGCGCATTGGCCAAACCGACTGGACGGATAAGACAATCGACGCCACACTCGCCGATCCTACGGCGCAAGCGACCGTGTTTTCCCTTGCCGGCGAGGTGACCGAAAAGGTTAGCTACGACGATCTTTCGGGCACGGTGCATGTGGGCGACAAGGTGGGCAGTGTTACTCTCAAGCAGGACGGCACCAAAATCGCCGTTATGGACCTGGTTGCCGACGAGGAAGGCGCAGGGCCGAATCCCATTGAGTGGCTCCTTGTGAAGCTCGACCGCCTGGGCCGCCGCATCGACAACCGCCCACTCACGGCAGAAAGCGAGACCGTCGCCAAGGCGCCCGAGATGTAGGGCCGGAGCGATATCACATCGAACCAAATGAGGCGTCCAACGGGGCGCCTCATTTTTTGAGGGTTCGAATCCCCAGCTAACGTGGTTCAACTAAAAAAGGGCCCCCGATGGGACCCTTCTTTAAAGTTAAACTGGCGGAGAGCTGGGGATTCGAACCCCAGATGCCCTTTTGGGGCATACTCGCTTAGCAGGCGAGCACCTTCGGCCTCTCGGTCAGCTCTCCGTAACAGCCGTTCTATAGTAACCAAACAGCCGAAGTTGAGCAAGAGGGAATTTTCTAATTGCCTAGCGGCCTTTCCTCCTTGCAGTTTTCGCCCCTACCCCAGCGAGCGGTTGAGGGAGCCGAGCTCGTCGTTGCCCATGGTGCGCCACATTTGGAAGATGCAACCGCGTGCCAGGAAAAAGAAGCCGTTGTCGACCAGTTGCACAGCGGCATCTGCCAGCTGATTCGTCACGGCGGACACTGGCGGCAACTCAAGTCCAGCCTTGCGGATAGTCTCGACCGCTTCCTCGAACGTCGGAGGCTCGCTAACGCCCATCTCGTTCATAAGGCCCTGCATTTCTTCCAGCGCGCTACTGCCCGACTCCTCGCCGCGCGGCACGAGACGGTAACAAGCCAGCGCCAGGTCGAGCTGATCGCAATTCCAATAGGCAAACGCCAAGCGATAGAACAGGTAGCCGATTGCAGAACGATCGCTGGCAATACGTAGGCCGTGGCGCGCCACCTCGATAATCTCGTCAAAGCGCTCCAGACGCGCAAGCACGTTGATGAGCGCAAAGTGCGATTGCATGGACGAGCGCGCCAGATCGTAAAGATGGCGCACCTCGGGCAGCGCTCGTTCAAAGTCCTCTTGCTCGGCGTAAAAGCTGCAGATCTCGTGCTGGGCAAAGTACAGCGCATCGGGCGCACGAAGGATTCGCACAGAGCGGTCTTCTTCCAACACCGGTAGCACCATGCGCACCAGCTGGTTATCGCAAAACTGCGTTTGAACCGGACCTGTCGCCAAAAGCTCGGCGACGGCGCACTTAGCCTCCAACTCCTCGACAAGACGGGAAAAGCCTTCAAAAGCACCTGTACGGTCGACTTTTGCCTGCTCGCGCAATTCAACAACACGGGCCACGTATGGGTCATCGTCCTCTTCCATGACCTCCAACTCGTCAGCCTTATCGGCGAGCAGCAGATCGCGCAGCGCCGGCGGCAGTGTGCGATGGTCATCACGCGGACGAGCATGAACCTCCGCAGGCTCAATCGTCTCCGGAGCGGTTGACTCATACGCCTCAAGCACACGCTTGCACGGCATATCGTCCATGTCCATGCTCTCAAGATCCTTGGCGACAGGCACGCAATCGGCCAGATAGGCCGCGCGCCCAAAGAAATACGTTGCGACAACGCGCTCGCCCTGCTCACTGTCGGGAGCAGCAATCTGCACATAGCAGCGCGTGATGCAGGTGCCCGCGGCAAAACACGCTGCCGCAAGCGTGAGTGCCACGCGCGCATCGTGCTCCGCGGCCCAGATCGCACGCGTGTCCTCTTCCAGCTCGCGCCAGGCGTCATCTTGAGCGTCGTATTCACGTTGCGGCATGGCATTCACGACAGAGTGCCCAAACCGAACGAGCATAATCCCCTCGGCAACGTTTGCCCGATAGGTATAGTCGAGCCGCGTGACCACGTTGAGCGCCTCGACAATACGCGCGAAGCGGGTACGCACATCCCACTCACCGCCCGGCTGGCAAGCCACCGTACCCGGTTTGCCCCACGGGTTATCGCTCGAGGCCGTATCGAGCAGTCGGGGAACATCGTTGGTCGTCTTGGCGATATGCCACGCATCAAAGAGCGCGCAGCCCTCAAGGCTCGGCGAGGATGCCACAGGGGCCAATCCGGCCCCGATGCGCTCGAGGATGCCGGAGAGGCGGTTGAGACGGCACTCGATGGCAAGCAGTATGTCAATCTCGCCCTGGTCCAGCAGGCTACGATCAAAATTGAGATAGAACAGCTTCGACCGGTCGATGCGCGCTAGGCTCATTTCGGACTTGGCGGCAATGGTGCGCAGACGGGGCAAGTCGACCTCGCTCATAAGGGCGGCGGCATAACGCTCGATACCGCTCGGATTCTCGGCATGGTCAACGCGGTAGAGCAACGTCTCGATAGCGTCAGGTAGCGGTGCCGTGTTAAAGCCCAAAAACACCTCGACCGGCTCGGGCAACTTTACGAGCTTGATCTTGTCGACAACGTTTTGCATGTCCGCATCGAGACCGTCGGCGTCCGCCGTGTTCGCAACAGCGCTTTCGGAGTTGGCAAATATCACGTAGCGCAGGAACATCGATGCCATGAACTCGCCGTAAGGAAGGGCGCGGGTCGAATTCCATGTCTCGTGGTCGGACTGCTCGCGCATGGGGCCTTCGGGAGAGCCGATGACTCGCGCCCGGGAGCGCATCGTCCCATCGGTACCCCTGACTGCAATCTCACCGATGTTGGAATCGGACTCGTCAAGAATCAGCTGCATGTCGGGATCGTCGGGCAGCGATACTTCGTTAACGGGACGGTCCACCTTATAGACCTCACCCGAAACGCTCACGTAGCCCAAAAGCGACACACGGCTTTTGCCGACGAATTCGACGACATAGCATGATTCATGCGGGTCCTCGCCAAAGAGTTTCCAGACCACGCCATATGAGCGCCCCGCAGGCTGCTCGGGCATCGCCGGAAAGCGCTTCTTGGGATCGAGAAACCTGAGCTTGTATGTCGGACGCTCTGCCACGAAGTATCACCCTGATCGGTCGCTTGAAGAAGGAGTGGTCACGGATGGGCCGCGACACCTACTCGAAATCTTACACGAGTCGACAGGAAATAGTCCGCTTTACGCCCGCGCCTCGACCGAGGTTCGAATCCATGCAGTGCTTACGTAAAAGAAAAGCCCCCGTTGCCGGGAGCTTTAATCTCAAATGGTGCGGCGTATAGGATTCGAACCTATGACGTTCTGATTCGTAGTCAGACCCTCTATCCAGCTGAGGTAACGCCGCAACGCACGGCTTATTATGCACGTGACCCCTCGATGGGTCAAGCGACAATTTGGAAAAATTTTACGAAGTGATGATTAAGACGCTCGCGCCTCGACTGAGATTCGAATCCATGCGGCGCCGGCATAAAAGAAAAGCCCCCGTTGCCGGAGGCTTTCAATTTCAATTGGTGCGGCGTATAGGATTCCGCGCATCCGCTTCGCGGATCCGCACCGGCTTCGCCCGCCTGCCGGCGCGCTCGCCCGCGGGCTAAAAACGCTCCGCGTTTTCTTGACGCCCGCGCCTCGACCGAGGTTCGAATCCATGCGGTGTTGCCATAAAAGAAAAGCCCCCGTTGCCGGAGGCTTTCGATTTCAATTGGTGCGGCGTATAGGATTCGAACCTATGACGTTCTGATTCGTAGTCAGACCCTCTATCCAGCTGAGGTAACGCCGCAGCGCAAGACATATAAAACCACTTTAGCTTATTGGAGTCAAGCACAATCTCAAACTTTTTTGTGGAACGCAGTTTTGTCATGCTGCTCCGCATATACCGTCGTTCCCCGTACGATCGATTGGCTTTTCGATCACGTCAAACTTAGCATCAAGTTCCCTCAGGAGCGATCTCACCCGCTGGGCACAATCATAATCGGCAAACGAGATGCTCAACATGCGAGCAACCTGGTTAGATGTCCGGACCCCATAGAAGTGCTCCAGGGCCACAAGCCCTTCGTGCGCCACAAAGGTCTCGACCACATGCGGCGACTCCTCAAAGCACCATTGCGTCAACGGCCCCTCGCTCGTCTGTCGAACCACCAGGCCACCCATGCCAGACGGCTCACACGTCACAAGCAGGTACTCCCCGCCCTCGTCGCTCTCAAACAAAACCACCCGATCATCAAACAGCTCCATCGCGTCCCCTTTCTCTTGCTCTTAGTTAGCAAAAGCATAGCAGGTAGATGCATGTATACAGAACGTTTGTTCGTGTGTTTTTTATCGAGCTGTCCTCACGGCATGGTATGGCCGTACACAAAAAGGGCGCCCCTAAAAGGAGCGCCCTCGCAAATCGCTTATGCAGCCAACCTACGCAACCGGCTCGATCTTTTCAAGGCCGCCCATGTAGGGACGCAGAACCTCGGGAATCGTGATGGTGCCGTCGGCGTTCTGGTAGTTCTCCAGAATGGCGGCCATGGTGCGGCCGGCCGGCAGGCCGGAACCATTGAGGGTGTGCAGGTAGCGCGAACCCTTGAAGTTCTCGGGGTCGCGATACTTGATGTTGGCGCGGCGAGCCTGGAAGTCACCGCAGTTGGAGCAGGAGCTGATCTCCTTGTAGGCGTTGTAGCTCGGCAGCCAAACCTCGACGTCGTAGGTCTGACGGGCAGAGAAGCCCAAGTCGCCGGTGCACAGGCTAATCACGCGATACGGAAGGCCCAGCTGCTGCAGCAGGTACTCGGCCTCGGCGGTCATGCTCTCGAGCTCCTCGTCGGACTCCTCCGGCTTAGCGAACTTGACCAT
>MNQC01000085.1:0-7870 GCA_001915225.1 Collinsella sp. 60_9
CTGGGGCAGCTCACGTTTGATGCTGCCGACATGGATACCTTCCGCTGTCTGGCACTTGCCGAGCGTGCCGGCAAGACGGGTGGCACCATGCCGTGCGTGCTCAATGCCGCCAACGAGGTCGCCGTTGATGCCTTCCTGCACGATGGCTGCAGCTTTACCGATATCGATCGCATTGTGGAATCCTGCATGGATGCCCACGATATGCAGGCTGTCGATTCGTTTGAGCAGCTTCGCGACATCGATGCGTGGGCGCGTGAAAAGGCTGCGCAGGTACTCGCCGCAACCCGTTCTTAACCCATAAGGATTGCTATTTCGATTTATGGATACTGTTCTGAGCGTTCTCTCATCGGTCTTTTGGGGCCTGCTGATGCTTTCCGTCCTCGTGTTTTTGCACGAGGGCGGCCACTTTTTGGCGGCGCGTGCCTGCGGCGTCCGTGTGACCGAGTTCTTTTTGGGCCTGCCTTGCCGCTTTGACATCCATTACACGTCGCGTCGCATTGGAACCAAGTTTGGCGTGACCCCGCTGCTGCTGGGTGGCTACGCTGCCATCTGCGGTATGGATCCGACCGATGTCTCGTGCGCCGATCGCGTGCTCGCGACTATTTACCGTCATGGTCGCGTGACCGTGGCCGACCTTGCTGTCGAGCTCGAGCTTTCCGAGGAGGATGTGCTCGAGGCTTGTGCTCTGTTGCTGGGCTGGGGCTCCATCGCACCTTGGTATGAGGAAGGGGAGAAGCCCTCACCGAGCTACTATCCCACCAAGTATCAGACACTGCCTCGAGACGCTGCGGGTTACACCACCTTTGACGGCCGCCGGTTCGATCGAGAGCATGCGACTGCCGAGGGCGATGTGTGGGAGCTGCCGTGCGGCGAGGCTGATTTCTTGGCGCAAGAGCGCTCGCGCACTTATCTTGGCCAGGGCTTTCTCAAGCGCGCCTTTATGCTGCTCGCGGGCATTCTCGTCAATATCCTGACGGGTTTTTTGCTCCTTATGAGCATCTATTCCATTGCGGGTGTCACCGTGCCGATGGATACCAACGTGATCGGTCAGGTTGACGAGGGGTCTATTGCCGCCAAGGCGGGTATCGAGGCCGGTGATGCGATCCTTTCGGTCGACGGTGTCTCATGTTCCACTTGGATGGACGTCTACGATGCTATCGGCAAGGCCGCCGGTAAGGACGATATCGCCATCGAGTACGAGCGTGACGGCAAGCAGCATTCGACCACGGTTGCGCTCAAAGAGGACGAGCGGTTAGGTGTGTATGCTTCTACGGAGGTAGTCCGTTTGGACCCCATCACCTCGGCGCGTCTGTCATTCTCCTATGTTGTGCAGACCGCGGAGGGCGTGATGCGCCTGCTCCAGCCGCAGCATACGATGGAGATTCTCGATCAGTCTTCTTCGATCGTGGGTATTAGCGTTATGTCCTCACAGGCTGCTGCTGCCGGTCCTGCCACGTTCCTTTCGTTTGCTGCCCTCATTTCGTTCTCGCTTGGCTTTATGAACCTGCTGCCCATCCCACCACTCGATGGCGGCAAGCTGGTCATCGAGATCATTCAAAAGATTGTGGGCCGCGAGCTTCCGCTCAAGGTCCAGACGATTGTGAGCTATGTGGGCATCGCGCTCTTTGCGCTGCTGTTTGTCTATATGCTTCGTTCCGACATCCTTCGATTTATTCTGTAGGGGAGTGTTTGGATTGTCTTTATCCCATCCTTTGCCTCGCGATTTGACGCGCCCCGTGCATGTGGGCGGTGTGCAGATCGGTGGCGGCGCGCCGGTGGTGGTCCAATCAATGACCTGCACCGATACCGCTGATGCCCAGGCAACACTTGCGCAAGTGTGCGCGTTGGCGCAGGCTGGCTGCGATATCGTGCGTGTGAGCGTGCCCACTGAGGCCGCGCTTGAGGGTTTCCGCACCATCTGTGCCGAGTCTCCGGTGCCAATCGTTGCCGATATCCACTTTAACAACAAGCTGGCCATTGGCGCTGTGGAGGCCGGTGCCGCCAAGCTCCGCATCAATCCCGGCAACATTGGCGATTGGGCCAAGGTCGATGCCGTGATCGATGCCGCGGGCGCCGCTGGGTGCGCGATTCGCATTGGCGTGAACGCGGGCTCGCTTGAGCAGGATATCGCCGAGCGCGAAGACCTCACGCAGCCCGAAAAGCTCGTGATGTCGAGCGAGCGCTTCGTCAAGCACTTTGAGGACCGCGGCTTTACGAACATTGTGCTTTCGGCCAAGGCCCATAGCGTGCAAACGACGCTCGATACCTATCGAGCCCTGTCGCGTGAGATTCCCCACGTTCCGCTTCACCTGGGCGTAACCGAGGCGGGTACCAAGCTTCAGGGCACCATTAAGAGCTCGGTGGGCCTTGGTATTCTGCTGTCTGAGGGTATCGGTGACACCATGCGCGTCTCTCTCACGGCCGATCCGGTTGAGGAGCCGCCGGTTGCCTGGGGTATTCTGCAGTCGCTGGGCCTGCGTCGCCGTGGCCCCGAGATTGTCTCGTGCCCCACGTGCGCCCGCTGCCAGGTTAACCTCATTCCCATCGCCGAGGAGGTCACCGAGCGGCTTAAGAACTACTCCGCGCCGCTTTCTATCGCTGTGATGGGATGTGCCGTTAATGGCCCCGGTGAGGCTTCTGATGCCGACCTGGGCGTTGCTTGCGGACGTGGTCAGGCCTTGCTCTTTTCGCATGGCCAGATCATTGGTAAAGTAGCTGAGGACCAAATTGTCGACGCGCTTATGGCAGAGGTCGACAAACTTATTGAGGAGAAATAAATGACCCGAGCAATGTATATGTCTAAGCTCTACGCGCCGACGCTTAAAGAGGATCCGGCGGACGCTGAGCTCGCCAGCCACCGTCTGCTGCTCCGTGCCGGCATGATCCGCAAGGAGGCCGCCGGTCTGTATTCCTACCTGCCGCTTGCTTGGCGCTCGATCCGCAAGATCGAGAACATCGTGCGCGACGAGATGGATGCCGCCGGTGCCCAGGAGCTCATGATGCCCATTATGGTCGACGCTGAGCTATGGCGCGAGTCCGGCCGCATCGACGCCTATGGCAAGGAACTCGTGCGCTTCGATGACCGCCACGGCCGCGAGTTCGTGCTGGGCCCCACGCACGAGGAGACCGTGACCGCCCTGGTTCGCAATGAGCTGCGTTCCTACAAGCAACTGCCCGTTAACCTCTACCACATCCAGGATAAGTTCCGCGACGAGTTCCGTCCCCGCTTTGGCCTGATGCGCGGTCGCGAGTTCATCATGAAGGACGCCTACAGCTTCTCTGCCACGCAGGAGAGTCTGCAGGAGGAGTACGACAAGATGAAGCAGGCCTACGCTAACATCTGCGAGCGCTGCTACATCAAGGCTCTGCCCGTTGTCGCCGACTCCGGCGAGATCGGCGGCGACACTTCCGTCGAGTACATGGCTCTTGCCGACGCCGGCGAGGCTTCGCTCGTCTACTGCGACGATTGCGGTTTTGCTGCCGATGACGAGGCTGCAAGCACCAAGGTCGTTGTGACCGAGGGCCCCGGCGATGGCACGCTCACCAAGGGCGAGACTCCGGGTATGGGCACCATCGAGGCCGTTGCCAAGTTCTTCGGCTTCCCCGAGAACGGCACGCGCAAGTCGCTGGCATTGATCGACTCCGAGGGCAAGCCGGTCGTGGCCATTGTCCCGGGCGACCACGAGCTCAATGACTGCAAGGCCGAGCATGTCTTTGGCAAGGGCTACCGCATGATGACCGACGAGGAGCTTCAAGCGAACGGCCTGCACAAGGGCTTTATCGGACCGGTCAACCTGCCCGAGGGCATCCGTCTGGTGTGCGACGAGAGCCTGCGCGATTCCAAGCAGTGGGCCTGCGGTGCCAACGAGGTCGATTATCACTTTACCGGTGCCTGCCCCGAGCGCGACTTTACCGTCGATGAGTGGGCCGATCTGGTCACCGTTGTCGCCGGCGACCCCTGCCCGCACTGCGGCAAGCCGCTCTCCGCTGCCCGCGGCATCGAGGTCTCTCAGGTCTTCCAGCTGGGCACCAAGTATTCCGAGGCCATGGGTGCCACCTTTATGGACGAGGACGGCAAGGAGAAGCCGCTCATCATGGGCTGCTACGGCGTTGGTGTGTCCCGCTCGCTCGCTGCCGTCGTGGAGCAGCACAACGACGAGCACGGTATCGTCTGGCCGGTCTCCGTTGCCCCGTACGAGGTCGCGGTGATTCCGCTCGATCCCAAGAAGGAGGAGTGCGCTACCGTCTGCGAGCAGATCGTTGATGGCCTGTGCGCCGAGGGTATCGAGGTTGTCGTCGACGACCGCGACGAGCGTCCCGGCTTTAAGTTTGCCGACAACGACCTTATGGGCTTCCCGTATCAGGTCGTTCTGGGTAAGCGTGGCCTTAAGAATGGCACCGTCGAGCTCAAGGACCGTGCCACGGGTGAGCGCGAGGATGTGGCGATCGACGAGGTCGTCGCCAAGGTCGCCGAGCTTGTGAAGGCAGCACGCCGTTAATCGACGATTTCGCTTGTAGTTCGATATACGGGACGGCCCCGCATTTCTCCAGATCGGGGAGATGCGGGGCCGTCCTTTTATCTTGTGGCATCCTCGATATCTAAAAGGAAAACCCCACAGCCCATGTGAGCTGCGGGGTTTTCCTTGTGCCTCCGATGCGAAATAAATCGCTCAGATATTACTGATAATCGACGACGTCGATCCAGTTCTTCAGGAACTCATCGTTCACGTTGCGCTTACGAGCGAGCTCGGAAGCGGCGACGATGCTCGTCCACTGACGCACGACCTGCATGGGCATGTCGGCGCGGTCGCAGTAGAGCTCCAGGTAGGCCTCAGCCTGATCCTTGCTGTTGAGGGCAAAGAGCAGGTAGGTGGTGGCAACGTCGGCAGCAGGGGAGCCCTGGGTGGCGTGTGCCCAGTCGCACACATAGAGCTGGCCGTCGTCGCCGACGATGACGTTGGAGGGGTTGAAGTCGCCGTGGCAGACCTTGAACTCCTTGGTCATGCCGTCCAGACGCTCCTGAAGGTTGTAGCGCGTGGTGGCATTGAGCTGATCAAGGCTGTCGATCATGCGGGCGTACTTGTCGCGCTGACGGTTGAGCAGCGGGGAGGTGTAGCCGTGGATCTCGATCTGGAGGTCGACGAACATCTCGAGGTACTCACCAAAGCGCTGGGGCTCGGCAGTCATCTTCTCGGCAAGGGTGGTGCCCGGAACCTTCTCGGTCACGAGCGCCCAGCCGTTGGCGTTCTCGAGCTGGGAAACCTCGAGCGCCTTGGGGCTGCGGATGCCGCACTCATTGATGCGGGCAAGATTCAAAGCCTCGTTGAACACGTCGGAGACAGGCTTGGTCTCGTTAAAGACCTTGACAATCTTGTCGCCCAGGTCGTAAACGACCTTGTTGCCACGGCGGACGAGCTCGGTCTTGGAATCGGGTAGCAGCATGGTTGCATCCTTTCAACGATGCGATAGAAGCGACGGCGGGGGGGTGTGAAACACCCGTGCACCCCCGCCGTTAAAAACCGTGCTAAAACTAGCAGACGGCGTAATCCTGGGGCTCGCGGCCGTAGTAGGCGTCCAGGTAGAGCTCCTTGATCTCGCTCATGAGCGGGTAGCGCGGGTTGGCGCCGGTGCACTGGTCGTTGAAAGCCTGCTCGGTCATTTCGTCGAGGGTGTCGAGGAAGTACTGCTCGTCAACACCGTAGTCGGCGATGGTCTTCTTGACGCCGATGAAGTCCTTGAGCTCTTCGAGCTTCGTGATGAAGTTCTCGAAGACCTCCTTGTCGTCCTTGCCCTCGATGCCGCAGTACTTGGCCATCTCGGCGTAGTTGTGCAGCGCGTTGGGGTAAGGATACTGGGAGAAGGTGCCCATCTTGACGGGAGCCTCGGCGGCGTTGTAGCGCATGACGCGGGTCAGGATGACGGCGTTTGCGAGGCCGTGGGGCAGGTGATGGAAGGCGCCGAGCTTGTGGGCCATGGAGTGGTTGAGGCCCAGGAAGGCGTTGGCGAAGGCCATACCGGCCATGCAGGAGGCGTTGTGCATCTCCTCGCGGGCATGCGGGTCCTTGGCGCCGTTCGTGAAGCTGGAGGGCAGGTTCTCAAAGACAAGCTTGGCAGCGCGCTCGGAGAGGCCCTTGGTGTAGTCGGAAGCCATGATGGAGACGTAGGACTCGATGGCGTGGGTCATGACGTCGATGCCGGAGGCAGCGGTCAGGCCGCGCGGGGCGGTCATGCAGTTGTCGGCGTCGACGATAGCCATGTTGGGGAGCAGCGCGTAGTCGGCGAGCGGCCACTTGATGCCGGTCTCCTTGTCGGTGATGATGGCGAACGGCGTGCACTCGGAGCCGGTACCCGAAGAGGTCGGGACGGCGACGAAGTAGGCCTTCTTGCCCATCTCGGGGAAGGTGAAGATACGCTTGCGGATGTCCATGAAGTCCATGGCCATGTCCTCAAACTTGCACTCGGGGTGCTCGTACATCATCCACATGATCTTGCCGGCGTCCATAGCGGAGCCACCGCCGACGGCGATGATGACGTCCGGCTCAAAGAGAGCCATCTGCTTGGCGCCGCGACGTGCGCACTGCAGCGACGGATCGGGCTCGACGTCGTAGAAGCAGTCGTGGGCGATGCCCATCTCGTCGAGCTTGGCCTCGATGGCGCGGGTGTTGCCATTCTTGAAGAGGAACTGGTCGGTGACGATGAAGGCGCGCTTCTTGCCCATGACGTTGCCAAGCTCGTCGAGGGCGACGGGCGTGGAACCCTTCTTGAAGTAGGCGCTCGGCCACAGTCTTAACGTTGATCAAGTGCTTCACCCCAACGTTCTCGGAGACGGAGTTGCCGCCCCAGGAGCCGCAGCCCAGGGTCAGAGACGGCTTCATGCCAAAGTTGTACAGGTCACCGATGCCGCCGTGCGAGGACGGGGTGTTGATGACGATACGGCAGGCTTTCATGACGTGCTCGAACAGGCTGATCTTCTCGGCCTGGGCGGGGTGCACGTACAGAGAGGCGGTGTGGCCCGGGCCACCGGCGAGCACCAGGTGCTCGGCCTTGTCGACGGCCTCCTGGAAGTCCTTGGCGTGGTACATGGCCAGGACCGGGGAGAGCTTCTCGTGGGAGAACTCCTCCTTGGCGGGGTCGGTGGAGGTGACCTCGGCGATCAGGATCTTGGTCTTGGCGGGAACCTCGATGCCGGCGAGCTCGGCGATCTTGGCGGCAGCCATGCCGGGGATGCGGTGGTCGAGAGCGCCGTTCTTGAACATGGCGGCACGCAGGGCCTCCATCTCGGCACCCTGCTTGACGAAGTAGCAGCCGCGCTTCTGGAACTCGGCCTTGACCTGGTCATAGATGGTGTCGATGACGGTCACGGACTGCTCGGAAGCGCAGATCATGCCGTTGTCGAAGGTCTTGGACATCATCAAGTCGGTGCAGGCGCGGTGCAGGTCCGCGGATTTTTCAATATAGCACGGCACGTTGCCCGGGCCGACGCCCAGCGCCGGCTTGCCGCAGCTGTAAGCGGCCTTTACCATGCCGGGGCCGCCCGTGGCCAGGATGGTGGCCACGCCGGGGTCAATGCCTAAAATGATCATGCCGTCCCTCCTGCACACTCTTACAGGATAATTATATCATATTTTTTATCCGCCGTAAACAAGTTTTCGCCGGATAAAATAGCAGAAGCAGACCCGCCGTTGAAACGGCGGGCCTGCTCAGCAGTTGTTTACAGGTCTACAGGTCCAGCACACCCATGATGGGGGCTCGGCGATCTTGGTGATGCCGTAAGCCTCGTCGCGCTCCAGGACACCACAGGTCTTGGTGTTCTTGTAAGCGTTGTAGATGTACTCTGCGGCGTAGTGGTTCTTGATGACCTTGTCCTCAA
>MNQC01000085.1:7887-8551 GCA_001915225.1 Collinsella sp. 60_9
TGTTGGCGGCCATGGCGGCCTCATAGAAGATCTTGTCGACCTGCTCCTGCGTGTACGTAGCAAAAAGCGCCTGGGCCTCTCGCATCTGAGCGAGCTTAGCCTCAAGCGCCTCTACGTTGTCCACAATTGCGGGAGTAGTGTTTTCCGGTGACTTTTTCACCATTTGTGTCTCCTTGCGATCGGAGATTTACCCTACGCCTTGCATGATAGCAAGAAATAATTCGGTGAACGGCCAGATTCCTCTAAAAGGCACACTAAAACGCTTCAATAAAATGAAGCGTTTTAACTAGAACTATCTGCCTGCTGCATCTCCTCGCTTATTGGGGACAGACTTACATGAGTGCTTTCACTCATTTGGGACAGACATCGATTTGTCATTTTGCCGTTCTTGGCCTCTTATTGCCGCTCATTGGATATAAATAGGTTACAGGCTCAGCATTTCGCGTTGCTTCTCTCCTTTTAGGTGTTGCCTGTACAGCTTTGAAAGGAGAGATTATGCCCCGATGCGCCCGCGCCGTTTCGATCACCGGCTATTACCACGTCTTTGACAGCGGCAACTCCAAACAGATTATTTTTGAAGATGACTCCGACCGCTATCGTTTCTTGTCAGATATTTCGGACAGGTTTGCACGCCATGAGGTGGCGGTGTTGGCTTGGTGCCTTA
>MNQC01000085.1:8603-11637 GCA_001915225.1 Collinsella sp. 60_9
TGATGACCCATTTGACAACCTTTCAAAGGCAATGCAATGTGCGCTGACGGCATATGCTAAGTATTTCAATGGGAAAACGGGGAGAACGGGGCATTTGTTTGATAATCGCTATTCGCGGGTCGCGGTTGAGTCGGACACACAGGCGGTGCAGCTGCTCGACTATATTCATCTCAATCCCGTGAAAGGTGCGCTCGACTCACTCGAGGCGTACCGCTGGTCAAGCTACAAGGCATATCAGCTGGGCTATGATCCCTTTGACATCTGTGACGCGGCCCCTATGCTCGATATTGTCGGAGGCTCCCGTTGCTATTGCGAGCATCTCGAGGAAGTTGCCGGGCGCATCTGGTCAATGGAGGTTCTTCCACGCCGGCGGATCTTCGATGAGGAGGCCCTTTCCGTTGCGCGCGAAGTTCTGCCGAGCATAGATCCTTCGCTGCTCAAGGCCCTGCCACGCCCCGAACGCGATGCCTGTCTGCTGAGGCTCAGGCGGGCACATCTCACGGTCAAGCAAAACACTCATGTAAGTCTGTCCCCAATGAGTGCAAAAAGGCGCCCTCCGTAGGGGAGGGCGCCTTTGGTAAGTTCTATATGAACGCGAGGTCTTTGACCCGGAGAGTCCGAGGTACTTGTTGGTAAGACCTTATTTAGGAGCGCGCAACCTTGCCAGACTTGAGGCAGGTGGAGCAAACGTTCATCTTGCGACGGTGACCATCGACGACGACGTAGACGCGCTGGATGTTGGGGCGGAACTTACGGTTGGTGACGCGGTGAGAGTGGCTGATGGAGCGACCGGCAACGGGGTGCTTACCGCAAACTTCGCAAACTTTGGACATAACTGACCCTCCTTGGGCGACAAACGAACATGTCGCGTTAACAAACAAGCCTGAACTATAGCACAGAAGCAGCTCCCTGTGCGTAATCTACACAGAGATATTCCTCTTTTGGCGATAGTGCCCACGCCACGGCCCTGGACGTAGATCCGATTTGCGTGCAGCAGAGGGGATTATGCCAGCTCGTGCGTACGTTTTCAAGCTTGTCCCACAAATATATATAGGTTTATTGAGCATTGGGCTCCGTTTACGGATTGCTCTGTATTTATGCTCGCAATTAAGCTCGAGGTTGGCTACACTATCCCTTGACCATTAAAGGGGTACGAGATACCCACATGGAATTACATAGCTGCCAAAGAGCAGTCCTTCCTGTGGGTGTCTGGTCCGCTTTAAGCGGTCGGGCATCTATTTTTTTGACTGTGTCAGCAGTCAAGACATGTGAGGAAGGAGATCGATGGGCACGACTTCCCCCAAGGCGGTCATCATGGACGAGACCGCCGTCAATCGAGCGATGACCCGCATCGCGCACGAGATTCTCGAGCGCAACGAGGGCTGTGAAGACCTCGCTCTGGTCGGCATCGTCACGCGCGGCGACCTTCTGGCAAAGAAGCTCGCCGAGGAGATCAAGGAGATCGAGGGCGTCGACGTTCCGCTCGGCAGCCTCGACATCAGCTTCTACCGCGATGACTACGCTACCAATTTCGCTCCCGCGATCCACGCCACCAACATTCCCTTTAGCGTCGACGGCAAGCGTGTCGTGCTGGTGGACGACATCCTGTACACGGGTCGTACCATCCGCGCCGCTCTCGACGCCGTCATGGATCTGGGCCGTCCGAGCCGCATTGAGCTGGCAGTCCTCGTTGACCGCGGCCACCGCGAGCTCCCCATCTCGCCGGACTTTGTCGGCAAGAACGTTCCCTCGTCGCATGAGGAGAACGTGCACCTATATATGAAGGAAGTTGACGGCCACACCGCCGTCGAGATTAACGACGTCGCGCCGGGTTCCCACGTGGGCTCCGCGCCGCTGGGAGGTGAGTAGTACCGTGGCGTTCAACCATAAGCACCTGATCGACATTACCGAGTACTCCGAAGAGGACATCAAGCTCATCCTCGAGACCGCCAAGGCGTTCTCCGAGGTCAACGAGGACTGCCAGCTCAATGCGGCTCGGACGGCAAGCGTCTTTCGGCCGACAGCCTTAACTTTGGCGGCTCCTCGACCTCCACGGTCAAGGGCGAGAGCCTCGTCGACACCGTCGAGACCCTCAACGCCTACAAGATCGACTGCATTGTCGTGCGCGACAAGCACGCCGGTGCTCCCTACATCGTCACGCAGAACTCGCCCGCGAGCGTCATCTGCGCCGGTGACGGCAAGCACAACCATCCCACGCAGGCCCTGCTCGACCTGTACACCATCTGGGAGCACAAGGGTGACTTCCACGGTCTGAAGGTCGCCGTCGTCGGCGATATCGCGCACTCCCGCGTCTGCGGCTCGCTGATCCCCGCCCTTAAGATCATGGGCTGCGAGACCTACGCCGTCGCCCCCGGCACGCTGCTGCCGCCGGCGCCCGAGGTCCTGGGCTGCGACCACGTGACGAGCGACCTCGATTCCGTCCTGCCCGAGCTGGACGTCGTCTACATGCTGCGCGTGCAGCAGGAGCGTCTCGAGGGTGCCCCGTTCCCGACCATTCGTGAGTACCACAAGCTCTTCGGTCTGACCAAGGACCGCGAGAAGCTCATGAAGCCCGACGCGATTATCTGCCACCCGGGCCCCATCAACCGCGGCGTCGAGTTCGATTCCTATATGGCCGACCACCCGCAACGCTCCGTCATCCTGGAGCAGGTCTACGCCGGTATCTGCGTGCGTATGGCTATCCTGTATCTGCTGCTTGGAGGTGCCGATAATGGCCTTGCTTCTTAAGAATGCCCACGTCGTCGACCCGTCCGTCGAGCTTGACGGTGTCGTTGACGTCCTGATTGACGGCGACAAGATCGCCGAGGTCGGCGAGAATCTCGCCGTCGAGGGAGCCGAGGTCCGCGACCTTTCCGGCAAGTACCTCGTCCCCGGCCTGGTGGATATGCACGTTCACCTTCGCGAGCCCGGCTACGAGGTCAAAGAGGACATCGAGAGCGGTACCCGCGCAGCTGCCAAGGGCGGCTTTACCGGCGTGTGCTCCATGCCCAACACCGATCCCGTCACCGATAAC
>MNQC01000085.1:11727-19080 GCA_001915225.1 Collinsella sp. 60_9
GCCTTCACCGACGACGGTCGCGGCGTGCAGGGCGCGGGCATGCTCCGTCGTTGCATGGACTACGGCAAGATGTTCGGCAAGGTCTTTATGAGCCACTGCCAGGACGAGGACTTGGTCGGCCACGGCCAGATCAACGAGGGCAAGGTCTCGACCCGTCTGGCCCTCGAGGGCTGGCCGGCTGCCGGCGAGGAGCTCCAGATCGCCCGCGACATCAAGATCGCCAAGCTGACCGGTGCCAAGCTGCACATCCAGCACATCTCCACCGCCCATGGCCTGGAGATCGTGCGTGCCGGTAAGGCCGCTGGCGTTCAGGTTACCTGCGAGGCCACCCCGCATCACATGTTCCTGACCGAGAACGACCTGGACGAGACCTACAACACCTCGCTCAAGGTCAATCCGCCGCTGCGCACCGACGAGGACGCCGAGGCCATCCGTCAGGGCGTCATCGACGGCACAGTCGACGTTATCGTCACCGATCACGCTCCCCACACCCCGTGGGAGAAGGCCCGCGAGTTCGAGCTTGCGCCCTTTGGCATGATCGGTCTCGAGACCTCGCTGTCGCTCGTGCTCACCGAGCTGGTCAACACGGGCAAGATGAGCATGGGCCGCATGGTCGAGCTCATGGCCATCAAACCGCGTGAGATCCTGGGTCTCGACCAGGTTCAGGTCAAGGCGGGATCCGTTGCCGACCTGACCGTGTTCGACCCCTCCGCAACCTGGACGGTTGGCGAGGACGGTTACGAGTCGCGCGCCGAGAACTCCGGTTTTGCCGGCCGCACGCTCACCGGTCGTGCCACCGATGTATTTGTCGGCGGTAAGCAGACGCTCGCTGACGGCTGCATCTGCTAGCATAGCCTTATCGCTTTTGTGCGCGGCGCCCTTGCGGTGCCGCGCTTTCTATTCGTTTGGACCATGCAACCGCATGGGGGATTGGAGCGTCTATGCCCACACCTTCCACTGCACGCATGCACGACTTCGAGGTCGTCTCGAACCAGGAGATCGCCGACGGCATCTTCTCGCTCGTCATCTCGGCCCCCAAGCTTGCAAGTGCGCTCAAGCCCGGTCAGTTTGTGAACATCGCCGTACCCGGCGATGCGTCCTCGCTGCTTCGCGTGCCCCTGAGCTACTACCGCGCCGACGCCGTGGCCGGCACCGTCGAGCTGTGGTACGCCGTCGTGGGCGACGATACCCGTCGTTTGTCCCAGATGGGTCCTGGCTCCACCTCCAACCTACTGGGCCCCGGTGGTCGTGGCTGGATGGTACCCGAGGGCACCAGGAAGGCCCTGCTCGTCGCCGGTGGCATCGGCGTTCCGCCTGTGCTGTGTCTTGCCGGTATGCTTGCCGAGCAGGGTGTTGATGTGGACGTGTGCTTGGGCTTTGGCACCGCTTCCAAGGCCGTGGGTGTCGATGAGTTCCGCGCGCTGGGCGCCACAGTTAACGTGTGCACCGATGATGGCACGCTGGGCACGCACGGTTTTTGCACCGACCCGGCAGCCGAGCTGCTCGGCGAGGGTGGCTACGACTATGTGGCCAGCTGCGGCCCCGCTGTCATGATGAAGAAAGTCGCCGCCGCTGCCGCCGAGGCCGGTGCGTACTGCGAGGTGTCGCTTGAGCGCATGATGAGTTGTGGCTTTGGCGCCTGCAACACCTGCAATGTCGAGACGGTCGACGGTATGAAGGGTGCTTGCATGTGCGGCCCCGTGTTCGATGCTTCCAAGGTGGTGGTCTTCTAGTGGGTACCGTGAACATGGCCGTCGAATTTTTTGAGCATATTCCCGGCTACGGCTGGCAGTTCCAGAACTTTTTTGATGTTTCCCAGCTGGGCGCCATCACCACCAAGGGCTGCGCTGCCGAGCCCTGGCCCGGCAACCCCGCGCCCCGCATGGCCGAGATTCCCGGCGGTATGATCAACTCCGTGGGCCTTCAGAACCCCGGCGTGGCCGCCTTTGCTCGCGAGTCCGGTCCGTGGCTCGAACAGCTGTCCAAGGACGGCTGCCAGGTCATCTGTCAGGTTGCCGGCCACTCCGTTGACGAGTTTGTCCGCGCACTCGAGATGTATGTCGAGCTGTGCCCCTGGGCTGCCGGCTACGAGATCAACGTGAGCTGCCCCAATATCGCCGCCGGCGGTGCCGCCATGGGCTCCACGCCCGAGGGCGCCTCTTCCGTTATGGCTGCCTGCCGCAAGGTGACCGATAAGCCGCTGTTCGTAAAGATGGCGCCGGTTAACGTTGCCGAGATTGCCAAGGCTCTCGAGGCCGCCGGCGCCGACGGCCTTTCGGTCATCAACTCCATCCAGGGCATGGCTATTGACGTGCACACTCGCAAGTCCCGCGTGGCCAAGCCCAAGGGTGGCCTTTCGGGCCCGCTGTGTCACCACATCGCCGTGCGCATGGTCTGGGAGGTCGCCCAGGCCGTCGATATCCCCATCAACGGTGTCGGCGGCGTCATGACGGGCGAAGATGCGGCCGAGTTTATCCTCGCTGGCGCCACCTGCGTGTCGGTCGGCATGGCCAACTTCGTCGATCCGTGCGCTTCGATTAAGATCGCGCACGAGCTCGAGGCCTGGGCGGAGTCCCAGGGCGTGAAGGACATCAACGAGCTGGTAGGTGCTTTCGAATGCTAGAGACCGATGCCCGCGACCGCGTTATCGTCGCCCTCGACTGCGACCGTGAGCGTGCGCTCGAGCTCGCCCACGAGCTTTCTGGTCATGCCGCCTGGCTCAAGGTTGGCATGACGCTCTATTACGCCGAGGGTCCTGAGATCGTCAAGACGTTCAAGGATTTGGGCTTTAAGGTCTTCCTTGACCTTAAGTTCCATGACATTCCGCATCAGGTTCGCGGTGCCGCCCGTTCGGCCTCGCTTGCCGGTGCCGACCTGCTCTCGGTTCACGGCTTGGGTTCGGGCGCCATGCTCGCTGCCTGCCGCGAGGGTGCCGAGGAGGCGCGCGAGGACCGCGCCAAGCTCGTCGCCATCACCGTTCTCACGAGCATGAATCAGGATGCCTTGAGCGAGATCGGCGTCGAGTCGCCCGTGGCTGAGGAGGCCGCCCGCCTGGCAAAGCTCGCTCAGGCCAGTGGCATCGATGGCATCGTGTGCTCGCCGATGGAGGCTCACGACATGCGTGAGCTGCTGGGTCCTGATGCCCTGATCGTGACTCCAGGCGTGCGTCCGGTGGGTGCCGCCCTTGGTGATCAGTCCCGCGTGGCGACGCCTTCCCGGGCTATGGAGCGCGGCGCAAGCCACATTGTGGTGGGCCGTCCCATCACCGGCGCCGACGATCCGGTTGCCGCCTTTGACGCCATCGTCGCCGAGCTGGTCGAAAACGTCGCGTAAAAGATTCCCCTAAGTCACCACTTTTGGGTCTCATTAGCACAAAATAGCCCCTGTGCCTGCGTAAACTTTCCCATCCTTTGTGTGGAATCGCAGGTCAGGGGCTTAACTTTGGGCGCAGTATATTGCACTTTTTGCGGGTATCGTCTAACCTATGGAGCCGCGATTGGGCATTTTGTACGTTCTACGTGCTAAAATGCCAATTATTGAATCAGATATAACCCAACTATTTGGAGGTTCGAATGGCACTCCCTCAGCTTACCGATGAGCAGCGCAAGCAGGCTCTTGAGAAGGCTGCTGCCGCACGTCACGCCCGCGCTGAGCTTCGCGAGCAGATCAAGAAGGGCGAGAAGTCCCTTGAGTCCGTGCTCAACTCCGATGACCCCATCGCTTCCCGCATGAAGGTTTCCACCCTCATCGAGTCTCTCCCTGGTTATGGCAAGGCCAAGGCCGCCAAGATCATGGAGGAGCTCGGTATCTCCGCTACCCGTCGCGTCCAGGGCCTCGGCGTCCGTCAGCGCGAGCAGCTCCTCGAGCAGCTGACCAAATAAGTGAGCGCTCAGGATTCCAAGCTCTTTGTGATTTCTGGACCGTCAGGCGCAGGCAAGGGTACGCTCGTCACTCGTGTGCGCGAGCGCCGCTCGAACCTGGGCCTGACGGTTTCGGCTACCACGCGAGCACCACGCAAAGGTGAGGTCGACGGCGTCAACTACTTTTTTCTGACGCGCGAGGAGTTCGACCGCCGCGTGGCAAACGGTGAGTTTGTTGAGTGGGCCGAGGTCCACGGTAACTGCTACGGCACGTTGGTGAGCGAGGTCACATCCAAGCTCGCCTCGGGCGCATCTCTGATTTTGGAGATCGATGTCCAGGGCGCCCTGCAGGTGAAGGAGCGTTTCCCCGAGGCCGTGCTGATCTTTATTAAGCCGCCTTCGCTTGAGGTACTCCGCGAGCGTCTAGTCGGTCGCGGTACCGAGACGCCCGAGACGATTGAGCTGCGTATGGCAAACGCCGCCGATGAGCTTGCCCTTGCCGACCGCTACGACGACGTCGTGGTAAATGACGATCTCGACCGCGCGACCGATGAGCTCGTTCGCGTTCTCGATATGCATGAAAGGATCTGAGGTCCGTGTCCGTTGTAAAGCCTTGCATTGACGATCTTCTGGAGAAGACCGATCACAACCGCTTCCTGCTCGCTTCGCTTGCCTCCAAGCGCGCCTGCGACATCAATAGCATGCTGCGTGGCCAGCACAACCGCGTGCTTGCCGTCCAATCACCATCGGGCTTTCCGGTGCCGATACCATTTCGATGGCTATGGATGAGATTGTCGACGGCGACATCTCTTACGACGAGGCCCGTTATGAGAAGGCGCTCGGCCACAAGGTTGCTGAAGCCTAAATGGCAGCTCGCGTCTGCCTGGTCCACTATCACGAGGTTGGACTGAAGGGCAAGAACCGCGCACATTTTGAGCATATCCTCATGGATAACATCAAGGCGGCCTTGGCCGCCTTTTCCGTGAATGCCGTGTCTCGAATTTCCGGTTATATCCTCGTGACCTTTAACGAGCATCAAGCCGACGAGGCGGCGCGTGTCATTCGCACTGTTCCCGGCGTTGCTCGTGTATCTTTGGCGTATCACACCAACCGCGACCCGCAGGAGTACTGCGCCGCTGCCGTGAAGGCGCTGCGCGAGTTTGGTTCCTTCGATTCGTTTAAGGTACACGCCAAGCGCTCCAATACCGACTACGAGCTCACCTCGATTGACATCAATCGTCAGGTGGGCGAGGTGCTGTGTGAGGCCTTCCCCGATAAAAAGGTTCAAATGCACGACCCCGATGCGATGGTGCACGTACTGGTGGTCCAGGGTAGCGTTTATGTGTACGCGCGCTCCGAGCGCGGCGTGGGCGGTCTGCCGGTTGGTTCTGCCGGCAAGGTCGTGACGCTGCTGTCGTCGGGTATCGATTCTCCGGTGGCGACCTGGATGCTCGCGCGTCGCGGCGCGGTGTGCGTGCCGGTGCATTTTTCCGGTCGTCCGCAGACGCCCGATACGAGCGAGTATTTGGTGCAGGATATCATCCGTGCGCTTGAGCCGGGTGTCCAGATCGGCCGCCTGTACGTGGTACCGTTTGGCGACTGCCAGCGTGAGATTTCGGTCACCTGCCCCAGCAACCTGCGCGTGATCATGTATCGCCGCATTATGTATTCGGTTGCCGAGCGCATTGCACACATCGAGGGCGCCAAGGCCATCGTTACGGGCGAATCGCTTGGGCAGGTTGCCTCCCAAACGCTTGAGAATATCATGGCCGTCAACGAGGCCGTGAAGATCCCCGTGTTCCGTCCGCTCATCGGGTCCGACAAGCAGGAGATTATTGCGCGCGCCGAGGAGATCGGTACGTTCGATATCTCGACCGAGGCCGCTCCCGACTGCTGCACGCTGTTTATGCCACGCCGTCCCGAGACGCACGCTAAACTCGATGCCGTGCATGAGGCCTGGGAGCTGTTCGATCACGAGGAGATGATCGAGCGCCTGCTCAAGCAGACCGAGTACATCGACTTCGAGAGCAACACGTATAAGGCCCCTAAGACCTTAAAACGCAAACATTCGGAGCTTGCTCCGCGTGAGATTTACCAAGATCACGAGTAATTTTGTGCATAGACCGATGATGCGCCTGCATCGTCGGTCTTTTGCTATCTGGGCATTTTGCGGCTAAGTGTTCATTTGCTGACGTGTGCCTGAATAAATGGACAGATTTGTGCAAGGTTTTGGTCGGTTTTTGGTTTGACCGCTAAAACCGGTTTTGGAGCGTGGCAGTTGCAGGGCTCTTTTCCTGACACGATGTTGTTGGGAGGTTTTGCTATGGCGCAGCGCGAACAACACGAACGGGTCAAACTGATGGACCGCTTGGCGGATAAGCTGTTCGGTCATAAGGCAGTGGTGATGGCGATACTGGTCGTCATTGCGATGGCGAGTGGACTGGCGATGGCGAACCTTGGCGGCGGTGCCGGCAGTGTGTCGTTTGAGCACACTGATGGTTCGGGTTCGTTAGTGGAGCCGGGATCCGGCGATGCCTCGAGCGGAAAGGCATCCGAAGGCTCTTCGCCTAAGGCGTCTGCCGCGGCAGAGGTTTATGTCGATGTTGATGGCGCCGTTGTGTCGCCCGGTGTATATCGCCTCAAGGATGGCGCGCGGGTGGCTCAGGCGATTGATGCCGCCGGCGGGCTGGCGCCCGAGGCGGAGACCGAGAAACTCAAAATGCTGATCCACCTGGTCGGCGACATGCACTGCCCGATGCACACGGGGCGCCTGTCGGATATCGGCGGCAACCAGCGCCCGGTGCTGATGTTCGGCCGCAAGACGAACCTCCACTCGGCCTGGGACTCGGCGATCCTCGAAGCCGGACACAAGTGGAGCTACACCGAGTGGCAGGAACAGATCGACCGCCTGACGGACGACGAGGCGGCACTGGTAGAGGCCGGGGAGCCGCAGGACTGGCTGAAGGAGACCCATGCGATCTGCGTCGGCATCTACGAGGACAGCCCCGAAGGGACGAAAATATCCTACGATTACGTGGACAAATACACGCCCGTCATCGAGCAGCAGCTCGTCCGGGGCGGTTACCGGCTGGCACGCCTGCTGAACGAGATTTACCGCTGACCGTAGGTGCAAAACAAAAGGGAACGGGCTTGCAGTCGCTGCAAGCCCGTTTTCCGTCCTGCGGCAGTGCGGCAAGGATGTATTTCGGCTGTTTCGGCTGCACAAAAATCCGGGGCTAAGCGCTAAGGGACAAGGCCGGGATATGCAGGGGAGCACTGCGTGCGGCGCAGGGGCACGACAACCGATCGGGCCGGGTAATTTTATCCGGTAAAATACCCGCGGAAATAAAAGTTATATTAATTTTGCAGGCATGAGATACCTAACCGCCATACTCCTCGGCCTGCTTGCTGCTGGCGCCCAGCGAATAGACCGTCGAGGGGTTGCCATAGAATTCGCAGAAATACGGAAGCATTGCCTCCACAACTTCCGGTG
>MNQC01000085.1:19178-19577 GCA_001915225.1 Collinsella sp. 60_9
CGCCACGGCTCCGGGGCCGAGCGTGCCTATGCCTGGTATTTCGACGCAAAGGTACACCACAATGCCGGCGACCTGGGACGGGCGATCAAAGGCTACACGCAGGCGATGCTCTATGCCGAACGCAACCGCGACAAGGCGGGAACCACAAAACTGCTCATGGCGCTGTACCACACGCTGGGGCTGCTGTACCTCGAACAGGGATACGACACCGAAGCCGAGGAGGCATTCTCGAAAGCCGTCGCCGCGGCACAGGAGACCGGCAGTGGGGAACTGGAGGGATACAGCCGTTACATGCTCTCGTCGGCACAGTATGCCAGCGGTCGCTATGCCGAGGCCATCGAAACACTCTCCCCGCTGGTCGGGGCGCGCGACACGATGGCATTCCGTTTCTTCGCCCAG
>MNQC01000085.1:19683-21237 GCA_001915225.1 Collinsella sp. 60_9
GACAGCCCCGCTGACACACGGCCCCGCATCGGCCGACGACAATGACCGCACGCTCTACGACATCGCTTCGGCCATCATTTTTTACCGGGCGGAGCAGCCCGATTCGGCGCAATACTACATAGACCGCTCGCTGGCGCACATCAAACGCTTCAACCAGAACAACATCGGGCTCTACACGATCGCCTCGGCCATACACCACCGTCGCGGGGAGGACGGCAAGGCCTATGCCTGTGCCATGCAGTACATCGGCAAGCGCGATTCCACGCTGGAAGCGGAACTGCAAAAGGCAGCCCAACGGCTCTATGAAAAGGTCGTTCCTGCTGCCGTGCAGGAGTACATCAGCGACTGCGCGCAGGATGAACCTGTGCGCAAGCTTACCGAATCTGGATCGCCACGCTGGCATGCCTGTTGCTGGCCGCGGCCGTCACAGGGGCGGTGGTGGGCTACCGGCGCAAACTCCGGCACCGGGATGCGCAGCTGAGCGAATACCTCACGCTGCTGGAATCCTACCGGGAATCGCACGACAGCCTCACCTCGCGGCTCGATGCCTCGAACGAGCGCGAGGCCGCCGTCAAGGCTTCGCTCGAGGGGCGGTTCGCCCTGCTGCGCGACATCGCCGCAACCTATTACACCTATGGCGAAGGGGAACGGCTGGCGAGGAAGGTGAAGGAGCTGGCACTGAGCCCGGCGATGCTCGCGGACATCGTCCGCATGGCAGACCTCTACAACGACCGGGCGGTCACGCGCCTGCGCCGCCAACTGCCGGGGTGGACGCCGCGCAATTACGATTTCGCAGCGCTGGTCGTCGCCGGGTTCTCGGCGCAGGAGATCAGCGTGATGCTCGACATGACGCTGAACGGGGTCTACACGCTCAAATCGAAACTCAAACGCCGGATCGCCGAATCGGGGGCTCCGGACAGGGAGTTTTTCACCCGTTTTTTCGCATAGCAAGGGTGCCCGGCGCGCCGGCAAGAATCTGCGGGATCGTACCCTCTGTAAATCAACATTTTACACACAAACAAGCAAGAATTATTCCGTACCGGCAAGCCGCATCGGGGCTTAACTTTGCAGGGAAACCAAATGAAAAAACCAAGCAAAGTTATGAGACGGACATTTCTTTTACTCGTATGCGCCCTGGCGCTTTTTTCCGTGAAACAGACCTGCGGGCAAATTGTGCGGGGGAGGTCGGGGTCGCGGTAGTGATGCTCGACACCGACTCGACCTACCTCGCGGCCGCGGCATCGGATGCCGACGGGCGTTTCGCCATCGCATCGGAGGTACGCCCCTACCGGCTGCTGTTCCAGCACCTCGCCTATGAGATGCAAACGCTTACGTCGGAGCACGACGAAGCCGGCGAGGTCGTCCTGCATGAATATACGAATGCGCTCGACGCCGTGGTCGTAGAGGGCGAAAAACCCATCGTGCGGGTCGAAGAGGGGCGGCTGGCCTATGACCTGGAAGCCGTATCGAAAGGCAAGGCGGTGAACAATGCCTACGAAGCCCTCACCCAGCTGCCGGGCGTCAGCGAACAGGACGGCGGGCTGACGCTTGCCG
>MNQC01000085.1:21250-21647 GCA_001915225.1 Collinsella sp. 60_9
TCGCTGCTGCGCTCGACACCCGTCGAACGGATCGAGAAGGCCGAAGTGATGTACAGCACGCCGCCGCAGTACCATGTGCGCGGCGCGGCGATCAACCTCGTCCTGCGGCGCAGCCACGACTACTCGTTTTCGGGGGAGGTACACGCCAACTATACCAACCGGTTTTACAGCAACTGGGATGCCGGGGGCAACTTCGCCTTCTCCTCGCCCGAGTGGTCGGCCGAGGTAACCTATTCGGCCGGGCAGGCCAAGACCAAACGGATCATCGACCTCTACTCGCGGCATACGCTCGCGGACGGGGAGCATGAAATCGCCCAGAGGCAGAATATCACCAGCAAAGGGACATGGCACCGGCTGAGGGCCGCCGCAGAATACGCCCCGCAGGGCAAAGGACGCC
>MNQC01000086.1:0-461 GCA_001915225.1 Collinsella sp. 60_9
TCGAGAACGCCCTGCAAAACTTCCCCGGCACCATCGTGCTAATCAGCCACGACGAACACCTGGTGCGCGCCGTGGCCAACCGCGTGATCGACATCCGCGACGGCAAGGTCACGGTCTATGACGGCGACTACGACTACTACCTCTACAAGCGCGAGGACCTCGCAGCCCGCGCCGCCGCCGAGGCGGCAGGGGAGAGTGCACCGGCCGCGACCAAGTCCGCCAAGGTCACCGCGGCCCAGCCCGACACCCCCGCCACCGCTTCCAAGCCTGCCGAGGGCAAAAAGACCAAGGAGCAAAAGCGCGCCGAGGCCCAGGCCCGTGCCGCACTCAACAAAAAGCTCAAGGGCGTGCGCAACCAGCTCAAGAAGATCGAGACGGAGCTGGACAAAAAGCGCGCCCGCTATGACGAGCTTATGGAATTGATGGCAAGCGAAGAACTTTATGCCGATCAAGACAAGTTC
>MNQC01000086.1:475-9491 GCA_001915225.1 Collinsella sp. 60_9
ACAAGTTCAACGTCGCGCTGGGGGAATATAACGGCCTTAAGCAAGAGCTGCCCAAGCTCGAAGACGAATGGCTGGAGCTTTCCACCCAGATCGAAGAGGAGACCGCGCGTGAACTCTCGTAAGGCCGCTGCCGTGGCGATGAGCATCATCGCCATCGCTTGTCGCATCTGCGGCATCTTTATGAGCGCGATGACCGTGCTGCTGTGCTTTAGCGGCCTCACCGCCAAGCTGCAGATCGTGGGCTTTGTCGTTGAGCTTTCTCGCGCACTGCCGAGCGCCATTGCCGGCTATGGCGTCATCACCTCACCTTTTGGCGGCGTGTTCCGCTTGGATTACGCCATCGTGGCCGTCATCCTGTTTGTGGCCGACTACTTGCTCACGCGCGCCTCGCGCCGCGTCCGCTAGGGGATCGACATGTCCGGCAGCTACCTCATGAACCTACTCGCCAGCGCGGTCGCCGTCATCGTGGGCATCGTTATCCACGAGAGCGCGCACGCAGCCGCGGCCTGGGCGCTTGGCGACAAGACGGCCCGCTCCCGTGGCCGCGTCTCGCTCAACCCGCTCAACCATATCGACCCGTTTGGCACCATCATCCTGCCTCTGCTCATGCTTGCCGCCGGCGGCCCGGTGTTCGCCTTCGCCAAGCCAGTGCCCGTCTACCTCAACAACCTCAAGCACCCCAAGCGCGACGAGGTCCTGGTGAGCGTGGCCGGCCCCGCGTCGAACATCGCCCTCGCGTGCCTCGCGGCCGCCCTCATGCACGCAACGTACGGCAACCTCTACACCAGCATGTCCTTTGCCGTGGCATCACAGATCATGAACTTCGGCGCCACGTTCATCGTGGTCAACCTGTCGCTTGCGTTCTTCAACCTCATCCCGATTCCGCCGCTCGATGGCTCGTCGATCATCGTGCCGTTCCTCAATGGCAAGGCGCTCAACAACTATTACCGTCTACAACAATACGCCATGCCGATCCTTATCATCGTGCTGTACCTGCTGCCCATGTGGACCGGCATCGACGTGATCGGGCGGTATTTCGACGTTACCGTGTATCCGCTGGCCGAGTGGCTGCTCAACTTCGCAATCGCCGGCATCTAAGGTAAACTTACAGGTCGACCGTGCAAAACAGTCGCAATTTTCACCCAAACCGCGCCGCGAAGGCGCCGTCAAAGGAGGTCGAAGATGTCGTATCGCGTGTCGACGCAGGTCTACAGCGGACCGTTCGACCTGCTGCTGCAGCTGGTAACCCGCCAAAAAGTTGATATCGGCGCCATCTCCATCAGCGAGGTGGCCGAGCAGTACCTTGCCGAGGCCGAGCGTATCGAGGCGCTGGACCTAGACGTGGCGAGCGACTTTTTGCTGGTCGCGGCAACCCTTTTGGACATCAAAGCCGCATCGCTGGTACCGCAGGAGGCCCCGCGCAAAGCCGACGACGATGACGAGTTCGACGAAGACCTCGAGGAGCTCAGCACGCTCGACGGCGACGCCTTGCGCGAGGTCCTGATCCAGCGTCTGATTGCCTACAAGCAGTTTAAGGGCGCGGCTGCGGCCCTCGGTGCCCGCATGCAGGCCGAAAGCCGCATGCACCCGCGTGTGGCCGGCCCCGACCCCGAGTTCTTGGGCCTCATGCCCGACTACCTGGCCGGCATTACCCTGCGCGGCCTGGCCGTTATCTGTGCCGACCTGGATGGCAAGCGCCAGACCTTCCTGCTGGAAGCCGAACACGTGGCACCCCATCGCGTACCGCTCGACCTGACCGTGGCCTCGGTCGACCGCTTTACCATGGCGCACCAATCTTGCACCTTCCGCGAGCTACTGGACGGCGATGCCACCACCGAGCAGCTCGTCGTCACCTTCCTGGCCATGCTTGAGCTCGCCAAGCGCGGCTCGCTCACGCTGAGCCAGGACGAGATCTTCGGAACCATCTGCATCAACCGAGTCGAGGGAGCCGAGGCATACGTGCCCGGCGAGGGCCCCGAGCTCACCGAATAGGAGCCGCAATCATGTCAACCCTTTCCACGCTGGAGGCAAACAGCCTCAAAGGCGCCCTCGAGGCGCTGCTGCTGGTGTCGAGCGACCCGGTGAGTGCGCCCGCGCTGGCCGGCGCACTGGATATCGCCCCCGGCGAGTGCGCGTCGCTGCTCGCCGAGCTCAAGGTTGAGTACGAGGAGGCCAACCGCGGCTTTCAGCTGCGCGAGGTCGCCGGCGGCTGGCGCCTGTTTACGCACCCCGCCTACCACGACGTGGTCGAGGCCTATGTGCTGAGCTGGGACACGCAAAAGCTGTCGCAGGCGGCGCTCGAAACCCTGGCCGTCATCGCATACCACCAGCCCGTGACGCGCGAGGTGGTCAAGGGCATCCGCGGCGTCAACTCCGACGGCGTCATCGCGTCGCTCGTGGACAAGGGTCTAGTGCGCGAGCTCGGCCGCGACCCCCAGCGCGGTCAAGCCATCATCTACGGCACGACCAACGCCTTCTTGGAAAAGTTCGGTCTGCGCTCCACCCGCGATCTGCCCGATCTGGAGCAGTTTGCCCCCGACGAGCAGTCGCGCCAGTTTATCCGTGAGCGCCTGAGCGGCCGCAGTATTCGGTCCACGCTCGAGGAGCAGGCAGAGGACTTGGACGAAGAGCGCGAACTGCTCGATACCGATGTTGAAGATGTTGAGGCAGCCGAGGACTTTGAGGCCCTGGTCGTCGACGAGACCTCGGAGGATATGCATGACGAGGACTAACGAAGCAGGGGAGACGCGCGCCGTGGGCAACGCAGTACCCGCAACCGACGCCCAGCACGTCTACCCGCACACCATGCGCCTGCAGCGCTTTTTGGCGCGCGCGGGTGTGGCGAGCCGCCGCGGTTCGGAGGACCTGATGACCGCTGGTCGTGTGACGGTAAACGGCGAGGTCGCGACCGAGCTGGGCACCAAGGTCGATGTCGACCGCGACCGTATCGAGGTCGACGGCATGCCGGTCAAGCTCAACCAGGGCGCCGTGTACCTGATGCTCTACAAGCCGACCGGCTACCTTACCACCATGAGCGACCCGCAGGAGCGCCCCTGTGTGGCGGACTTGGTTCCGCGCGACCGATTTCCGGGGCTCTTCCCGGTGGGTCGCCTGGACCGCGACACCACGGGCCTTTTGCTCTTTACCACCGACGGCGACCTGTCGCAGGACCTGCTGCACCCCAGCAAGCATGTCTATAAGACCTACCAGGCACTCGTGGACGGCAGTCTGTCCGACCGCGATCTCACGCCGCTACGCCGTGGCATCGAGCTCGACGACGGCCTCTGCCAGCCGGCAATCTGCCGAGTCATCACCGCACACGAGGCCGAGGCCGTAGCTCCCCAGGGCGTCAAGCCCGGCACCACCGCCGTGGAGGTCATCATCCGCGAGGGTCGCAAGAATCAGGTTAAGCGCATGTTGAGCAAGATTCACCATCCGGTAATTCGTCTGCATCGCTGCAATTTTGCCGGCCTTGAGCTCGAGGGCGTGGCCAAAGGTTCGTGGCGCGAGCTCACCGACCGCGAGGTGCAGATCCTCAAAAGTGGTGGTATCCCTCCCAAGCAAGCCAGCTCCAAGCGCAACGGCGGCAAACCCCAAGACACGCCCGCCAGCCGCACGCGTCATCACGGCAGCCACGGCTCCGCACCCAAGCGTAACACCTACCGCGAGCGCTACACGGGCTAGGCAACCCACCGCGCCCCAACGCCCGCGCATCATACCAGCACGTCAACCACCGAAAGGAAGCATTGTATGATCGTCGCCATCGACGGCCCCGCCGGTTCCGGTAAGTCTACCATCGCCAAGGAGATCGCCCGCCAGCTGGGCTTTAATAAGCTCGATACGGGCGCCATGTATCGCGCCGTCACCTTCGCTGCGCTCGACCGCGGCATCGACCTGGACGACGAGGCTGCCATCGATGCCCTCGCCGAGCAGATCGAGATCCGCTTCACCAACGGCACCGGCGAGGACACACGCCTGACCATTGACGGTCAGGAAGCCTCGGCCGCCATTCGCACCCCGCAGGTGGACGCCAACGTGTCCAAGGTTTCGGCCTACCCGGGCGTGCGCGCCGCCATGCTCATCCATCAGCGCCGCGCCGCCGAGGACCGCGATATCGTGGCCGAGGGTCGCGACATCGGAACCGTCGTGTTCCCCAACGCGCAAGTCAAGGTCTTCCTGACCGCCGACCCGCGCGAGCGCGCCCGTCGCCGCGTGCTGCAGCGCCACCAGAACGATGCGCAGCCGCTCACCACCGAGCAGCTCGAGACCGAAGTCGACGAGACCCTCGACGCCCTCAAGCAGCGCGACAAGCTCGACAGCAGTCGCGAGGTCGCCCCGCTCGTGCCCGCCGAGGACGCCGTGCACGTCGACTCCACCGCCCACACCATCGACGAGGTCGTCTCGATAATCGAGGACCTCATCAACCAAAGGAGGTAGCCCATGCGCCTGTTTAAGCAGACGCCCGAGGATTACTACAACGCCCCTTATGCCGAGTTCCCCGCGCTCATCCGCGGCACCGTCGCCGTGGTCATGGCAATCCTTTGGGCCTTCTCCAAGCTCATGTGGCGCTGGAAGGTAGAGGACGCCGATCTTCTGTTTGAGCGCCAGGAAGGCCGCGGCAGCGTGGTCATCTGCAACCACACCTCGATGGCCGAGCTCTTGGCCGTGGAGACGGCGCTGTTCTTTGGCGGCCGCCGCATTCGACCCATATTTAAGTCCGAGTTCGCCAAGAGCAAGATTGTGCGCTGGGCCTTTAGCCGCGTTGGCGGCATCCCCGTCGAGCGCGGTACCGCCGACATGAAGTGCTTGCGCGCCGCTCAGCATGCGCTGCAGCGCGGCGAGGACGTCCTGATCTTCCCCGAGGGCACGCGCATCCGCTCGCGCGAGATCAAGCCCGAGGTCCACGGCGGCTTTGCGCTCATCGCCCAGATGGGCAAGGCGCCCGTCAACCCGCTCGCCATCTGCGGCTGGTCCGACATCACGCCCGCGGGCAAAAAGCTCATGCGTCCCAAGAAATGCTGGATCCGTGCTGGCAAGGCCGTCTCGCTTTCCGACGCACCGGCCGGGCTTAAACGCACGGAGCGCTTGGCCTGGTTTGAATCCGAGGCCATGAACCGCGTCTACGCCATGCGAGACGAGCTGTGTGCCGAGCATCCGGGCAGGTTCTAGCCATGAGCGAGAACGTGACGAACACCGCCGCGGCTACGTCCGACCAGGCAACCGCGCCGACAATCGAAATCGCAGCCCACGCCGGCACCTGCTACGGCGTACAGCGTGCGCTCGATATGGCGCTGGCCGCCGCGCCGCAGGCAGGGGAGAGCACTCAGGTCCATACTTTGGGTCCGCTCATTCATAACCCCATCGTGGTACGCGAGCTCGCTGAGGCAGGCGTTGGCTTGGCCGAGAACCTGGATAATGCCGCAACCGGCACCGTGATCATCCGCGCCCACGGTGTGGTGCCGCAGGTCATCGATGCCGCTCGCGAGCGTGGCCTTAACGTCATCGACGCCACCTGCCCTTACGTCAAGAAGGTTCACGTGGCAGCCGAGCGCCTGGTGCGCGAGGGCTACCACGTGGTGGTCGTGGGTGAGCCGGGGCATCCCGAGGTCGAGGGCATTCTGGGTCACGCCGGCAATGATGCGCAGGTCGTGAGCTGTGCCGCCGATGCCAACGCTTTGCCGCTCAAGGGCAAGGCGGGCTTGGTTGTGCAGACCACCCAGACCGCGCAGAACCTCGCCGAGGTCGTGGCTGCCATCACCCCGCGCGTGCAGGAGCTGCGCGTGATCAACACCATCTGCGCCGCCACGAGCGAGCGTCAACAGGCAGCAGCCACACTTGCCAAACGCTGTGATTGCATGGTCGTCGTGGGCGGCAAGAACTCGGGCAACACCCGCCGCCTGGCTCAGATTTGCGCAGACGCCTGCGAGCATACGCATCACATCGAGGAAGCTTCCGAGATCCAGGCCGCGTGGTTTGCCGACGCTCACCACATCGGCATCACCGCCGGAGCCTCCACCCCGCAAGAACACATCGAGCGCGCCGTTGCGCGCATCAAGGAGCTTTGCCGCTAACCATGGACCAGACCGTACCCGCATACGCCGCCGAGGTGGCCGATTACGGGCGCAGCCGCGACCCCGAGCCGGGTGAGGGCGCGCTCGTAAAGAACGTGCGTCCCGAATCGCCCGCGTGGGATGTGGGTATCGAGCCGGGCATGCGCGTGCTCACGGTCAACGGTGAGGCGCTCACCGACATGATCGTATGGCTTTGGGAGGCCGACGACGACACCGTTGATTTGGAGGTATTCGACCCGCGCGACGGCACCGTCACCCCCGTCGAGCTCGACCGCTTCCCGGGCGAGGACTGGGGTTTTGAGTTCGATGGCCCCATCTTCGACGGCATGCGTACCTGCGTAAACGCCTGCGTGTTCTGCTTTATGACCATGTTGCCCAAGGGCGGCCGCTCCACGCTCTATATTCGCGACGACGACTACCGCCTGAGCTTTTTGCAGGGCAACTTCGTCACGCTCACGAACCTCACCGACGAGGACGTGCAAAACGTCATCCAACGCAACATGAGCCCTATGAACGTGTCGGTCCATGCCGTGAGCCCCGACGTCCGCCGTCGTATGATGGGCCGCAACGCCCAGCGCGGCATGGACGTACTCGAGGCCATCATGGCCGCCGGCATCGAGATTCACGCGCAGATCGTGTTGTGCCCTGGCATGGCATTGTGCCGCTCGGTTTTACCAAGCATCAGAACCGCTTTAGCTGGTCATACAGCGACAAGCCCGAACTGGCGCGCGAGACCATTGCTATGATCCGTCCCTACCAGGACCGCGCCTTCGAGCGTTTTGGCCGCCACACCTTCCAGATGAGCGACGAGTTCTACCTGGACGCCGGCATCGATCCGCCCGAGGCGGACTTTTACGACGGCTATCCGCAGTACTACGACGGTATCGGCATGATCCGCTCATACCTAGACGAGACGGACGATGTGCTTGCCGCCGATGCCGAGCGGATGCACTTCGAGGCTCGGTTTGCCCGCCGCGATGGAGGGGCAGACTTCAAGCATGTGCGCACCGAGCATACCCAAAGACCTGTCGGGGGTTATGCTCTTTGTGCCTAAGCTCATGTTCAACGCTGACGGCATGACGCTTGACGAGTATCATCGTGACGATTTACTCGCAAGCCTTACCAGTCGCGGCGCCGAGGTCCATGTGGTGTCGACCATGCCGCATGAGCTGCTCGATACCCTGGAGCACATCCTTGGCATTGTGCCTGCCGACTCTAACACTTCCACTGACCCTACCCATTAAAGGAGAGCAGATGAAACCTATCGTCGCCGTCGTCGGACGCCCCAACGTGGGCAAGTCCACGCTCGTTAACCGCCTGGCCCAGACCTCGGACGCCATCGTCCACGAGTCCCGCGGCGTCACGCGCGACCGCTCGTATCACACGGCCGATTGGAACGGCCGCGAGTTCACCATCGTCGACACGGGCGGCATCGAACCGCTCAAGAGCGATGACGTCTTTGCCACGTCCATCCGCGACCAGGCCCTCGCCGCCGCCGAGGAAGCCGCCGTCATCCTGTTTGTGGTCGACGGCCGCACCGGCGTCACCGAGGAGGACGAGTCGGTCGCTCGCATGCTCAAGCGCTGCGACAAGCCGGTCTTTCTGCTGGTAAACAAGCTCGACAACCCCGACCGCGAAAACGACAGCATCTGGGAGTTCTATTCGCTCGGCATCGGCCTGTTGCCCGAGGAGGAGGACGAGGTCGCCGACGAGTTCCCCGATGCGCTGAACGTGGCCATCATCGGCCGCCCCAACGCCGGTAAGTCCTCGCTGTTCAACCGCATCCTCGGCGCCGACCGCTCCATCGTGTCCAACATTGCCGGCACCACGCGCGACGCCATCGACACGGTCGTCGAGCGCAACGGCAAGCACTACCGCATGGTCGACACCGCGGGCATCCGCAAGAAGAGCACCGTGTACGAAAACATCGAGTACTACTCGATGGTCCGCGGCCTGCGCGCCATCGACCGCGCCGACGTGGCGCTGCTCGTCGTCGACGCCTCCGTGGGCGTCACCGAGCAGGACCAGAAGGTCATGGGCTTGGCCATCGAGCGCGGCTGCGCCATCGTGGTGCTGCTCAACAAGTGGGACCTGCTCGACGACGACCGCAAGCGCGAGGCCTGCATGGAGACCATCGACCGCCGTCTGGGCGTCATGGCTCCCTGGGCCCAGTACCTGCGCATCTCTGCCCTGACCGGCCGCAGCGTCGAGAAGATCTGGGCAATGGTAGACGCCGCCGAAAAGACGCGCTCGCAAAAGATCAGCACCTCGCGCCTCAACACGTTCCTCACCGACCTGCGCGAGTTCGGTCATACCGTGGTGGACGGCAAGCGCCGCCTGCGCATGCACTACGTGACCCAGACGGGCGTCAACCCGCCGACGTTCACGTTCTTCGTCAACCATAGCGACCTGGTCAACGACACCTACCAGCGCTACGTGGAGAACCGCATGCGCTCGACCTTCGACTTTGCCGGCACGCCCATTCGACTCTTCTTTAGGAAGAAGGAGCAAAAGGATGCATAATCCGATTCTTCTGACCGCCATCTGCGCCGTGGTCTCGTTCTTTATCGGGGCGATTCCGTTTGGCCTTATCTTGGGCCGCGTGTTCAACCACACCGACATTCGCAAGGCTGGCTCCGGCAACATCGGCACCACCAACGCCCTGCGTGAGGTGGCCGCGCTCACGTTGCTGCTCGACTGCCTTAAGGGCGCCATCTGCGTTGTCATTGCCCGTCCGCTCATCGCGAGCGTGGGCTATGGCTTTCCGCCAAACATTATGGCGCCTGGTGCCCCCGGCGACTGGATGCTCGGTGTCATTTGCCTGGCAGCCGTGTGGGGCCATATCTTCTCGCCCTACCTCAACTTCCATGGCGGCAAGGGTATCGCCGTTGGTCTGGGCGTCATCCTCGCCTGGTACTGGCCTATTGGCCTGTCGCTGCTGGGCA
>MNQC01000086.1:9582-9897 GCA_001915225.1 Collinsella sp. 60_9
CGCAGCTATCGGTCTTCCTATCGCTGCTTGCGCGGTCTTTCCGTACAGCAGCCTGGGCCTCAAGTTCTGCATGGCGATGATCGGCATCACCGTGGTGTGGGCCCATCGCGCGAACATCAAAAAGCTCATGACCGGTAAGGAGTCCAAGCTCTCGTTTACCAAGCGCGTCACCGAGCCCGACGATAAGTAGGAGAGAGTCATGAATGTTGCGCTGATTGGCTCCGGCTCCTGGGGAACCGCCGTCGCCGGCCTTGCCGCCACGCGAGCCGAGCGCGTGACCATGTGGGCCCACAGCGAGCAGACGGCCGCCGGCAT
>MNQC01000086.1:9980-17889 GCA_001915225.1 Collinsella sp. 60_9
CGAGGCCATCATCTTTGCCGTGCCCTCCACGCACCTGCGCAGCGTATGTCATCAGGCAGCCCCCTTCATCGCCGCCGACACCCCGGTGCTCTGCCT
Organism: Collinsella sp. 60_9; assembly: GCA_001915225.1. Classification (GTDB taxonomy): domain Bacteria; phylum Actinomycetota; class Coriobacteriia; order Coriobacteriales; family Coriobacteriaceae; genus Collinsella. The sequence continues at coordinate 10,077 of MNQC01000086.1, forward strand.
CACCAAGGGCATTGAGCCCGAGTCCGGCCTGCTCATGAGCGAGGTCATCGCCAGCGAGATCGGCAACGAGGCGCGCGTGGCGGCGCTCTCGGGCCCCAACCATGCCGAGGAGATCTGCCGCGGCGGGCTTTCTGCCGCCGTCATCGCCAGCGAACATCCGCAGATAGGGGAGACCTTTAAGGACCTGCTCCTGTCCACGGCCTTCCGCATCTATCTGTCGCAAGACATGACCGGTGTCGAGGTCTGCGGCGCCATGAAAAATGTCATCGCCATCGTGTGCGGCATCTCCGCCGGCACCGGTGCCGGCGACAACACGCTCGCCCTCATCATGACGCGCGGCCTGGCCGAGATTAGCCGTCTGGTGCATGCCCGCGGCGGTCAAGCTATGACCTGCATGGGACTTGCCGGCATGGGCGACCTCATTGCCACCTGTACCTCGGAGCACTCGCGCAACCGCACCTTTGGCTACGAGTTTGCCCACGGCGTGTCGCTCGACGAGTATCAGACGCGCACGCATATGGTGGTTGAGGGCGCCGTCGCGGCCCGCAGCGTCAGCGAGCTTGCCCGTTCACTGGGCGTAGACATTCCGCTCACCTTTGCCGTGGAGCAAACGCTCTACAACGGTGTTACTTTGGATAGGGCGCTCGAGATTCTTACCGACCGCGTCCCCTCTCAAGAGTTCTACGGACTCAACGACTAGCGCAGAAAGGCTACTACCATGGGTTCCATCAAAATCGCTCCGTCCGTCCTTTCGGCCGACATGGCCAACCTCAAGGGCGAGCTCGACAAGATCGCCGGCGCCGATTACGTGCACTTTGACGTTATGGACGGTCATTTTACCGGCAACCTCACCTTTGGCGTTGACGCCGGTCGACGCGCACCTGATGGTATCGAACCCCGACGAGACGGTCGATTGGTACGCCGACGCCGGTGCCGACATGATCACCGTGCACTATGAGGCCTCCACGCACCTGCACCGCACGCTCACGCATCTTCAGCAGCGCGGCGTCAAGGCCGGTGTGGTGCTCAACCCCGCCACCCCCGTGTGCGTGCTCGAGAGCATCATCGACGTCGTCGATATGGTGCTGCTCATGAGCGTGAACCCGGGCTTTGGCGGCCAGAGCTTTATCCCGGGCACTATCGCCAAACTGCACGAGCTCAAGGCCATGTGCGAGCGCCACGGCGTGTCGCCCATGATCGAGGTCGACGGCGGCATTTCTTCCAAGAACATTGCCGAGGTCGTCAAGGCTGGTGCCAGCGTTCTCGTGGCCGGCTCCGCCGTATTTAAGTCCGAAGATCCCGCCGCCGAGGTTGCGCTGCTGCAGAAGCTGGGCAATGAGGCCGCACAGGAGGCATAAACCCTTATGACCGCAGGTCAAAACCGCATACCCGTGAATCTTGACTACGCCGCCTCGACGCCCATGCGCGCCGAGGCGCTCCTTGCGCAGCGCGAATATGACGACAGCGAGCTTGCCGGCGTCAACCCCAACTCGCTGCACTCGCTCGGCCGCAAGGCCGCCGCGCGCCTGGAGGTTGCCCGTCGCGAGATCGCCCATAGCTTTGGCGCACGCGTCCGCCCGTCCGAGATTGTTCTGACCAACGGCGGCACCGAAGCCAACCAGCTGGCGCTGCTCGGTCTTGCCGAGGGCGCCCGTCAGCGCGACCGCAAGCGCAACCGCGTGATCGTATCTGCCATCGAGCACGATTCGATTCTGGACAACCTGCCGCTGCTGCGTGCCGCTGGCTTTACCGTCGACCTGGTGCAGCCCTGCCGCGCGGGCTACATTGAGCCTGCCGCGCTTGTCGAGCTACTAGGCGACGACGTGGCGCTCGTGAGCATCATGGTCGCCAACAACGAGACCGGCGTGGTGCAGCCCATCCGCGAGCTTGCCGCGGCCGCGCATACCGTGGGCGCCCTGTTCCACACCGACGCCATCCAGGGCTATCTGCACATTCCGCTCGATGCCACCGAGCTAGGCGTCGACGCCATGTCCGTCGCAGCCCACAAAATTGGCGGTCCCGTTGCCTCCGGCGCGCTCTACGTTAAGACCCGCACGCCACTGCGTCCCCGCATCTTTGGCGGCGGACAGGAAGCCGGACGTCGCGCCGGCACGCAGGACCTGCGCACACAGCTGGCCTTTGCCGCTGCCGCCCGCACGCTGGCACCCCATGTGGCTCAGGAACGCGAGAAGCTGCAAGCCCTTTCCGACAAGCTCTACGCCACGCTTACGGCTCATCCGCGCATTCACGCCACCATGGGAGACTACGCACATGTCGACCGTCTGCCCGGCATGGTATCGATCTACATTGACGGAATGGACTCCGAGGAGCTTATCATCAAGCTCGATGCCGCCGGTTTTGAAGTGTCGGCAGGTTCGGCATGCTCGAGCGGCAGCATGGACCCCAGCCACGTTTTGAGCGCGATGGGCATCGGTCGCGAGCAGGCGCTGGGCGCACTGCGCATCTCCTTCGATGACCGCGTGAATCCGGCCGATCTGAATGAGTTCGCCAAGACGCTCCTCTCGATCGTGGGTGCCGCATGATCGCCGCCGAGCTTGAGCGCGCGCTGCTGGCACGCTATCCCAAGACCGATGCCGAGAGTTGGGACCATGTAGGACTCTCCGTCGGCGACCCTGCCGCGGAGATTACCGGTGTTGCCTGCGCACTCGATGCGACCGAAGCCAATGTGCACCGCGCCCAGGAGGCCGGCGCCAACGTGCTGCTGACGCATCACCCCATCTATATCAAGGCGCCCGAGGCGTTTTGTCCGGCGGATGCCACGCGTCCCCAGTGCAGCGCGGCGCTCTATGAGGCGGCCCGATGCGGCGTGAGCATTATCTCGCTCCACACCAACCTGGACCGCTCGCACGAAGCCTGCCTCTGCCTGAGCGAGCTGCTGGGTGCCGCACCCGTGAGCTCACTGGAGCACGTGGACGACCCCGAAGCCACCGGCCTGGGCGCACTTGCAACGCTCAACGACCCGTGCACGCTGCGCGATCTTGCCACCCGTGCTGCCACGGCCTTCGGCAGCAACCCGCGCGTTTGGGGTGAAGCCGAGCACCCGTGCCGAACCGTCGCCATTTTGGGCGGCTCCCTGGGCGACTTTGGAGAGCTCGCCATCGCCGCGGGCGCAGATGTTGTCGTGACGGGCGAGGCGGGCTACCACGTGGCGCAAGACCTTGCCTTGCGCGGGCTACCGGCGATCCTGCTCGGCCACGACCGCTCCGAGGAGCCGTTCGTTGATATATTGATGAACTCTGCAGTTGATGCCGGGGTCGACCCCCGTCATGCGATTAAAATACTGAACCCTTGCCAATGGTGGACTGTGACAAAAGGAGAGAACTTATGAGCGCCGGCGCTACGCTACTCAAGCTGCAACAGATCGATTTGGAGCTCGCCCGCAACAAGAGCGAACTTGCCAATATGCCGGAGCTCAAGGAGCTCGCTTCCAAGCGTAAGACCTACGTTAAGCTCAAAGCCGAGATGACCAAGCTCTACGCCCAGCGCAAGGACCTGGACATTGAGCTCGACGATCTCAACACCACCGAGATTCAGACCAACAACGCCATTGAGGCTGCCAAGAAGCGCCACGTCGACGGTTCCGACTACCGTGAGGTTCAGGACCTGGAGAATGAACTCGCAACCCTGGCCAAGCGTCTGGACAAGATTGAGCACACCCGCAAGGACGTCGTTGTCGCCCATGAGGAGGCGCTCGACCGCGAGGCCCGCGCACAGGCAATTATCGCCAAGTTCGAGGAGGGCGTGAAGGCCGATACCAAGGCCGCCCGCACTAAGGCTGCCGACCTGCAGGCTCAGATTGACGCCGCCACTAAGGAACGCACCGCGCTTGCCGCCACGCTGCCGGCCGACGTGCTCACCGACTACGAGCGTCTGCTCAAGCAGTTCCGCGGCCTGGCCGTCGAGACCATCCAGGGCAACATCCCCACAGTCTGCCACACCGCGCTGCAGGCATCGTCCATGAGCGACCTCAACCACGACGGTAGCGAGATTACGCACTGCCCGTACTGCCACCGCCTCCTGGTACTCCCGAGCAAGGAAGCTTAAACGATGGCGGCATCCAACAATTCAATGCAGCTTGAGGGAAAAACGATCCTGCTGGGCATTACCGGCGGGATCGCCGCCTATAAGTCGTGCAATATCGTGCGCCTGCTGCAAAAGCGCGGTGCGCGCGTCAAGGTCGTTATGAGCGAGCACGCCACGGAGTTTGTGGGCCCGCTCACCTTCCGTGCGCTCACCAACGAGCCCGTTGCCGTGGGCCTATTCGACGACCCCTCCGACCCCATCCACCACATTTCGCTTGCGCAGGAGCCCGATCTGGTGGTCGTGGCGCCCGCGACGGCCAATATCATCGCCAAGATGGCCAACGGCATCGCCGATGACCTTATTTCCACCACGCTGCTTGCGACGCCGCGACCCATCGTGATCGCACCCGCTATGAACAACGGCATGTGGAAGGCGCCGGCGACGCAGGCCAACATGGCCACGCTGCGCGAGCGCGGTGTCCATGTTGTGGGACCCGGCAGCGGCTACCTTGCCTGCGGCGACGTGGACACGGGACGCATGAGCGAGCCCGAGGACATCGTCGAGGCTGTCTGTGAGGTGCTCAAACCCGTGCCTCAGGACCTGGCAGGCAAGCGCGTCGTCATCACTGCCGGCCCCACGCACGAACCAATCGACCCGGTGCGATTCATTGGCAACCGGTCGTCGGGAAAGATGGGCATCGCCCTGGCGGGGGAGGCCGCTCGCCGCGGTGCCGAGGTCACGCTCGTGCTGGGGCCGACGTCACTCGACGTGGGTCGCGGCGTGGAGTGCGTGCGCGTGCAGACCGCCGCAGAGATGCTGCAGGCGGCGTTAAACGCCTTCCAGACGGCCGATGCGGCCATTTGCGCAGCGGCTGTCGCCGACTACACCCCCGTATCCCCCGCGGACCATAAGCTCAAAAAGGCCAACGAACGCCTGGATCGCATCGAGCTTGTCGAAACGGTCGATATTTTGGCCGAGCTCTCGCGCCAGAAGGGCGAGCGGTGCGTAATCGGATTTGCGGCCGAGACCGATAACGTTGTCGAGTACGCCGAGCGCAAATTGGCCCGCAAGGGCTGCGATGCCATTATCGCCAACGATGTCTCGCGCGCCGATTCGGGCTTTGGAACCGACACTAACAAGGCCTGGATTGTGAGCACAACGGGTACGCAAGAACTTCCCGTGCTAACAAAACCCCAGCTCGCAGATACAATTTTGGACTTGCTTCAAAATTTGTAAAAAAGTTCTTGCACAAGTCTAAAGTTTCGGGTTAATATACTCCCTGTTGCGAGCGAGAGCAGAGCAACAAACAAAAGCTTCGGGACGTGGCGCAGCTTGGTAGCGCACTTGACTGGGGGTCAAGGGGTCGCTGGTTCGAATCCAGTCGTCCCGACCAGAAGTTTGCAGGTCAGGCACTTAGTGCCTGACCTTTTTTGTTATTAATCATCATGATTCATTTGATTAAAGCAACGAAGAATGGCTGTCCCGCTCGATACGCCTGCGCAACAAAAACCTGTACATCAGCCTCCAAAATCGACATTTTTCGACATGTTTGGAGGCTGATGTACACGAATGCGAAATCTCCCGCCGCCTACGACGCCCTCCACATGTCTGGACTCTCTATGGCTTGGCTGGATAGACATCGCCGGAACGGGTATAGTATCGAAAGTTTTGTCGTTAACCAGCGGGGGAGTCCTGTGGGCATCAAAAAGAAGATCAAAAAGGAGCTTATCGGCACTTCCGATTACCCGTCGAATAAGATCTTTACGATCTCCAATTTCATCACCTTTACGCGCCTGATCCTCACCCTGGTATTTTTGTACCTGTTTGTGACGGATAACAACCGCGTCATCGCCATCGTTATCTACGCCGTTGCCGCCTCCACCGACTGGATGGACGGTCAGATCGCCCGCATGACCAAGACGGTCTCGTGGCTCGGCAAGGTCATGGATCCCATTTGCGACCGCGCGCTGCTGTTCACCGGCGTACTTGGACTGGTGGTCCGCGGAGAGCTGCCCATCTGGGTCTGCGTGCTCATTATCGGCCGCGACATCTATCTGGGCATCGGCACGCTTATCGTGCGTCATTATCACCGTCGCCCCATCGATGTCGTCTTCCCCGGAAAGATTGCCACAGCGCTGCTCATGACCGGCTTCTCGCTCATGCTGCTCGGGTTCCCCGTTATTGACGGCCTGCATCTTTTACCTTCAACCCTTAAGGCCTTCCCGGGCCTCAACGGAAGCTCGGTGCCCCTCGGCATCTTCTTTGTGTACGGCGGCGTGATCTTCTCCATGCTCACGGCTGTCATCTACTCCATTAAGGGCGGAGTGGCCATTAAACAGGCTCTCGCGCATCCCGAGGACGAGGACATCGACTTTCTGAACCCTGAAATCGAAGACTGATTCGTTGGGGTATGATTACGTACGGTTCATTATTTGCGGCACGTCCGCGATAAGTTAGGGGTTGTCATGGACAACATGGTTAACAATATGCCTCAGAATGATAAGACTGCTGACGCTACCTGCGTATTCCGCGTGCCTTCAAGCGACGTCACCGTTCCCGACCTCATGGCCAACGTGCGCATCACCGCGTCAAGGGTCCGCAGACTGGTGCCGCCTTTGAGCTCGAGGACGACGTGACCACCATCGGCCGCGATCCCGCGAACGGCATCTTCCTCAACGACATGACTGTTTCGCGCAGCCACGCGCGCATTATTCGCGAGGGCCTCGGAGCTCGCATCGAGGACCTGGGCTCGCTCAATGGCACCTGGGTCGACGGTGCCATAGTCAACGCGGCCCCGCTGCACGACGGTTCTTCCGTCCAGATCGGTACGTTTACGCTCATCTACCACGAGAGCACGCCGGAGCGCATCGAAACCGGTGAGTAGGGAATGGCCGAACGCAACTATCTGAGTATCGGCCAAGTCGTCAACCTACTTCGAGGCGCATACCCCGATCTTTCGAACTCAAAAATTAGATTTCTAGAGGATGAGGGGCTCATTACCCCTCATCGTACGCCTAAGGGATATCGTCAGTACTCCAAGGAGGACGTTGATCGCCTGGAGGTCATTCTGCACTTGCAGAAGACTCGCTACATGCCGCTCAACGTAATTAAGCAGCGCTTGGAAAACGCCACGGACCTGTCAACGCTCGCCTACGAGGTGGGCTTGCTGTCCGATGTTCCACTCAAGACGGAGCCCAAGGAGACAAAGCAAAAGCTGCATCCTATCGAGACCATTCCCGATATGCTGGGCGTCGAGATTTCGTTTATCCGCTCGCTCGCCGAGAACGACCTCATTCGCATCATCAAGAGCCCGCAAAATCGTGAGCTCGTCGATGGTCGCGATTTCCCGATCATCCGCTACTGCTCCGAGCTGTCGCGCTTCCATATCGAGCCGCGCAACCTGCGTCAGTACGTGTCTTCCGCCAACCGCGAGTCCTCGATGTTTGAGCAGGTGCTCGTGAGCATGCTCGGCATGGATACCTCCGATGACGAGCGCGACGCCAAGCTCGAGCGTGCGTTTAAGAAGCTTCACGACCTGACGGAAGGTGTGCACACTGCGCTGCTCAAGAACCGCGTTTTTGAGTCGCTCAACGCCGTGGTCGAAGACGCCGACATCGATGCACTCGATGAGGAAATCACTCGCTCCGAGTCCACCAAGGCCAAAAACGAAGAGACAGCCATGCCGGCTTCGCACGAGGATTCTCTCGTAAAGCCGCTCAAGGTCGTCGCCCCTTCGCAATCCGGCACCGCCACCGCAGGCAAATAACCT
>MNQC01000086.1:17920-20054 GCA_001915225.1 Collinsella sp. 60_9
GTCATGCAATGTACGACTTCGAATCTCAAATCGTCGACATCCCCGACTATCCCGAGCCCGGAGTCATCTTTAAAGACATCACGCCGCTCTTTGGCAATCCCGAGGCGCTCAAAGCCATGACCGATGCCCTCGCCGAACACTTTGCCGGCATGGGAATCACCAAGGTCGTGGGTCCCGAGGCTCGCGGCTTTATGGTTGGCGTACCGGTGGCTGTAGCCCTTGGCGCCGGCTTTGTTCCCGCACGTAAACCGGGCAAGCTGCCGCGCGAGACCGTGAGCCAGAGCTACGAGCTCGAGTACGGCACCGATTCAATTGAGATCCATGCCGACGCTATCAGCTCTAAAGATACCGTGTTGATTCTGGACGACTTGGTCGCGACGGGCGGAACCGTCGAGGCAACAGGTAAACTGGTGCGAGATATGGGCGCAAAGCTTGTCGGTTACGGTTGTATCCTTGAGCTTGCGTTTCTCAACCCGCGCGAGAAGCTCACGCCGTCTAATGACGATGTGGAGCTCTTTAGTCTGGTGACGGTGGACTAGCCGTTACCCTTAGTTAGTGGAAAGGAAGCTACATGCGCACAGCAAACACGCACAAAAACATGGCACGCTGCGCTGCTACGGCAACCCTCGCTTGTGTTTTGGGCTTGGGCCTCGCGGCTCCTGCCTACGCCGATACCGCATCCGACCTTGCCGCTGCTCGTACTAAGCTCGAGCAGATCGGTACCCAAACCCAGCAGATTTACGATGAGCTCGCCACGCAGACGCAGGCGCTCGATCAGACTGCTGGCGAGATCACGCAAAAGCAGCAGGAAATTGCCGATGGTCAGGCCAAGCTCTCGACCTATGTCGCCGGCGAGTACAAAACCGGCGGCCTGAGCCTGCTTCAGGTTCTGACGGGCGTCGATGACCTGAGCGATATGCTCAACCGTCTGTTCTACTACGGGAAAGTTTCCGATAAGCAGGCTCAGACCATTCAAGAGGTCAAGGAGCTTAAGCAGCAGCTCACCGATAAGCAGGCCGAGCAGGAGAAGAACGTCGCCGCCACGCAAAAGAAGGTCGACGAGCTTAATGCCCAGCAGGCTGAAGCCCAGAACGTCGTAAATTCCCTGGATTCGCAGCTGCAGGCCGAGCTTGCCGCCGAGGCCGAGGCCAACGCCGCGCTTCAGGCCGGCATCAACGCCAGCACCGCCGAGAAGGCCACGGTGAGCAACGAGACTGCCGGTACGACCGAGAACACCAACAACGGTGGCCAGACCAGCAATAACAACAACCAGGGCGGCAACACTCCGGCTCCTACGCCGGCACCTGCTCCGACGCCGCAGCCCTCCACACCTGCTCCGGCTCCGACGCCTTCTGCTCCGAGCCAGTCCGTCGACGGCGGTTCTGTTGTCTCGCGTGCATACAGCAAGCTTGGTTGCGCTTATTCCTGGGGCGGCATTGGACCGAACAGCTTCGATTGCTCTGGTTTTGTTAGCTATTGCCTCACTGGTCGCTATTGCCGCCTGGGCACCACGGGTACCTTTATGGGCTGGACGCGTGTGTCCGATCCGCAGCCCGGTGACGTTGTGGTCAACTCGTACCACACCGGCATTTACATCGGTGGTGGTCAGATGATTCATGCTTCCGACTACAACACGGGTGTTATCATCAGCTCCGTTGCCGCCGGCATGAACAATAACTACATCTTCGTGCGTTACTAAGTCATCTTACACAGCGTGTGAATGTGGACCTCGTGGCTTTAAGTTGCGAGGTCCATTCTTTTATCTTTAGTCCAGGCCGCTATCTAGTTTTGAATACTAGATAGCGGCCCAATCGGTCAGCAAGAAAGCTATAATTGTTGAAGAACAATTAGAAAGGACCCTCTATGAGCTGGGCACTTATCTCCGATTCAAGCTGTAACCTCCGCGATTGGCAACCGACCGCACCCCATACCACCTTTGCATTTGCGCCCCTCAAAATTCGAGTGGGGGAGCGTGAATTCGTCGATGACCTTTCGCTCGATGTTCATGAGCTCAACTGCGCTGTTCAGGCGGAGACGAACGCTTCTTCGAGCGCTTGTCCCAGCGTAGGGGAGTGGGCCGAGCTCTTCAAATTGGCAGACAAGACCATCTGCATGCCGATCTCTGAGGGCGTGT
>MNQC01000087.1:0-445 GCA_001915225.1 Collinsella sp. 60_9
GGAATGCCCGGCATGCCAAAGAGTATGCCATAGGCGGGACGCAGGCACGACTTGTCGGTGAGGATGCTTGCCAGGCGCGGCACGTCGTGGTTGTCGACAAACGACAGCAGGTGTTTGCTGCGGTAGATGCACCAGGGGTCGCCGCCAAACTGGCGATGCAGCGAATGGGCGATCTCGAACATGTTGACCGAGTTAAAGCTGGAGTACAGGCCCTTGTAGCACTCGTAGTTGGTGCAGGAGTCGAGCATCTCGTCGTTGACGATTTGGTTGTAGTCGCCGTGGAGCGTCTCGCCGATCAGCACAAAGTCGGGCTTGAGCTCGCGGGTAAAGGCATGTAGGCGGCGCATAAAGTCGCGGTCGAGCATATAGGCGACGTCCAGACGCAGGCCGTCGACGCCAAAGACATCGGCCCAGCGGCGCACAGACTCGAGCAGGTAATCGACCA
>MNQC01000087.1:519-12793 GCA_001915225.1 Collinsella sp. 60_9
GTTGCCGTCAAAGCTGATGTGGAACCAGTCCTTGTACGGCGAGTCCCACTTGCGCTCCTGCACGTCGCGGAAGGCCCAAAAACCGCGGCCAACGTGGTTAAAGACGGCGTCGAGCACCACGCGGATGCCATGGGCATGCAGCGTCTCGCATGCGGCGGCAAAGTCGGCATCCCCGCCCAGGCGGCGGTCGATGTGGCGCAGGCTGCGCGTATCGTAGCCGTGGCTATCGGACTCGAGCGGCGGGTTGATCAGCACAGCGCCAACGCCGAGTTCCTGCAGGTAGTCGGCCCATTTGGCAATCTTCATGATGGGCGCATCGGGGCTAGCTGTGGCATCGGCGGCCTGGGCGAGCTCATCCTCGGCAACGGGGGCGGCGTTTTCGCGCGGAGCTCCACAAAAGCCCAGCGGATAGATCTGATAGAACGTCGTCTCGTATGCCCACATAGTGCGGTGGAATAGTTCCTGTTTGGGCCTTCAGAGGCCTTAAACAGGAACTATTCCACCGCAACTGATGAGGAGGATGTGGCTAGGCGACGGGCTTGGCGCGGCGGATGGCTGGGAACAGTACGGTAATGGCGAGGATGACGCCCACGACGGCAATCGCCCCGCCCACGAAGCCGATCCAAGCGATACCGGGACCCGAAACCACGGCGCCGCCGATTGCGGTGCCCGTGCCGATACCCAGATTGAACAGACCCGAGAAGATCGACATGGCGACAGCCGACGAATCCGCGGGCGTGTACTTGATGAGCTCGGCCTGAAACGCCACGTTAAAGGCCGTGGCGCAGCAGCCCCACAGCGCGCAAACGCCAAGAACCGCGGCGAGCGACGACGCGGCAGGACCCATAAGCAGCAAGGCGACCGGTACCCCGGAGAGCGTGATAGCAAGGAACGGAAAGCGATGCCCATCGAACAGGCGGCCAAACAGCCAGCTTCCGAGCAGACCAGAGCAGCCAAACGCCGTCAGCGTCATGGTGATGGCGCCCGCATCGACGTGCGCGACCTGCGCCAGGAAGGGCTCGATATAGCTGTAGCTTGCGTAATAGCCGGTCGCCATAAAGACCGTGACCGCGTAGAGCGCGATTAAAAACGGGTTCTTGAGCAGCTCGGGCAGCTGCTTGACGGTAAAACGCTCGCCCGCCGGCATAGCCGGGAACACCGCGGCTTGGTACACCACCGCGGCGGCAGAGAAGGCACCGACCACGGCAAACGTCATGCGCCAGCCCACGGCCAAGCCAATGGCGCGGCCGATCGGCAGGCCAAAGATCTGCGCGATGGACGAGCCCGTGGCGATTATGCTGATGGCGAGCGCCCCATGGCGGGTGTCGACGAGGCGCGAGGCCATGATCGAGGCGACCGACCAGAACACGGCATGTGGATGGCGCCACAGCGGACAGAAACTGGCCCAACGAAAACACGGCCAGCACGCCCAGCAACATCCGCTTGAACTCAAAGCGCGAGGCAAACACCATAAGCGGCAGCGACAGCAGCATGACGCCCCAGGCGTAGACCGAAATCATGATGCCTGCCTGGGCCTCGGTGAGCGAGAACGATGCGGCAATATCAGTCAGAAGACCGATGGGCATGAACTCCGACGTGTTGAATACGAACGCGCAACAGGCGAGCCCGATAAGCGGGAGCCACTGCTTGAGCGAGATGCCATCTTGTCTTGCCTGAGTCATGTAGGAAACCTCTCCGATTGTCTTGGGCGGTGGGCGATTATATAGCAACGGCCCCGCATCCGTCAGTACAGATGCAGGGCCGCAATCAACTCAATACACAGAGGTTGCGCCGTCAATAAATAGCTAAGCCAACCCCAGCAACATGCCCGCCGAATGCACGACAAACGCCACGACCCAGGCGACCGTCACCTGAAACGCGAATACGGCCACGGCATAGCGCGCGCCCAACTCGCTCTTGACGGCGCCGATGGACGCCACGCACGGCGGGTACAGCAGCGTAAAGACCAAGAACACGTAGGCGGTAAACGGCGAGAACATGGTCGACAGCGCCACGGGCGACGTTGCGCCCAAAAGCACTGTGAGCGTCGAGATGACGCTCTCCTTGGCAATGAGCCCCGTGACGAGCGCCGTCGATGCACGCCAGTCGCCAAAACCGAGCGGAGCCAGCACCGGCGCGATGATGCTGCCGAGGCCCGCAAGCAGGCTTTGCGACTGGTCGGCGACCACGTTAAAGCGGATATCGAACGTCTGCAGGAACCAGATGACCACCGTAGCGGCAAAGATAATGGTAAAGGCCTTGGTGATGAAGTCCTTGGCCTTATCCCATGCCAGCATCACCGTCGTCTTGACGCTCGGCAGGCGGTAATTGTGAAGCTCCATGATAAACGGCACCGGGTCGCCCTTAAATGCCGTGCGGTTGAGCACCAGGGCGGCAATGCAGCCGACCACGATACCGATCAGATAGAGCGAGACCATGGCGGGAACTGTCGCCTGTGGGAAAAACGCCCCGCACAGCAGGCCGTAGACCGGCAGCTTGGCCGAGCAGCTCATGAACGGCGTGAGCATGACCGTCATCTTGCGGTCGTGCTCAGATGGGAGCGTACGGGTTGACATGATAGCCGGCACGGTGCAGCCAAAACCGACGAGCATGGGCACAAAGCTACGGCCCGACAGGCCAAAGCGACGCAACACCTTATCCATGACAAAGGCCACGCGCGCCATGTATCCGGAGTCTTCCAGAATGGAGAGGAACAAAAAGAGCACGACGATAATCGGCAGGAAGGTCAGCACACTGCCCACGCCCGTAAGCACGCCGTCGACAGCCAACGAACGCACCACGTCGTTGGTACCGAACGCCTTGAGGCCCGCATCGGCCGAGGCGATGATGGCAGCGATACCGTCCTCCATAAGTCCCTGCAACGCCGCGCCGATCACGCCAAACGTCAGCCAAAAGACGAGGCCCATGATCACCAGAAACGCCGGAATGGCTGTGTAACGACCTGTCAGGATGCGGTCAATCTTGACGGAGCGCACGTGCTCGCGGCTCTCGTGTGGCTTGACGACGCAACGCCCGCACACGTCGCCGATAAAGCTAAAACGCATATCGGCCAGCGCGGACAGGCGGTCGGTGCCGGCCTCGCCCTCCATCTGGGTGATGATGTGCTCGATAGCGTCGAGCTCATTGCGATCCAGGTGAAGCGCCTCGGTTACCAGCTCATCGCCCTCGACCAGCTTGGTCGCCGCAAAGCGCACCGGGATGTGCGCCGTCACGGCATGGTCCTCGATCAGGTTAGCAATACCGTGGATGCAGCGATGCAGCGCACCGCCGTCCGGACCGTCGGGCGCGCAAAAGTCCAGGCGACCAGGGCGCTCGCGGAACCGCGCCACGTGCAGGGCGTGGTCCACCAGCTCGCCGATACCCTCGTTGCGGGCAGCGCTAATGGGGACAACGGGCACGCCCAACAGGCTCTCGAGCAAGTTGACGTCCACGGCGCCGCCGTTGGCGGTCACCTCGTCCATCATGTTGAGCGCGATGACCATAGGACGGTCAAGCTCCATGAGCTGCAGTGTCAGGTACAGGTTGCGCTCGATGTTGGTGGCGTCAATGATGTCGATGATGGCGTCCGGACGCTCGTCGAGGATGAACTGACGGCTCACGACCTCCTCGCCTGTGTACGGCGACAGGGAGTAAATGCCGGGCAGGTCGGTAACGCTCGCCTCGGGATGGTTACGGATGGTGCCATCTTTGCGGTCGACCGTCACGCCGGGAAAGTTACCGACATGCTGGTTGGAGCCCGTCAGCTGGTTGAATAACGTGGTCTTGCCGCAGTTTTGGTTGCCGGCGAGGGCAAAGTGCAGCGGCGCGCCCTCTGGCACGGCCGTCTTTGCCGCACGGGGCGAATACGTCCCCTCGCCCAGGGCCGGATGCTCCGTCGTGCCGATTGCGGCGTTAGCGCGCGGACCCGTATCGGTGTCGTGAATACCCACGAGCTCGATGCGAGCGGCATCGTCCTTACGCAGTGTCAACTCGTAGCCACGCAGGCGGATCTCGAGCGGGTCACCCATGGGGGCGTACTTCATCATGGTGACTTCGGTGCCCGGCGTTAGACCCATGTCCAAAATATGCTGTCGGAGTGCCTGATCGTCCGATGCCACCGATGCGACAACGGCGTCCTTTCCAATCTCGAGTGTATCGAGCTTCACGTCCGTGTTCCTCCCCCGGCGCCCACAGGGCGTTGTATTTATGTTCACCATGGCTAACCGTTTGCCATGGCTAACCAATTTTAACCATGCATGATAGCGCGAACATGCAACGATGTTCAATCAGCAAATTGGCGCAATGGGGACAGGCAGGAGAGTTCAGGGCCATAGTTTCCCGATGAGGCCTCTCGGGGAAACTACATCCCAGAATTCCGGCTCGAAACGGGATATGGTTTCCCAAACAGGCCTCTTACGGAAAATGCATCCCGGAATCCCCGCTCGAAACGGGACGCGCTTTCCCAGTCGAGGCCCTATGGGAAACTGCGTCCCACCTTGAAAGGCAAAACTGGGGCGCAGTTTCCGGGCGGGGCATCAAAAACGAAGTTGCGGTGGAATAGTTCCTGGATGGGCTGGTTGATGCCCCAGATCGGAACTATTTCACCGCAAGTTATTGAAGGGCTGGGATGCCCGTCCTCTTACAGATGGCGCTCCAGGAAGCGGAAGGCTAGGCGAATCCAAGGGCGGACCGCCACCTGCTTGTCCTCGTTATCGACCGCGGTGTTGACGTTGCCGAGCGAAAGGCCGTGACCACCCTGGTCGAAGACGTGCATCTCACAAGCGACGCCCTCCTCCGCCATGCGTTGGGCAAACGGATAGACCTGCGCGATCGGCGCCGTCTTGTCGTCGGACACGCCCCATACAAAGGTCGGTGGCATCTGACGCGAAACATGCGTGGTGGGGCAGATGTCGGCCAGATGCTCGTCAGTTGCCTCGCCGCCCGTCACCATCGACAGGTAGTCGTTGAGCAAATCGCGCCCCGTCTTGCCGCCCGTCTTGGGCACACGCAAGTCAATGCGCGGATCGCGCGTCTGCATGTCGCGCACATAGGCAAAGTCGAGCAATGGATAGCCCAGCACCACGGCATCGGGACGAATGTCGTCCGGACGCGCCCCGCCAAGTGCCGCAAAGGGGCCGGTCTTCCACTGTGTTGCCAGCGAGGCGCAAATCATGCCGCCAGCAGAAAAGCCCACGACGCACACGCGCTTAGGATCGACATGCCACTCGTCGGCGTTGGCGCGCACCGTGGCGACCATCTTGGCAAGATCTGCCTGGGGGTGCGGAAAGCTCACGTCACCCGTAGAACTCGTGACATAGTTGAGCACAAAAGCCTGGTAACCGTGATCCAAAAACGCAAACGCCACAGGATCCTGCTCATGCGGAGCGATATGCGTAAACGCACCTCCGCCACAGATAATCACCGCGGGGCGGCGGCCATTCGGTTTATCGGGCAACGGCTCGGCACCCAAATACGTAAACGTCGCCGGATAATCCTCGGTCGGCTCCTCGCCCCACAGCGCATGGTTCTCGACAATCATATGTGCTCCCTTCGCGCAAATTATGCGCCCTTGTTTTTCGCCTTCAAGCGTACCCCACTTGAACCCGTGGCGCAGAAACACTCCGGCAATAAGTTTCCCTTCAACTGATATATCACATAATCCCAGTTCAGAGGTATCGTTGAGCAGCGTAGAATAGGGGCGTTGACCAAGCCGCGAAACACATGTGAAACGTTTCCGGCAAACCAAACGCGCGATATGCGCCTATTTAAGTTGGAGGCAACTATGGGTCTGCTCGATTCGCTTAAGTCCACCTTCACCTCGACCGGCGAGGCGTCCGTTCCGCCCGCAGCAAGCTTCGCTACCCGCGAAGGCGTCATCTATGCCCCCGTCAACGGCGTGCTCGTCAACCTGAACGAGGTTCCCGACGAGACGATCGCCTCGGGCATGCTTGGCCAGGGCTATGGCATCGAGCCCATTACCGGCACCATCTATGCGCCCGCCAACGGCCGCATCGGTGCCACCACTGTCACCAACCACTCCATCGGCATGATCACCGAGGACGGCCTGCGCGTGTTCATCCATGTTGGCCTGGGCACCGTGGAAATGAACGGCAAGGGTTTTGCCCGCTTTGTCGAGATGGGCGATGTGGTCAAGGCAGGCCAGCCGCTCATCAGCTTCGACCGCGAGGCCATTAAGGCCGCTGGTCACGAGGACATCGTGACCGTCATCGTCTCCGAGCTCGATCGTCTTAAGAGCATCGACCATGTCGGCGAGTCTGGAACGCTTATCGGCGGCAACCCGCTCGTCAAGCTGGGCGACCCGCTGCTGGTTGCCAAGACCAAGTAGCCAGGCCCCACGCCACACAGCCAAAAGGCACCTCGTCAAGCGCCCGCGACCATTTGGCCGCGGGCGCTTTTCGTTTGAAAAACCATCCCGCCAATGCTTTATCTGTATAGCTCAAATGAGTCGAGCTGCTAGAATATCGAACTGTATGGATAACTATCATTCAACCGTTATGGGAGGATACGTGAACCGCACCAAAATCGCGCAGCTCTATGCCGATGCCGAGTCGCTCGGCGGCCAGACCGTCACCGTCGCCGGCTGGGTCAAGTCCGTCCGCGACATGAAGAACTTTGGCTTTGTTACGCTCAACGACGGCAGCTGCTTCCGCGACCTGCAGGTCGTCATGAACCGCGAGGCACTCGACAACTACGACGAGATCGCCCATCAAAACGTCTCGGCCGCACTCATTTGCACCGGCACCGTCAAGCTGACCCCCGATGCGCCCCAGCCTTTCGAGCTTTCTGCCACCTCCATCGAGGTCGAGGGCACGAGCGCCCCGGATTACCCGCTGCAGAAGAAGCGCGCAACCGTCGAGTTCCTGCGCACCCAGCAGCACCTGCGCCCGCGCACCAACCTGTTCCGCGCCGTGTTCCGCATCCGCTCTGTCGCGGCTGCCGCCATCCACCGCTTCTTCCAGGAGCAGGGCTTTGTCTACGTCAACACCCCCATCATCACCACGAGTGACTGCGAGGGCGCCGGCGAGATGTTCCGCGTGACCACGCTCGACCCCAAAAATCCGCCCCTCACCGAGTCCGGCGAGGTCGACTGGAGCCAGGACTTCTTTGGCAAGCATGCAAGCCTCACCGTGTCCGGCCAGCTCAATGCCGAGAACTTTGCCATGGCCTTTGGCGACGTGTACACCTTTGGCCCCACCTTCCGCGCCGAGAACTCCAACACCACGCGCCACGCCGCCGAGTTTTGGATGATCGAGCCCGAGATGGCCTTTGCCGATCTTAACGACTACATGGATAACGCCGAGGCCATGCTCAAGTATGTCCTCAAGGACGTCATGGCAACCTGCCCCGACGAGCTCAATATGCTCAACAAGTTTGTGGACAAGGGTCTGCTCGAGCGCCTGGACCATGTCGCCAACTCCGACTTCGCCCGCGTCACCTATACCGAGGCCGTCGAGATCCTGGAGCAGGCAGTCGCTGCTGGCCACCAGTTTGATTACCCCGTCAGCTGGGGCATCGACCTGCAGACCGAGCACGAGCGCTTCCTGACCGAAGAGCACTTTAAGCGACCGACTTTTGTGACCGACTACCCGGCCGAGATCAAGGCGTTCTACATGCGCATGAACGAGGACGGCAAGACCGTCGCCGCCGCCGACTGCCTGGTGCCCGGTATCGGCGAGATTATCGGCGGCTCCCAGCGCGAGGAGCGCCTGGATCTGCTCGAGGCCCGCATCAAGGACCTGGGCATGAATCCCGAGCAGTACAAGTACTACCTTGACCTGCGCCGCTACGGTTCCTGCAAGCACGCCGGCTACGGTCTGGGCTTCGAGCGCTTGGTCATGTATCTGACCGGCGTGGGCAACGCCGACTTCTAATCGTCGGACGCTAGCTCGCGTCGCCACACGCCAACGCTCATCGCACAAGCGTCTCTCGACATCGGTCGAGAGACGCTTTTTTTCAACAGCATCCGTCAAGCTTTTGGCAAGTTTTTGGTCAGTTGAGCAGGGCTGTTGAAAACTCGACCCGCCGTTTGCCGACGACTACCGACCGCCCAGAGCGCCCTGCGCCCCTGGGAAAGCCCCACGTCCTAGGCTCCATACCGTCGCCACCCAAAACGGAAAGGACGTGGGCACCATGACCGAAGCCGCTGTTGAAACCTACGACACCACGACTAGAGGCGCCGCCTCGATGGCAGCCTATCGCGCCGTTCGCATCCTGCAACTATTAAGCGAAAACACCGGCGAGGACAAGGCCATGCTTTCCGATGAGTTGATCCGGCGCCTCGCCCATCCCGACGACCCCGCCCGCATGCCCATCTCGGCGGCGCGGCGCAGCATCTACACCGCCATCTCCGCGCTTCGCCATGCCGGATACGAAATTGAGTACAAACGCGGCGTGGGCTACAAACTTCTTACCCGTCCACTCACCGACGAGGAGATCATCCGGCTCCACGGTATGGTCATGCGCAACCGCTCCACGCCTATCGCCATCCGCAAGAGCATGGCGCAGCACTTAGTTGCCATGGCGAGTGCCGACGTTCGCGGCTATCTCGATACACCCGAACCTGCTCCAAGCGCAGGCAGCAAGGCTACCAAGGCAACACGCACGCCCATCAAGCGCATCGACACGTGCGAGCTCGTCGAGCAGGCCATCGACCACGGAACCACGGTGAGTTTTGATATTTCGAGCGTCACGACGCGTGGCGAAACCGAAGCAGCACGGATGACACTCCGTCCCTTTGCCATCAGACAGCGCGATGGCATCTCGTATCTGCTGGGAACGGTCTACGACGCCCGAGGCGCCGATGACACGTTGCGTACTGTAGAGATTGGCCGAATGAGAAACGTCAGCACGCGCCTGCTCGACGGCAAGAAGCTCTTCGCCGCCTTGGACGAGGACGACGCCTCCTCCGCCGCATAAGACCCTCCGCCGCCCATTCGACTACCCGTACCGCCCATCCGATTCTGTATTAAAAAACCCGCCAGGCTGTTGTAAAAATGGACATCAGCGCTACTATAGTTCCACTTGCACTTTGTCCCAGTGCAGTGTTTCCAGCCATTTTTATACTGGGGGTAATGATATGAAGGACATCACCATCAGCCGCAGGAGCCTTCTGGTCTCCGCCGGCCTGCTCGCGCTCGCCCCGCTCGCCGGATGCGGCGGCAACTCTGGTTCCGGCTCTGCTGCCGCCGGTTCCGACTACACCATCGGCGTTCTGCAGCTCACCGAGCACTCCGCACTCGATGCCGCCAACGACGGCTTTGTCAAGGCCATCAAGGAGAGCGGCCTTAAGGTCAAGATCGACCAGAAGAACGCCCAGAACGA
The DNA here is from genome assembly GCA_001915225.1 of Collinsella sp. 60_9. Taxonomy (GTDB): domain Bacteria; phylum Actinomycetota; class Coriobacteriia; order Coriobacteriales; family Coriobacteriaceae; genus Collinsella. The sequence goes on from MNQC01000087.1 coordinate 9,862, forward strand.
CCAGTCCACGTGTAAGTCCATTGCCGACAAGTTTGTGGGCGACAACGTCAACCTGATTTATGCCATCGCCACGCCCGCCGCGCAGGCTGCCGCCGGTGCCACGGCCGATATCCCCATCGTGGGCTGCGCCATCACCGACTACGCCGCCTCCGGCCTGGTCCAGGACAACGACAAGCCCGGCACCAACGTCACGGGCGCTTCCGACCTCACCCCGGTCGCCGAGCAGCTCGAGATGATGCAGAAGGTCCTGCCCGACGTTAAAAAGGTCGGCCTGCTCTACTGCACCGCCGAGTCCAACTCCGACGTCCAGATCAAGGCCGCCAAGAAGGAGCTCGACAAGCTGGGCCTCGAGTACACTGACTTCACCGTCTCGAGCTCCAACGAGATTCAGTCCGTCGTCGAGTCTGCCGTGGGCAAGGTCGACGCGCTGTACTCCCCCACCGACAACACCATCGCCGCGGGTGCCTCGCAGGTCGGCCAGATCTGCAAGGAAAACAAGCTTCCCTTCGTGACTGGCGAGGAGGGTATGTGCATGGCCGGCGGCCTGTTTACCCTCTCCATCAACTATGAGGACCTGGGCTACGCCGCGGGCGAGATGGCCGTTAAGATCCTGAAGGGCGAGGCCAAGCCCGAGGATATGCCGATCAAGCACCTCTCGAGCAAGGACCTGGTCGTCGTCAAGAACGACGAAATGGCCGAGGCCCTGGGCATCGACCTTTCCGCCCTGGACGCGTAATGCCATACGCGGCATGCGTCTAGAGCCCGTGCTCGCGCTTTAGCCGCGTTATTCAATATCTGAGCCACAGGGGCGGGCGCTGTAGACCGGCGTTCGCCCTGCTTGTTTCGGATGAGTCAAAACATCCGGCCGCAGCTCTTTTATGCATTGTTACCGCTATCATGGTGACTCACGTGTCCACCCTATCCTAGGAGGTATGAAGCATGCTCATTGCATTGCAGGGCGCCGTTTCGCAGGGCGTCCTCTGGGGCATTATGGTGCTTGGCGTGTTTATCACGTTCCGCCTGCTCGACATTCCCGATATGACCTGCGACGGCAGCTTTGCCCTCGGCGGCTGCGTCTGCGCTGTGCTCATCGTCAATAACAACGTCGACCCGCTGCTCGCCGTGCTGGCCGGTATGTGCGCCGGCGCCATCGCGGGCGCCGTCACGGGCATTTTGACCACCGTCTTTGAGATTCCTGCGATCCTCGCCGGAATCCTCACCCAGATCAGCCTGTGGTCCATCAACCTGCGCATCATGGGCAAGTCCAATACGCCCATTCTTGCCAAGGGCACCGTGTTCTCGGCCGTCAGCAATATGACCGGTCTGCCGCAGTCCACCGTTGCCATCATCTTGGGCATCCTGCTCGCCGTGGCTATCGTTGCCATCCTGTATTGGTTCTTTGGCACCGAGATCGGCTCGGCGCTGCGCGCCACCGGCAACAACGAGTACATGATCCGCGCTCTGGGCGTCAACACCAACTCCACCAAGATGATCGCCCTCGTGCTCTCCAACGCCCTCATCGGCCTTTCGGGCGCGCTCATCTGCCAGAGCCAAAAGTATGCCGACATTGGTATGGGCACCGGTGCCATCGTTATCGGTCTTGCCGCCATTGTTATCGGTGAGGTGCTCGGCCGTCTGCTGCCCGGCGGCCTCACGCAGTTTAGCGTCCGTCTTGCCTCCGCCGTCTTTGGCTCCGTGGTGTACTTCCTTATCCGCGCCATCGTGCTGCAGTTGGGCATGGACGCCAACGACATGAAGCTGCTCTCCGCCGTAATTGTCGCTGTGGCCCTGTGCGTGCCCGTGGTTTGGGAGCGCTATAAGCTCCGCAGCTCCTACACGAAGGGAGATGAGGCAGATGCTTAAGCTCTCGCATGTCAAGAAGACCTTTAACAAGGGCACCGTCACCGAGAAGCGCGCGCTCACCGGCGTCGACCTCACCCTGAATGACGGCGACTTTGTAACCGTGATCGGCGGCAACGGCGCCGGCAAGTCCACGCTGCTCAACATGATCGCCGGCGTGTACCCGCTCGATTCGGGCGTTATCGAGCTCGACGGCACCGACATCTCGCGCCTGAGCGAGTCGCAGCGCGCCAAGTACCTGGGCCGCGTGTTTCAGGACCCCATGCGCGGTACCGCTGCCGACATGCAGATTGCCGAGAACTTGGCCCTCGCCAAGCGTCGCGGCCAGCGTCGCGGCCTTTCGTGGGGCGTCACCAAGGCCGAGAAAGATGAGTACGTTGAGCTGCTCAAGCGCCTGGACCTTGGTCTGGACACGCGTCTCAACGCCAAGGTCGGCCTGCTCTCGGGTGGCCAGCGCCAGGCACTCACCCTGCTGATGGCCACGCTCACCAGGCCGCGCCTGCTGCTGCTCGACGAGCACACTGCGGCCCTCGACCCCAAGACGGCCTCTAAGGTGCTCAACCTGACCGAGGAGATCGTCGACGAGAACCACCTGACCACGCTCATGGTCACGCATAACATGAACGACGCCATCCGTCTGGGCAACCGTCTGATCATGATGCACGAAGGCCACGTGATCTACGACGTGGCAGGCGATGAGAAGAAGTCGCTCACCGTAGCCGACCTGCTGCAGAAGTTCGAGGAGGTCTCGGGCGGCGAGCTCGCCAACGACCGCATGCTGCTGAGCTAAAACCTGCCAAAAAGGGACAGGTTTATTTTGGTAGGTTTTATCTGCACAAACGTCAAAACCGCCGCTAAGGAACAGACGCCCTTGCGGCGGTTTTCGCATATTATGTCGATAATCCGATATTCAACCAGACATTCTGGCTAAGGACTAAGGAAACTGCCATGAAAAGACTCCCCCGCCTTGCGTTAGCCACCGCGTTGTTTGCCGGCGCGCTCGCAGGCATCCCAAGCCTCGCTTTCGCAGGGAACCTGCCCGCCGCTATTGACGGCTCCGTGGCCGTCATGC
>MNQC01000087.1:12818-13367 GCA_001915225.1 Collinsella sp. 60_9
CGCGAACGCCATCAATGCCGAGGCAGAGCAGCTGCGCAAGGAGGGCTGCGATGTTGTTGTGTGTATCGCGCACACGCTCGACGCCAAGACCTTTGCCACCATGAGCGAGGGCAAGAGCATCGCCGAGCTCATGGACACCTTCTATGTAGACGGCTACGACGCGACCACGCCGGGCAACCACGACTGGAGCTACGGCGCGAACAAACTCCGCACCATGACCGGCTACAGCACCACCGGCACGCCCTTCGCCATGCTCTGCGCGAACGCGAAGTCTACGAGCGGCGTATGGAGCTCGAGCATCACGAAGACGCTCGATCGCACCTGGGAGGATAGCGAGGATCACTCCACATTCGACTACAAAATCAAGGTCGGCGTCGTGGGTGCCATGGATGAGTCGCTGGGATCCTCGCTGCGCGCGGACCTGGTCGCGGGTACGTCGTTCTCGAGTGCCGCGAACGCCATCAATGCCGAGGCAGAGCAGCTGCGCAAGGAGGGCTGCGATGTTGTTGTGTGTATCGCGCACACGCTCGACGCCAAGACCTTTGCCAC
>MNQC01000087.1:13505-15381 GCA_001915225.1 Collinsella sp. 60_9
CGACCGACGATGACACGGTCACGGTCCCTGCAGACGGCAGCGACGAGAAGCTCTACACCGCCAAGAACGTCAACGACCTTTTGGCAGACCCCGACAAGGGCTCCGTCTACCAAAGCCGCCTTGAAGCCGTCCGCAACAAGATCAAGCCGCTCGACGAGGACTTTGAAAACGAATCGAACAAGGTGCTCGGCACATCCACCACCAACTATTTCTACGGCGAGGACGCCGCAGGCACGCATGGTTGGGAAATGGTGCGCACCACTGATTTCCGCCCCAGCAAGGAGGGCGACACCACCAAGGTCCAGACCATCGGCCACGTGATCGGCATCGCGGCGGGCAACGTGACCGCCGGCAACGTCATCGCCATCTCGCCCTACGGCAACACCGTGGAGACCTGGACCATGACCGGCGCGGACTTCTTGGCAGCGCTCGAGCACTCGCTGCAGATCAGCGACGAGTGCAATCACAGCTACGAGCTTCAGCAAGCCTACGTGGCAGCCGGCCATACCGAGCAGGAGGCGCAAGACAAGTACAAGTGGCGCGATGACTCTGGCAGCGTTCTCTCCTTTGGCGGCATCAACGTGACGATTGATTGGACGCAGCCCGAAGGCAAGCGCATTGTGAGTGCCACACTCACCAAGGACGGCAGCACGCTCGACCCCGCCAAGACCTATACCGTCGCAACCAACAACTACATCATCACCAACACGACCGACTTCCCCACCTTCGCAAACGCCACCAAGTACACCGAGTGGGGCACGTGCGAGGCGGCGCTGAGGGCGCTGATTGGGCAGACCGGCTGGGAGAGCAAGATGGCCGGGCTCGCCGGCACCATCAACTTTGGCTCCGCTGCCGTGGACCCCACGCCCACACCGGCCCCGACGCCTAAGCCCTCGCCTAAGACGGACACGACGACAACGAAGGTCATCGCCAAGAAGACGACCGGTAAGCTCGCCGCAACGGGAGACCGCACGCTGGCAGTAGTTGGCGCGTGCCTTATCGGCGGCATCATCGTCATCATGCTCGGCATTATCTGGAAGCGTCGACGCTAAGCTACACCGCCGGGCCTTACAGCCCCGCCGCGTAAACCTTATATCGAGCACAGAAGCCCGTCCGAATTTGATCGGACGGGCTTCTTGGTGGGTATCATGGTTGGACGATCATAAGGAGGTTTTCCCTACATGGAATTGTTTGAGCCGATTCTTCATTTCTTTGAGCAACGGTGGGTCCACAACATCATCTGGGCCGTCATCTTGGCGATAGGCACCGCCGTCGCCACCAAGGTCGTATCCAAGACCCTGAACCATCTGCTTAACCGAGACGATAACCCGCTTCCGGCATCGAGTATCTTCATCAACATCGCGCGCGCCGTCATCTGGATGATTGGCGGCAGCTTTATCCTCGACAATTGCTTTGGCATTAACGCAAACGCGCTCGTCGCCGCTCTTGGCGTCGGCGGCATCGCCATCTCGCTCGGCTTTCAGGACACGCTGTCAAACCTTATTGGCGGCATGCAGGTTACGTTTATGGGCATCATCAAGCCTGGCGACAATATCGAGGTCGGCGGCGTGTCGGGCGTGGTCCAGGACATCACCTGGCGCCACACGACCATCGAAGATGCCTGCGGGCAGACCATCATCGTCCCCAACTCCAACATCTCCAAGAACACGCTCGTGCATTTGATGCCCTTTGGGCGCGTGGCTGTGCCCGTTGCCGTAAAGGACACGTCCAAGTGGGCTTCACTGGACGCGCTGGCAGATGAGCTCACCGACGCTACCAAGGCCGCCGTGCTTCCCATCTCAGGCTTTGACAAGGAGCACTACGTACTCTTTAGCGAAATCGGCGACTTTGGCATCAAAGGAAAGATCATCTTTAT
>MNQC01000087.1:15466-17175 GCA_001915225.1 Collinsella sp. 60_9
TAAACCACCACAAAGGGGACAGGCACCTTTGTTGTGGTTTTCATTCGTGGTACCATGGTTCATATAGTTGTTTAAACGACTAAGGGAGCAACATCATGGAAGAGGCCTATCGTCAAGCACGCAAGCGCGGCGAGCAAGGACGTCGACGCGCCATTAGCCAAAGCGAGCATCCATACCTTACGGACCTCGATAGCTTGGTTGCTCAGCTCCCCTTAGGTCAGCGAGAGAATGTCGGCCTGCGGGATATTCCGCTCGAAATGGTCGTCGGCACGGTCACCAAGGGCCGTCAGTCCGCCTTTTCGTGTAACTTTACAGTCCGCCTTTTCATGCAACTTTATGCCCCTACTGCCGTTTGGCACCGAGTTCGCCCGCAAGTGGTCCAACCTCTACGACATCCAGGTAACCGAGGGATATCGCGACCCCATCATCGTCACCGAGTTCATGCATCGGTTCTATGTCCAGGAAGGCAACAAACGCGTCAGTGTCCTCAAATTCCTGGACGCCCCGACGGTTTCGGCCAAGGTCACCCGTCTCTACCCCGGCACATGGGATTCCGTCGAAAGCCGCCTGTACGGCGAGTTCTGCGCGTTTTGGCGCGTCTGCCCCCTATACGAGATCGAGTTCTCGCGTGAGGGAAGCTACGAGACGCTCGCCAAGATGCTCGGTCAGAACCTTATCGAAAAATGGCCGCAGAAAAAGGTCGACTACCTGCGCCACACTTTCCTGCTCTTTAAGCGTGCCTACCTTCGCGCAGGCGGCGACCACCTGGACATTACGCCCGCCGACGCCATGCTCGTCTACCTCAATGTGTACAACCAGGACCGCCTGCTGGATACGCCGACGGATATAGTCGTAAACCGCCTGTGCAAGATCTGGCGCGAGCTGGTTATTGCCGGCAAAAATGACGAGGACAAGGTCGATCTTGTCGAAGCACCGAGCGTCGACGAGGAAAAGGCGCCCGCCAAGTCCACCTCCGGCGTGCTCAACTTCTTTATGGGCAAGACCGTCTATTCGGCGGCTAACCCCCTGCGCATCGCCTTTATCCATGAGTTCCCCTGTGCGACGTCGAGCTGGGACAGCCTGCACGACCAAGGGCGTCAGTATCTCGATGAGCACTTTGACGGTATCGTGCGCACCGAGGCGTTCGAGGACTGTCACGATCCGGACATGTTCTACGCCGCCGTGGAAACGGCTGTCAAACATGGGGCAAACGCCATCTTCTCGACCTCGCACCGCCTGATGGAATACACGCTCAGGGCTGCCGTTGAGTATCCCCGGGTTCGGTTCCTCAACTGCTCTATCGGCCTTCCCCATCAAAGCGTCCGTTCGTACTTTGGCAAGATGTACGAGGCCAAGTTCCTCCTGGGCGCCCTTGCCGCCAGCATGGCGGACAACCACCGCATCGGCTACCACGCGTCGGTCTTCGCCTCGGGCGCACTCAGCGAGATCAACGCCTTTGCGATTGGCGCCTCGCTGCTCGACCCGCGCGCGCAGGTCATCCTCACCTGGGGCGATGTTCCCGCCGGTGGTCTTGCCGAAGCCATGTGCCGCGAAGGCGTAAGCGTCATGACCGGCGCTGACATGTCAAAGTCGCTCGAAGACCCAACGGCCTACGGGCTTCACCGCTTGGTCGACGGCAAAGTCACCGGCATCGCCATGCCCGTATGGAACTGGGGCCGTTACTACGAGCTCATCGTTCGCAGCCTTCT
>MNQC01000088.1:0-18220 GCA_001915225.1 Collinsella sp. 60_9
AGACTGAAGCCCACCGGCCTAATGGCTAGGCGTCAGCATGCCGCGATTCGGTCGCACGGAGAGCATTTCCCAGTTGACAAAACTATAGGAACACCCCCCTCTTTTGTTTGATAATTGCGAAATTACGGCCACCTAGTCCATTTCTGCCCTGATGAGGTCGAGGGCGCGCTGGCAGTTTTCGCGGACGGGGCCGAGCATATGCTCGCGCAGGTCCGCCATGCCGGGCAGGTCGGCGTATTCGTCCATGACCTCTTCCATGCAAATGGGCACCTCGTAGGCGAGGTCCATCATGGTCGCAAAGCAAAACTTCTCGGATAGCCCGGCATCGGTGAGCGTCGCCTCCAGCGCGGGATCTCCCATACCGTGGTATCGGCGGATAGCGCCTGGACCGATGCGCCCCACACGATTTTCGCCGCCAACGCTCATGGCAAGGCGCGCTTTTCGCCGCATGCGTTCGTATGCTAAGCCCGATGCGACATCGTACATGGGTGCGAGTGCCGCGTTTGTGCCTTTGCCAAGGATGAGCGAGTAGTTTTTAGCGTGTGCGTCAGGCGCTCCGATAATGGCGTTATAGAACAACATATAGGTAAAAAGCACAAGATTCATGTGGTGGGGGACTGTGTTAATCAGTCGTTCTTGGATGTCTCGTGTAGTTGGTCCTCCGTCGGCGGTGTATTTCTGGCTTGGCAATACACCGAGCGCCTGGCAAAAGTCCTCCTGATGCAGCCTTTCGATATTTCCGCTGCTATTGACCACTCTGTCGTACCGTTCAACGACGAGCGCGGCTTCGTCTTCAAATGTGTAATAGGAGACGTTGGCAGTTGGAATGCCAACACGCCGAGCCGTTTTCATGCAGACGAATTCGTTTAAGGCCTGATGTTTGAACCCAACGACACCATTTTTGAAGATATGGGTAGTGGGGGATGACCCTAGACATTCGCACCATTGGCCATCATGCCAAGCTAGTGCAAATTTGCCTTGATTGCCGCCCAGGGACCAGCTTTCGTTGGAGCCCATCCATGTCTCTCTTTCGTCATCGCGAATTGCTTTGAGCTTGTGAGCGATTTGAGAATTGGTAAGCGGGCGGTATGCCGAGACCCTGCCGCGGGCGGCGTCTAATTGATCGGCTCGACAAAACTGAACGGCCCCCGCGCAGTCAAGACCGATATGGCACAAGAGGGCGACGGGGTTGTTGGATGCAACATCATGCTCGGTGGCAATAGCGCGACGCTGCTCTTGACTGTCGGGCAAAAGGCCAAATAGGAACGGGCGGACGATGTTATGGCCATACGTGCGATTGGAAAGCGGCATTGTTAGCGATAACGGTGCTCCGCGATAGGTTGGGGCGTATGCAAAGCTGCAGAGTCCATGCTCGTCTTGCCGGAGAGTGCCGGCGATTTCGCCACAAATGAGGGTCGTGAGCTCCATCTCTGCCATTTATTTCACAACCTTGCAGCCAAAGGAGAGGTTTGAAGTGCCGGAAAGGCCTTGCTCGGCTGCGATTTGGGCCAGCAAGGCACCATAGGAAGATGGCGTTCCTTGTCGAGTGGGTCGTCTGCCTACGCTTGGCTTTGGCAGGGTATTCGAGTTCGCGATAGGGAGGTTCACTATCGTCGCCGGATGTTCGGAGGGCGATGCGATGGAGTCGTTATCGCTTTGCGCGAAGAGACCTATGCCGAGTGCGTTAAAGACGGTCAGCAACTTGTCGAGTCGAATGCCCGTGGCGTCTCCCAGCTCGAGCGATGCGAGCAGGCGCTCCGAAACACCGGCTTTTTTAGCGAGGGCCGCACGGGTGATTCCCTGCGCCTCGCGTGCCTGGCGCACGTAGATGCCAGCTTGGCGCGGTGTGGTGATGGGAAGGGTATCCACGGCGATCTCCTAACGTGCAGACTTTTGCATCCTAGTATGACATGCAAAAGTCTGCATGAAAAGGCTTCATGCAAAACTCTGCATGAGGCCTTGCCCGGACGTTTAGTTTTGAAGGGTGTTTTACAGCACCAAAATCCCCAGGTGCTCCAGCAAGATCTTAAGCCCGATAAGGATAAGCACAACGCCGCCCACGATGGTGGCGGGCTTTTCGTAGCGCGCGCCAAAGGTGTGGCCAATCGCCACGCCGGCGACGGAGAAGATAAACGTTGTGATGCCTATAAGCGATACAGCGGGCACGATGTCGACCGAGAGCGCGGCAAATGAGATGCCCACGGCTAAGGCGTCGATTGAGGTGGCGATGGCGAGGATCAGGTACTCGCCCAGGTCAATCTTTTCGGCATCCTTGCCGTCGCCTTCATCCTCGTCCTCGATAAAGGCCTCCCACAGCATTTTGCCGCCGATGAAGGCGAGCAGGATAAAGGCGATCCAGTGGTCGATGGGGCCGATGATGCCCATAAACTGGCTGCCAAGCGCCCATCCGATTACGGGCATGCCGGCCTGAAAGCCGCCAAAGAACAGGCCGAGCACTACGGCGACCTTAAGGTTGATCTTTTTCATGCCGAGACCCTTGCAGATGGAAACGGCAAAGGCGTCCATCGAAAGGCCAACGACGAGCAGCACGAGCTCTGCGAGTCCCATAGTCTGGCTCCCTCTCTGCGGGCGGGCCCGCGTGTACCTCTTGGGGGAATAACAAAAAAGACCCGTGGCGTACGCGCTGCGCGCACAACCACGAGTCTCGTTCATTAAGGCAAGCCAGACCGTTTCGGCCAGTATGTTGACTTGCCGCGCCACCGGAGGCGAACCCGGTCACGCGACTACTCCCTCATTCATGTGAATCCCGATGCTACCACAACAAGTAGCTCATTTGGGTTGGGCTCTCAGCGGTGTTCGCTCATTCTGTAAGCATCGGATTTCGCAAGCGCCGCAGGGACAAACCGTGAGAAACTACTTAGCGTTTATGGAGCGTATACGATGGGAGCGATGCCTTGGATAAGAACGAGCTGCAAAAGCGTATGGAACAGGCAATCCGCCTGACGGCACCTGGTCAGCCGATCCGCACCGCCCTCGACATGATCATCGCCGGTCACCTGGGCGCCCTTATCTGCGTCGGCGACACCGAAAACGTGCTCGCTGCCGGTAACGACGGCTTTCCGCTCAACATTTCGTTCACCTCGAACCGTCTGTTCGAGCTCTCCAAGATGGACGGTGCCATCGTCATCGACGGCGACCTCACCCAGATCCTGCGCGCCAACTTCCACCTCAATCCCGACCCCTCGCTCGCCACGAGTGAGACGGGCATGCGTCACCGTACCGCCGCTCGCATGTCGGTGCTCACGGACGCCATCGTGATCTCGGTCTCGGCCCGTCGTGCCGTCGTTAACGTGTACGTTCACGGCAAGAGCTACGAGATTCAGCCCGTCACCACCATCATGAGCTCGGTCAATCAGCTCGTCGCCACGCTCCAGACCACCCGTCAATCGCTCGATCGCTCCCTGCTGCGCCTGACGGCACTCGAGCTGGACGACTACGTCACGCTCGCCGACATCACCGGCATCTTCTCGAGCTTCGAGATCATGCAGCAGGCAAAGACCGAGCTTAAGGATTGCATTGTCAAGCTGGGTAACCAGGGCAAGCTCGTGCAGATGCAGCTCGAGCAGCTCGCGGGCTCCAGCATGGATACCGAATACGACCTGATGATCCGCGACTACGCAAGCGATTCCTCTGAGGCCAACGCCGAGAAGATTCGCGCCGAGCTCGCTCGCATGACGCCCAAGGACCTGTCCGACCCGCAGCATGTGGCGGCGGTTCTGGGTTACGACGACCTGGACGAGGACTCCGTCATGACACCGCTGGGCCTGCGCACGCTTTCGCGCGTGTCCGTCGTGCGCGACGGCGTGGCCGAGAAGATCGTCGACGAGTACGGCTCGCTGCAGGAGCTCATGGATGACATTAGCGAGGATCCGGAGCGCCTGGGCGACTTTGGCGTCAACAACCCTGCCATTCTTGCGGACTCGCTATACCGCATGAAGGGCACCAAACAGGGGAACGCATAATGGCGCCCGTATGCGCCGTGGTCGTTGCCGGTGGCAGCGGCCAGCGCTTTGGTAACCCCGGCGGCAAGCAGCTCGTTAACGTGGCAGGCCGTCCGCTCATGAGCTGGTCCATCCGCGCGTTCGATCGTAGCGACAAGGTCGGCCACATCGTCGTGGTTTGCCCTGCCGAGCGCCGTGCCGAGATGCGCCGCCTGGCCATCGACCCGTTTGACTATGACACGCCCATCAGCTTTGCCGATGCCGGCGATACCCGTCAGGATTCCACCCGTGCCGGCGTGCATGCGGTTCCGGCGGGCTTTGAATACGTCGCCATTCACGATGGCGCTCGTCCGCTCATTACGACCGAGGCCATCGACCACGCTATCGACGTGCTCGTGAGCGACCGTGCTCTCGACGGTGTCGTGTGCGGCCAGCCCGCGATCGACACGCTCAAGATCGTCGATGGCGACAATATCGTCGAGACGCCGCCGCGTGAGCTCTATTGGGCCGCGCAGACGCCGCAGATCTTTAGCGTCGATGCTATGAAGCGCGCCCACGCTGCAGCCATTGCCGAGGGCTTTACCGGCACCGATGATTCGTCGCTGGTCGAGCGCATGGGTGGGCGCGTCCGCTGCGTCCAGAGCCCGCGCGATAACCTTAAGGTTACGGTGCCCGAGGACCTGCGTCCCGTAACCGCGATTCTGCTTGGCCGTATGGCCGAGGGAGAGGATCTTCCCCATGTTCAGTAACCTGCGCATTGGCCATGGCTACGACGTCCACCGTTTGGTGGAGGGGCGTCGATGTATCATCGGCGGGGGCGACATTCCCTACGAGCGCGGCCTGCTGGGCCACTCGGATGCCGATGTGCTCGCGCACGCCTTGGCCGACGCCATTCTGGGTGCCTGCCGCGGGGGAGACATCGGCAAGCTATTCCCCGACACCGATCCTGCCTATGAGGGCGCCGACTCGATGGTGCTGCTTGCCCGCGTGATGGACTATGCACGCGAGCTGGGCTTTGAGTTTGTCGATGCCGATTGCACCATTGCCTGTCAGCAGCCTAAGATCACCCCGCACCGCGATGCCATGCGCGCTAACCTTGCCCATGCCCTGGGCGTTGACGTCGAAAACGTGGGCGTCGCCGCTACCACGACCGAAAAGCTCGGTTGGGAAGGCCAGGGCGAGGGAATCGGCGCCTGGGCCGTCTGCCTGCTACAGAAAACCGTTAAGGAGTAACGAATGCGTATCTACAACAGCGCTACCCATAAAAAGGAAGAGTTCCAGCCCATCGAGTCCGGCAAGGTCCGCATGTACGTGTGCGGCCCCACGGTCTACGACAACATCCACATCGGCAACGCCCGCACGTTCATCAGCTTTGACGTAATCCGCCGCTGGCTCATCGCGAGCGGCTACGAGGTCACGTTCGCCCAGAACCTCACCGATGTCGATGACAAGATCATCAAGCGCGCCAACGAGCAGGGCCGTACTGCTGCCGAGGTCGCGACGGAGTTCTCCGACAAGTTCATCGGCGTCATGCGCGCTGCCAACGTGCTCGATCCCGATGTGCGCCCCCGCGCCACCAAGGAGATCGGCCCCATGATCGCCATGATCGAGACGCTTATCGAGCAGGGCCATGCCTATGCCGCCGATAACGGCGACGTGTACTTTGCCGTGCGCAGCGATCCCAACTACGGCCAAGTCTCGGGCCGCAACATCGACGACCTTATGGTGGGTGCGCGCATCGAGGAGAACGAGGACAAGAACGACCCGCTCGACTTTGCCCTGTGGAAGGCCGCCAAGCCCGGCGAGCCCAGCTGGCCGAGCCCCTGGGGCGAGGGCCGTCCCGGTTGGCACACCGAGTGCGCCGCCATGGTACACCGCTATCTGGGCACTCCGATTGACATTCATGGCGGCGGCTCCGACCTTGCCTTCCCGCATCACGAGAACGAGTGCGCCCAGGCCACCTGCGCCTGGCACCAGGGTTTCTCCAACACCTGGATGCACACGGGCATGCTGCTGGTCGACGGCGAGAAGATGTCCAAGTCGCTCGGCAACTTCTTTACGCTGGCCGCGAGGGCGGGGAGCGCGATGCCGCCCTGCGCCTGCTGATGCTGCAGACGAGCTATCGCTCGCCGCTCGACTTCTCCTGGGGGCGCCTGGAGGGTGCCGAGAACTCTCTCACGCGTATCGCCGGTACGGTCGAGAACCTGCGCTGGGCTGCGAACCATGCGACGGCCGATGCCGATGAGGCAGCATCCGAGGCGTTTGCCGCCAAGGCCGCCTATACCCGCACCGCCTTTAAGGAGTGCATGGACGACGACTTTAACACCGCCGGTGCCATGGGTGCCGTCTTTGGCTTTGTCACCGAGTGCAATCAGTATCTGGAGCAGGCGGGCGATGCTGCCGACAAGGCCGCAGCCCTGGCTGCCGCCGATACGCTGGCCGAGCTGCTGGATACGTTTGGCGTTGAGCTTCCCGAGCCCAAGGTCGAGCTGCCGCTGGGGCTGCTAGGCGTCGCCGCCGGCCTGGTCGCCTACACGGGTGACGACGTGGACGAGGCCGCTGCCAAGATTCTCGAGGCTCGCGCCGAGGCCCGTGCCGCCAAGAACTGGGACCTGGCAGACGCCATCCGCGATCAGCTCAAGGACCTGGGCCTGACGATTGAAGATACTACCGCCGGCACCCGTATTAAGACTCTCTAGTATTTGTCGACCGTTCGAGGTACGGCAGATTGCCTTGAAAGAGGAGGGCATAGACCTGGTGGTCATGCCCGACGATTGAAAGGCAAGGTGCCGTGGCTCGGACGGTCGATTCTTGTTCGTTATCTATTTAAGGAGGCCGTTCTATGGCCGACAATCGCAAGCGTGCATCGCGTGGAGGCAAGCAGGCTGCTTCTGGCTCGCGTCCGATTCGCCGCAATGACCGCGCTGCCGCTCCCAAGGGCCAGCGCGATCGCACCCAGGCCGCACGTCCGCAGCGCGATCGCAACCGCGACGCTGCCCAGGCTCCCAAGGGTGAGTTCATCGAGGGTCGTCGTGCTGCCGCTGAGGCGCTACGCACTGGTTTTCCCATCAAGTGCGCGCTCATCGCCGAGGGCGGGGAGCGCGATGCCGCCCTGTCTCGTCTGGTCGACGACCTCAACGCTGCAGGCGTCCGCATTAAGTATGTGCCGCGCGCACAGCTCGATGCACTGTCGAGCCATGGCGCTCACCAGGGCATTGCGCTCGAGGTTGGCAACTTCCCTTACGCCGATGTCGCCGATATCCTCGACCGCGCGGGCGACGGCCCGGCGCTCGTTATCGTGCTCGACCATGTGACCGACGACCTACAAGACCTCTGCCGGCGCCGTCATGCACCTGCCTATCGCGCCGGTGCCCAATATCGCCCGTGCACTCGACGACCTCAAGGCCGCTGGCTTTTGGGTGGGCGGCGCCTCCGAGCACGCCGAGGGCAGCTGCTGGGATGCTCCCTTCGAGGGCCGCGTGGCACTCGTCATGGGCTCCGAGGGCGACGGCATCTCGCGCCTGGTGCTCGAGAAATGCGACTTTTTGACCAAGCTTCCCCAGCGTGGCATGACCGAGAGCCTCAACGTTGCCCAGGCGACCACCGCGCTGTGCTTTGAGTGGCTGCGCCGCAATGCCGGCGAGCTCATGGGGGAGGAGTAGCGCATGTCCAAGAAGAACCGCGCTAAGTCCAAGGCCAAGCGCTTTGGCGAGGGCTCGGCCAAGCCGATTGTTTCGGCCGCGACCTATGGCGTGGGCGGCAATGCGTTTGCGCAGGCTATCGCCGACCCAGTCTCGACGGTGCACTCCAATAAGCCCGAGCTGCTGGTGGTCGACGGTTACAACGTGATCCACTGCACGCCGCGCTACGAAAAGCTCGTGTACGACCATTCCGACGATCCGTATTCCAGCGACGTTCACGATATGGCGCGCACTGCCCTCATCAACGACGTTGCCGCGTTTGCCCAAGGCCGCTACGAGGCCGTGATCGTGTTCGACGGCGCGGGCAATATCTCCAACGAGCGCCCCAACCTGCCGGCCCGTGGCGTGCGCATCGAGTTTTCGCCGACGGGCGTATCGGCCGATACCGTGGTGCAGAAGCTCTGCATCGAGGCACGTGAGGAAGGCCGCGCGTGCTCCGTGGTATCGAGCGACGGCACGATCCAGGCCGTCGTCATGGGCAAGGGTGTTACGCGCATCTCGAGCCGTATGCTGGTGGACGAGATCAAACAGATCGATAACGACGTTCACGAGGCAGAGGAAGCTCCGCAGATCAAGATGACCCTGGGCAGCCGCCTGAGCCCCGATGCCCTGGCCAAGCTCAAGGCCCTTCGCGGGAGGTAGGGGAGTTGGCGGGGCAATGCTGCCTCGCTAACTCCATTCAGCGATGTCGATCATTCTTTCGAGGCGCCACGTTAGCGCCTCTTTTAGATAAGGCAGTCTCGCTGCTAGGGCATCGTTTTTAGACAGAATCTCGATTGCCTCGTCAACGAAGCCTTCGAGTTTGTCGCCGTCAAACCAGCCCATGTCCTCGACGAGCAACATTTGTTTGGCGGGGCTTGAATGAAATTGTGCGCTGGTAAAACTGTGCTCTCCCGCCCTAAGCTCTTCTAGTGATATGTTGCACCAGAGTGATGAGCCCGAATCGAAGATGGGGGCTGGTCTGCAGACTAGCGCGTTTACGTTTCGCACAAGGCCAAAGTTACGCCAATGGCGGTCATAGTTGGCGATGATGTCGTCGCACACGATCATGCGGTCAAGGGCGTCTTTTATATCTGTCGCTCCAAGCTCTTCGCAGTTTGCTACATACCGTTCGTAATCGGTTAGTCGCTCGTCTGCATTTGCATGCTGGTTTACATAGAACGCAGGGACATATTCTTCTTCATCAGTTAAGAAGACATCGCATATGCTCAGGGCGGAAGTGCCCGTGCCCTCGAGCGAGTAAGGCACATAATCGCCGGTGTTTAGGATGCGACGGTGGAGTGCAGTCGCCACCAGCTCGTTATAAGGTTCCTGGTTTAGATGCGCACCTGCCTTGTGGAGGATTCGACGGTCATCCTCGCATGTCCAGTACTTTTGAAGATTGCCGTCCGAGGTGTTGTCGGGCTTTGCGGCAGCTGCCTTACCCTCTGGGGCGAAGGGCGCGATGCTGAGAGAGACGTCGTCAAAAGCATTATTGAAGAAATTGATATCTTTCCACGCAAGACCGGAGCCTTGGGGCCTAATCCAATACTGGTCGGATAAGGAGAGGCCTAGATTTCGCTGTACGAGTTCATCGGGAACATCAACTGCGGCTTCTGCAAGCAGGGAGGCTAGCCCAATGCGTGCGAGCGGGATACCGCGGCCGCGCCACCAAGTGCGGAAAGAGTCGAGCGATACGGGGCTATTAGGGCCAAATACCCCAATAGGGGCGTGGGCGTAATCGACGTCGGCGCCGATGTGGGTGAAGTCTTTTCGCGATGTGCTGTAGACCAGCTGAGCGACTTCGTACGTGCGGTTCATGAGGGTGAACGCGATCTCGCTCTTACCGTGGCCGCGGCGGGGACGTCCCCCCGTTTTGGTCACGGAGCGGAGTCGCGTGTCTACGCTGTCTTTGTCGATAAGCCACACGCCAGAAGCCTTGCGGGCGGTCAGCGCGCCGTTCTTAATGAGCTCCTGCACCCTGCGCGGGGTGATGCCGAGCAGCTCGGCTGCTTCCTTGGTAGTCAACATCGAGAAACCCTTCGCCAGAACGAATAGTTTTATATAGCCAATTGTAATTAAAACTATTCGTTCTGGCGAAGGGTTTTAAGATTGAGGGCGCACTGACAGAAATGAACGGGCCTGGTACGCGCTGTTGCTGGATTTTGCATATTTGTATAACGCCGTGCGGCCTGTTGCGCCCCGTCCGCAATTCTATTATTCTAAACAGGCTTCGCGCGAAAGCGCCAAGTGTGCCAGTGTGGCGCAACGGTAGCGCAACTGATTTGTAATCAGTGGGTTGCAGGTTCGATTCCTGTCACTGGCTCCATGAGAGTTTCGGGCTCTGTCTCTATATGGGACGTTAGCGCCCATCCCGTTTTTGGTTTGTCTCGTCCTCCAGTTTGTCTAAATCTGTAACACCAAGACCGATATTTGGCATCTAACTGTTACAGATTGAGATGAAACTTAGGGTGTTTTAGGAATATCTTGATCTGTAACATGTAGAAGCGGAATAGGCCTCTTGCTGTTACAGATCGAGACAAGGGCGGGTGCGGACCTGGATGTTCTGCTCGAGCGTGGATTTCTGGACACGCGAGAGAAGAAAATCTTCCGACCGGAGAACGAGCGTGGATAATTAACTTGGATAGGGAGCTAAGGTAAACACCGATTGTCTATCGAAGGCTTTAGAAACAACGACCCCGATTTCATTGTGGAATCGGGGTCGTTTGTGCCTGAGGAATCCGAATGGATTAATCGAGCTCCTAAGGGACTTCTTGGGTTCTTGCTAATGGTCTGCCGAGGATGTCCCCAATGCAAGCAGCGGGCATCTACTCAATATAGTTGGGATTCTTCTTGATGATCACGCGTGCAGCGATGAACGAGACAACGATGGCGATGACGGCGACAACGCACGCCAGTACGAAGTTGCCCATGGATCCATCGGGAGCGATAAAGATCAGCGCAGAAAGAAGACCGGGGCATGCTCCCGCAACATACTCCTTCAGGACGAAGATGCCTGCAGGGAGTCCCGCGCAGAGGGCGCCGATTGCTGTGCCGACAAGCAGGCGGGGACGCTCGATGAGGCAGCCGTAAAATGCGGGCTCAGTTACGCCACAGAGTGCGGTGACGGCAACCGTGGTGACCATACCTCTCTTCTCCTTGTTGCCTTTCATTGCAGTTGCCAAGGCGAGACTCGTGCCGCCAATGCAGAGGTTTGAGATGAAGCCAAAGATGATGGGCGCCCAGCCGAGCTGCACCAAGCTCGTAACTTCGATCGCGATGTAGGCCTTATCAAGACCGAGCATGACAAAATAGGGGTTAAGGGCTGCAAGGATTGGAGTAGCAGCCCATCATGCTGCCGGCGGGGCCGAGGATAATCAGCTCAACAGGCACGACGATGAACATGGTGAGCAGCGGCTTCAAGAACAGTTTGGTAATGTCGGGGATGATTTTCTGAAGACCGCGATCAACAAAGTACATGAACACAACGCCCAGTACGATTGGCACCACCGTGCTCGAGTAGTCATTCGTCGGGATGGGGATGCCAAGAAAGTCGAGACCCTCAGCACCGCTAATAGACGAGCTAATCATGATTGCGCCCAGCAGTGCGCCCATGATAGGCTGCATCTTCATGACGGCGGCGAGCTGATAGCCGAGGTAAACGGGCAGGAAGCTAAATGAGGCGCTGAAGATCGCCAGCAGAACCTGGGCGGTTCCGCTATCGGTGCTCAATCCACAATAATTGACCAGGAGATTCTTGATCGAAAGAATGAGTCCGCCAACGATGAGCGCCGGGACGATGGGCATGAATACCTGTGCAGAGACGTTCCCGAATTTCTCAATCAAGCCCATGGCGGTGTTACCGCTTTTAATGCCTTCTGCAAGGTCTTTGGCGGTTTGGGCATCGTCGGCAACCGTGCCACCGCCGACTTCGATTCCCGCGAAGTCGAGGAAGTCGTTGTAGGCCTCGGTGACGTTGGGGCCGATGATCACCTGAAGCTGGCCACCGCTGACTACTGCCCCGAGCGCCTGGTCAGCCGATTTGGCGAGCTGGAGATCGATGATCGAGGTGTCTCGTGCGTCGATGCGAAGGCGCGTCGCACAATGAGTTACCGATGTAATGTTCTCTTTGCCGCCAACAGCCTTTAGGACTGTTTCGGACATTGCCTGATATTTCATCTCTTTCTCCTAACCTTCTTGCTCCTGATACTTCGAGATAAGGTCTCGGTACCAATACCAGCTCTTTTTGGGGGTGCGCTCCAGATTGTTCTCGAAGTCGATATGGACAAGTCCGTATCGTTTTTCGTAGCCGTTGATCCAGCTATACAGATCCATCGTCGACCAGAGGTAGTAGCCCTCAACGCGCGCGCCGTCGCGCTTAGCCCTCATCATGTGCTCGATGAACTGGCCCAGAAGCTCGATGCGGTCATCATCGTGGATCATTCCGTCTGCGTCTGGTTGCTCATAGGCGCCATGTCCGTTTTCCGTAATAAAGATGCGGGGCGCGTCATAGCGCTCGTGGACATCCATGATGGTTGAATACATGCAACTTGGGAGTATTTCGCGGCCCCATTTATTGCGGGGAACATTGCTGTCGCGGGCGCTTTCAAACAAGGGCGCAATGCATTTTCCTTCGACCTTTTTGCTCGAACCGCCCTTATTGTTCGCCGAAACGGCAAGCTCTCCACCGTGCCAGTCGGTTACATACTCTCGGCAATACACGTTGAGTCCAATAAAATCGACTTTACCGTCTCTGAATTCTTCTACGTCATTTGGGGATCGATAGAGCGAGACGCCAAGTTTTTCAAGGATTTCGTCCATTTCTGGCGGCAGTTGACCCTGAAGTGCTGGTGCCAGAATCATGCGATTGGCGAAAAAGTCTGCGTATCGAAATACGTCATCGGGGTGCTCGGTTGCCGGGTCGAGTTCGACAACGCCGCCATCGTGGACGGCGCCGATGATGCCGTCGTAGCCCATTTGACGATATGCTCGGACTGCGAGTGCGCTTGCGCGCATCAGGTTGTACTGAAACTGCATGTACGACTGAACGTCGAGCGATCGATTGGGGGGATAGTTGCCCAACATGTTTACGCAGTAGCTGTAGAAATGCGGCTCGTTAACGGTAGCCCAGATTTTGACGCGGTCTCCAAAGCGCTCAAAGCAAATCTTGGCGTATTTGCAGAACCACTCTGCCATATCGTTGTTCAGCCATCCGCCTTTGCAAGCAAGCGTGAATGGCAGATCGTAATGGAACAGCGTAACGTTGGGCTCTATGCCATTTTCGAGGCAGCAATCAATGACCCGATTATAAAAATCGATACCCTTTTCATTCACTTCGCCGATACCCGTGGGAATGATTCGACTCCATGAAAGAGAGAAGCGATAGGTGTTTTGTCCGCCTTCTTTCATCATGCGGATATCTTCTTCATAGCGATGGTAGAAGTCGCAAGATACATCACCGTCAACATGGTTGATGTTCTTATTGCTTGTGTGGTTAAAGAAATCCCACTCGCCAAGGCCTTTGCCGTCTTCGTTCCAGGCACCCTCGCACTGATAAGACGCCGTGGCGGAACCCCAGAGAAACGGCATGTTGTTCACGTTGTCCATGAATCCCCTTTCCATCATTCAACACGGTGGATACGTGTGGCGGAATTACGATTAAGATGACGTCAACTGATTTGAATCATAGGAGAACGACCAAAGCTGTTTGATTCAATAAATGAACTATGATTTCGAGGAGAGCGGAAAGAGGGATCACGTGAATATCAATGACTTCGATGTGCTCAATCGCATTAGCTCCATCATCAACAGCGAGTTTGGGTCAAACGATGCCGCCATCGCTCGATATCTCATCGCTCACATTAGGCGTTCGAGCGAAATCAATGTTGCCACAATAACCCGCGATGCATTCGTGCCCCGTTCCGCTGTTCGTCGTTTCTGTAATCGATTGGGCTACCAGTCTCTTAGCGATTTGAAAGAATCATTTACTCAATCAGTCTTTCCAAGCGACTTAAGCCATCGAGAGGAGGAATTTGGCTACGAGGAGTACAGGGCAGAGCTCGACGTTCGCATGATCGAGATGTTCGCTGAGGTTGAAAGCGGCGTGTCCGATATCGCTATTATGCACCTTGCCGACGAAATTGATGGCCATAAAAACGTTGAAATCTGGTGCACCAATAATGTGAGCGCCAATCTCGTACGATTTCAGCAGGAAATGTTTTATGCGGGCAAGATAGTTCGCATAGTTGCTGGGGCTAACGTCGCGGAATTGAAAAACATGGGAGACGCTTCGCAGTCATTGATAATTCTCGTATCGGTCTCCGGGCTATTTGCGTCACAGGCGCGTGAGTATCTTGATTGCCGTTCGGGCAGGAAGATTCTAATTACTGCGTTTAGCAACGATGACAAATCGAGGTCTTTTGACCGTGTATATCGTCTTGGTAATGCGGGAAACGGAATTGACCGACTCGGCGTTTATTCGAAATACGCCATGACCTATTTCTTCGACTTGCTATCATCGTGTTACTTGAGTCGCTACCCCTGCACCAAGGGGGAGCCGCTCTATGGGTCTACTTTGGTCTGGCCCGAGCAGTAGCGGCTCTATAGTTCTCCCGTCTGGAGAATGAGCGTGGATAATCTCCGCTTTGGGCTTAGAGCCGCGCTAAAAGCGGGAGATTATCCACGCTTGAACGTGCCGTGGAAGCACGATCGTGACCTATGTAATAGTGCAAGAGGGTCGGTATCGAAGGTCGATGCTGCAGATGTACTCCACCGTGACAAAGTGTTCCCTCGGGAAATGTCACCAGCGCAGCGAAATCCACCGTCCTTCATATCCAAACTCAGTAAAACCGCAGGCCAAAGATATATAGATACGCCCGGGGCCGTGTATCTAGAGGTTTTCGTTGACAGCCCCCAAGGTTGCATCGTATTATCTTTTTCGTTCGCGGGGGCGGCGGTCCAAAAGACCAAAGGACCTGCGGATACTTGAACGATTGGGAGTTTGCCCGAGTGGTTAATGGGGACGGGCTGTAAACCCGTTGGCTCTGCCTACATAGGTTCGAATCCTATAGCTCCCACCCGTCAAGTGCCTGTATAGCTCAGTCGGTAGAGCACTTCGTTGGTAACGAAGAGGTCACCAGTTCAAGTCTGGTTGCAGGCTCCATCCGGCGGTGTAGCTCAGTTGGTTAGAGCACACGGTTCATACCCGTGGCGTCACTGGTTCGAATCCAGTCACCGCTACCATAGGTAACACGGTGGCTTCTCAATAGTATGTTGAGAGGCCACTATGGTATAAAGGCAAAGTCCCGTCCGGGGACGACCTGTTTAGAGGAGGGCTTTATGGCCAAAGAGAAGTTTGAGCGCACTAAGCCGCATGTTAACATCGGCACCATTGGTCACGTCGACCACGGCAAGACCACGCTGACCGCTGCCATCACCAAGGTTCTCTCCGAGACCGAGGGCTGCAAGGCTGACTTCACTGCGTTCGAGAACATCGACAAGGCTCCCGAGGAGCGCGAGCGCGGCATTACGATCTCCGTCTCCCACGTCGAGTACGAGACCGCTTCCCGTCACTACGCTCACGTTGACTGCCCGGGCCACGCTGACTACGTCAAGAACATGATCTCCGGCGCTGCTCAGATGGACGGCGCTATCCTGGTTATCGCCGCTACCGACGGCCCCATGGCTCAGACCCGCGAGCACATCCTGCTCGCCCGTCAGGTCGGCGTTCCCTACATCGTCGTCTTCCTGAACAAGTGCGACATGGTCGACGATGACGAGCTCATCGACCTCGTCGAGATGGAGACCCGTGAGCTCCTCTCCGAGTACGATTTCCCCGGCGACGACATCCCCGTCATCCGTGGTTCCGCTCTGGGCGCTCTCGAGGGCGACGCCAAGTGGATGGACGCTATCCGCGAGCTCATGAAGGCCGTCGACGAGTACATCCCGACGCCTGCTCGTAACAACGACCTCCCGTTCCTGATGGCCGTTGAGGACGTTATGACCATCTCCGGCCGTGGCACCGTTGCTACCGGTCGTGTTGAGAAGCTCAACGAGCCCGTCGAGATCGTCGGCATCAAGGATACCCAGAACACCGTCGTTACCGGTATCGAGATGTTCCGTAAGTCCATGGACTTCTGCGAGGCTGGCGACAACGTCGGTCTGCTGCTCCGCGGCATCAAGCGCGAGGACATCGAGCGCGGCCAGGTTCTCTGCAAGCCCGGTTCGGTTACCCCGCACACCAAGTTCACCGGTGAGATCTACGTTCTGACCAAGGAGGAGGGCGGCCGTCACACCCCGTTCTTCGATGGTTATCGTCCTCAGTTCTACTTCCGTACCACCGACGTTACCGGTACGGTCAAGCTCCCCGAGGGCACCGAGATGGCTATGCCTGGTGACCACATCACCATCGAGGGCGACCTCATCCACCCGATCGCCATGGAGGAGGGCCTGCGCTTCGCTATCCGCGAGGGTGGCCACACCGTCGGTTCGGGCATCGTCTCCACGATCATTGAGTAAATTAGCTCTTTGATATAGCTGACTTAGAGAACCCGGCACTTATAGGGGTGCCGGGTTCTTTTCTGCAATGGATATTGAGCCGTTGCTGGTGTCGAGAGGATTGATAATGGTCCTGGATGCACCGTCGATTAGATCTCGATGGCTTCATTGATGTGTTCCAAATATGAATGGATCCACCGAGAACCAATTGACTCGAGGTTTTCATTGACAGCACTTACGTGGAGCTGATAAAGTAACAACTCGTGCCCGTACGGGGCGGAAATGAAAGGTTCAGGATACATGCGTACTCTAGTTACTCTTGCGTGCACTGAGTGCAAGCGCCGCAACTATACGACCACCAAGAACAAGTCGACCATGCCTGATCGTATGGAGATCAAGAAGTATTGCCCCTGGTGCCGTCACCACACGCTGCACAAAGAGACTCGCTAGTCTCTAGTCACATACGCCAGTAGTTCAATTGGTAGAGCATCGGTCTCCAAAACCGAGTGTTGAGGGTTCGAGTCCTTCCTGGCGTGCCAGTCATTATTCCGTAAGCTCCCACTTGGGGGCTTACGGTTTACTCATGTATAAGCGCATTGCGCGGAGGTAACCCAAATGGCCAACAAGAAGAACAAGAAGAAGGCTCAGCAGCCGGCACCTGCCAACAAAGCTGCCGCCAACTCCAAGGTTGAGGCCAAGAAGGCCGTTGCCAAGAAGAACGAGAAGGCTGCGAAGTCCAAGAAGAACGAGAAGCCTGGTTTCTTCGCCCGCACCAAGAAGTATTTCGCTTCGGTCAAGTCCGAGATGAAGCGTGTCACGTGGCCCGATAAGAAGGAGCTCGTGAACTACTCGGTCGTCGTTTGCGCTTCTCTGATCATCGTCGGCGTCGTCATCGCTCTGCTCGATGCTGGCTTTGGCGAGGCTCTTGCTCTGTTCTCTGGATTGAGGGGCTAAACCATGTCTAAGCGTTGGTACGTCGTTCACACTTACTCTGGATACGAGAACCGCGTTAAGTCCGATCTCGAGCATCGCATCGAGACTATGGGCATGCAGGACCGTATCTTTGATATCGAGATTCCTATGGAGCGCGTCACCGAGATTAAAGAGGGTGGCAAGCGTGAGACCAAGGATTCCAAGATCTTCCCGGGTTATGTCCTGGTCCGCATGGAGATGGATGACGATGCTTGGACGTGTGTTCGTAACACGCCTGGCGTCACCGGTTTCCTAGGCGGCAACGGCAAGCCCGCTCCGCTTTCCCGCGACGAGTACAACAAGATGACTCGTCGTCCCGGTAAGGGCGATTCGCCCAAGCGCACCTCGGTTGATATTGAGGTCGGTACGTCCGTCCGCGTCACCGATGGCCCGCTTACCGACTTTGATGGCAAGGTCTCCGAGGTTAACACCGAGGCTGGCAAGCTCAAGGTCACGCTGATGATCTTTGGCCGCGAGACGCCGGTCGAGCTCGACTTTAACCAGGTCGCTGTCATCGCTTAAGTTTTCGTCCGTTCGCGCGAGCGTGCTTCTTCTGTGACTGCTCATCTCAGGAGTGCTTCTAACACGTGCGTGCTTACGATATAGCAAGTACTTCACACTCGTGATTCGAAAGGAATGACCATGGCTGAGAAGAAGGTTGCCAACGTCATTAAGCTCCAGATTCCTGCTGGTGCAGCTAACCCCGCTCCTCCCGTCGGCCCCGCCCTGGGCGCTGCTGGCGTGAACATCATGCAGTTCTGCCAGGCCTTTAACGCCGAGACGCAGGACAAGAAGGGCGACATCATCCCCGTTGAGATCTCTGTCTACGAGGACAAGTCCTTCTCCTTCATCACCAAGACCCCGCCGGCGGCTCACCTCATCAAGAAGGAGCTGAACCTCAAGTCTGGTTCCGCTAAGCCCCAGGCCGACAAGGTTGGTCAGCTCTCCCAGGAGCAGCTCACCAAGATCGCCGAGATCAAGATGCCGGACCTCAATGCCAACGACATTGACGCCGCCAAGAAGATCATCGCCGGTACCGCCCGTTCCATGGGTGTCACCATCGCTGAGTAGCGATTTCTTATGGTAACAACGGATGCTCCGACCGGGGTG
>MNQC01000089.1:0-8647 GCA_001915225.1 Collinsella sp. 60_9
GCTTTGATACGTGGGGGCCGTTCAAACTCACCGGCGGTGTCCAAAAGGGACACCCGACCGCTGAGGAAATTAAGAGCGCCGTCGACTTCTTCGACAAGATCGAAGACGAGTATGGCGACATCATCGTCGAAGAGTACGCCAAGCGTGAGAAGCGCCTAGCATACGAGAAGGAGCATCCTGCAGGAGGCCTGGTGGCCGGCGTTAAGCGCACGGCAAAGAAGATCGCTAACAAGCTGTAACTGTGAAGGTGCTTTTGAGCGTTTAACCCATACGGCGGGGCCGAGCAGATTCGGGCCCGCCGTCTTTTTCTATCGTTACTCGGTAAAGGCGTTGCCGACGCTCTGGCCGCCAACGTACGTCTCGACGAGGGTGAGCTCATGGTCGAACACGACAAAGTCGGCGTCGCGACCCGGCATGATGCTGCCGCACTTATCCTCGATGTGCGCAGAGCGAGCCGGCACCTCAGTTGCCATGCGAATGGCGATATCTCTTGCCGTCGGCGAGCCAGCACAGGTTGTCCTTCATGATGACGTCCATGCCGCCGCTGGTGTAGCTGCCCTCGGGCATGCCGCCGCAGCCCAGGCAGTCAGTGATGAGCACCGTGTGTTGCCAGCCCTTTGCCTGCAGCAGCGCCTTGATGGCGGCAGGGTTAACGTGCTTGCCGTCACAGATGATCTCGGCGTAGGTCTCGGGCGTGGACATGGCAGCGCCCACGACACCGGGCTCACGGTGGTGCAGCCCGCGCTGACCGTTATAGGTATGCGTAAAGCAGCTGGCACCGGCGTTGATGGCGGCGATGCACTCATCGTAGGTGGCGTCGGAGTGACCGATGCTGGTCACCACACCCTTGGCATTCAGAGCAGCCGCATAAGCAGCGGCACCGTCGCGCTCGGCCGCCATGGCGCTCTTGACGATGCGACCACCCGCAGCCTCCTGCCACTGATCGAAGACCTCCTCGGAGGGATCGATCAAGTAAGCGGGGTTCTGCGCGCCCACGTGCTTCATGGTAAAGAAGGGGCCTTCCAGGTAGATGCCCTGAATGCGAGCACCGCAGAAGTCGGGGCCGCGACCCTCGTCCGCCTGAGCGATGGCGGCGCAGGCGTCCTTGATCTGCTCGACGCCATCGGTGAACGTCGTGGGCAGCCAGCTGGTGGTACCGCGACGGGCGAGCTCGGTCGAGCTGATATCGATGCCCTCGGGATCGTTATCGGTAGTTGAGTGGTTGTAGAAGCCATGGATGTGAGTATCGACCATACCCGGTGCGACCCACGATCCCGTGTAGTCCTTAATCTCGCAAGAGGGCTCGTCGGCCTGCCAGGCGCCAAAGACGCCATCCTCGACCATAAGATAGCCGCCCAGTTGCGGGCCTGCCGGCAAGAAGAACTTGTCAGCCTTAATTGCGTACGTGCTCATATGCACTCCTCGCTTCTAAAGCAGTTGACTGTGGTGATGCTTATACCCAGCTCACGTAAAACAAAAAGCGCCCGCCCGCCGTTATGAGCGGACGGGCGCCCTTACAGGGGGACGCGATTAAGCGGTGAAGGGGTGAATCGTCACGCCCTTAACCACGCGGTTGACCGTGCCAGTGGGGCTCGGCGTGTCGGGCGTGTTGCCCACGCGCACGGAGTTGAGCAGGCTGATAGCCTGGGCAAACATCACGAACGGCAGAGCAAGGTAGCCCTCGGGAAGTGCCTCGTAGCCCTTAAAGGTGAAGGACTCGCCCTCGTAGACGGTGGCACCTTCCTGCTGAACGGCGATGGTGTGCTGAGCGATTTCGTCGCCACCGATCTCGTTGAGGATGTCGATGTCGTACTGACGAGTGTAGGCGTCGTTGTTGACGAACACGAAGACGAGCGTCTTATCGTCGACGAAGGACTTAGGTCCGTGACGATAGCCCATGGAGGTGTCGTAGGAAGTAGCGACCAGACCGTGAGCGAGCTCAAGGATCTTGAGCTGGCTCTCCTGGGCAAGGCCACCGAAGGAGCCAGAACCCAAGTAGGTCACGCGGTTGAAGTCGCCAGCCAGGTAATCGGCGATCTCGGGCTCACGGGAGATGACCTCCTCGCCCATCTTGGCGATGGTCTCGACCCACTCGGCCTTCTGCTCGTCAGAGGCAGTGTCAAAAATAAGGGTGGAGAGCAGGGTCATGCAGGAATAAGAACCGGTCATGGCGAAGCCCTTGTCGTTGGCGCGCGGAATGAGCAGCGTCAGCGCGTTGGGATCATCGGCAGACTCGACGGCGAGCTTGCCCTCGGGAGCGCAGGTGATGTTGAGGAACTTGACGTTGTGGACGAGCTCCTTGGCAACGGCAACGGCGGCAAGGCTCTCGGGGCTGTTGCCAGAGCGGGCAAAGGAAACCACGAGCGTGGGATCCTCGGCGCGTAGGAAGTCGCGCGGGGCGCTCACGATGTCGGTCGTGGCGATGGGAGTCGTAGAGATCAGTGTTGCCAGCGTGACGCAGGTACGGGGCGCAGGTATCGCCAACGTAGTCGGACGTACCGGCACCGGTGAAGACAACGGACAGACGGCCCTCGCCCATAGCGCGAGCCTCGGCCAGGAAGGCCTCGATGGCCTCCTTGTTCTCGCGATAGATGTTGAGCGTATCACGCCAAAGCTCGGGCTGCTGAGCAATCTCGGCCGTGGTGATCTGGGCGCCGAGCTCGGTGAGCTCCTCGACACTCTTCTCGAACATTTCTAATACCTCTCTCTAGAAGTAATCCTCTGACGTGCAATTATACACTTCAGTTGGTTATCTGGTAGTAACCAGTTAAATGCAAAGAATCATCATATGGAAACGATGCGGACACTAATCGCTACGCTGGTGGTAAACCTTGTATTTAAACTGATCGGCACGAGCAACCGAGAGTGTGTACTCCACAACCTCGTTTGACTCGTTATACGTAGTCCTGACCAAATCGAGCACAGGCGACCCCTCGACAATTCCCAAAAGGTGGGCATCGGTGGGACGGGCTATGCTCGCATAGAACTCCTCTTCGGCCACGCGAATCTTTTGCTGAAAGTCCTGCTCAATCACATCGTAAAGCGGCTTACGCTCCAGCAGCGGTCGCTTTAGGGACAGAAATTGACGAACCGGTAGATAGCTGCGTTCGACCATCATGGGCATGTTGTCGGCAGAACGAAGGCGCTTGAGCTTAAAAATGCGATCACCGATACGCAATCCCATATGCTCGGCCAGATTCTTATCGGCCTCCATCTCGCAAAACTCGAGAATCGTGGTCTCGGGGTCGCGACCCATCGCGCGCATCTGCTCGGTAAAGCTGTAGGACTGCATAAGATTGGTTGCTTTTGCCGAACGGTCGGTCACAAATGTACCGCGACCGTGCTGCCGAACCACCAGTCCTAAACGCTCCAGTTCCTGCAGGGCCAGGCGCACCGTGGTGCGCGAGAGACCATAGCGCTCCGAAAGTTCGCGCTCGGAAGGAATCATGTCACCGGCATGATATTCATGGTCAATCTTTTCGGTCAGAATATCGACCAGCTGATCGTACAGCGGTTGCTTACGCGCTCCGATCGCCATCCTATCCTCCCTTTTGCTCGAATTCGGCTAACTACCTAGGGTGTTAAGCATTATCAGTCTGTAACACCCGACTCATCAAGAATACAAAAGCCGCGTGCTCTTTCGAGCACGCGGCTTTTAACATACACATGGCTTAAGGGGTCGGGGTGTGAGCCGCGTAGGGACACACCCCTCAAGCTAGAGCCCTACCAGATGCTCGGCCAGAGACCAAGCGGGCCAGCGCCCAGGATGCCCAGGACGAAGAGCAGCAGAATACCCTTGGTCGGGGTCCAGCTGTGCTTAGCGAACATGTAGTAAAGCAGCAGCGTAAGCATAAGCGGGACGAGCTTCGGGACGATGGTGTTGAGGGTGTCGGCAACGGAGAAGTTGACCGGATCCTCGGTGACGGTGCCGTAGGTAACGGACTCCATGCCGTTGCCCAGATCGGTGACGCCGCACTCGACAGCGTTACCGTCGGCATCGGAAGCGGTGAGGGCGTTGCCGTCCTCATCGGTCATGGCGATGGTACCGGCCTCAGCGGTCTCGGTATCGATGCCCTCCATACCGGTGAAGTTCTCGGCCTCCTTCTCGGAGACAATCACGGTAGTAGCGGAGAGGCCACGGGTGGTGCCGTTGGGGATCTGGAGGTTGATCTGGGTGCCACCCATGGTGACGACCAGGCAACCGACGACGAAGACGCCCATGATGGAAGCGGCACGCGTGAAGGCCTGCATGTTGGCGGTCAGAGCGTCAATAGCGCTGGTGCCAAGCTTGTAGGACCAGTTCATGAGCCAGAAGCGCAGAGCGAACTGGACAACGTTGAAGATCACCAGGAAGATGATCGGCGCAGCGGCGTTGCCGTTGATGGCCATGTTGGAGGTGATGCCGGCCGTGATAGGCACGAGCGTCAGCCAGAACAGGGCGTCACCGATACCACCGAGCGGGCCCATTGCGGCGACGCGGACGGCGCGGATCGTGGGGATGTCAACCTTGTTCTGCTCGAGCGAAAGCACGATACCCATAACAAAGGTGACGAGGAACGGGTGGGTGTTGAAGAACTCCAGGTTGTGGCTCATAGAAGCCGCGAGGTCGTTCTTGTTGGTGTGGATCTTCTCCAGACCGGGGATGATGGAGTAGAGCCAGCCAGCGGCCTGCATACGCTCGTAGTTGAACGAGGCCTGCAGGAAGCAGGAGCGCCAAGCCATCTTGTTGAGGGTCTTCTGGTCGAGCTGCGGAGCAGGAGTGAGATCCTCGTAGTGCTCCGGGATCACATACTCATTAGATGCCATCTTCGAAGTCACCTCCGTCAGAAACAGCTGCACCCTTCAGCTCGGTCTGCTGCTGGAAGTCCCAGAAAGCGATGCCGAAGCCGATGAGAGCGAGGATGAGCAGAGCAGGGGTTGCCAGAGAATCGTTGGCAACGGTGATGAGCGCGAGGCCAAAGCCCATGAGGAAGAAGCCCCACATATCGCGGTTCATCATAACCTTGAGCAGGACGGCGAAGCCGACGAAGCGCATCATGCCGCCTGCAGCGGAGAGACCGGTCTGCAGCCAAGTCGGGATGGCGGAAGCGATGGTCTGACCGATGGTAGCGCCAGCGATGAAGAACAGGGTGACGACGACAGCGAAGATCAGGCCGAGCAGAGCCATGGCGAAGTAGTTCAGACGCTCGATACCCTTGGTGTCAGCGTTGTGAGCCATGTTGTCTGCGGAGGACATGAGCGGCGACATAAGCGTGAAGACCAGGGTAACACCGAGCTGACCAAGCAGAGCGAACGGAATGGCAAGGCCGACTGCCGCGTTGGGCTCGAGGCCCGTAGCGATAGCGAGAATGGCTGCCATGATGCCGCCGATGACGGCGTTAGGCGGCTGAGCACCTCCGATCGGCATGTTGCCGATCGTCATGAGCTGATAAGTACCACCCACGAGAAGACCGGTGTTGAGGTCGCCAAGGATAAGACCAATGACGGCGCCGGTGACGATGGGCTGATAGAGAGACTCGAGGAAGTTAAACTGGTCGATTGCCGCGACGAACGTGACGATGAAGACCAGAGCGACCTGGAAGATCGTGTATTCCATCTTGCTCCTCCTTTCAAAATGAATGTACGCACTTTGGATATCACGTACAGAACGTCAGGGTTTCACTCCTGACAACGTGGATCACGAAGACTACGAGAAGAGCTTGCTCGTGTCCTCAACAGGCGTGCTCGGAACGCGCCTGATCTCCAACTCCACCCCCAATTCCTGCAGCTCTTTAAACGCAGCGACATCCTCGTCGTTAACTGCGACGGAGGTGGCGACTTGGCGCTTTCCTTCCGACATGTGCATGTTGCCGATGTTTACCTTCTTTATAGGCACACCGCCCTTGACGAGCGTAAGCACGTCTTCCGGTGTTTCGGCCACGATGAAGATCTTCTGGCGCGGGCTCGCCTTGCCAATGACGTCGATGGTCTTCTGCAGGGAGAAGAAACGCGTAGCGACGCCGGTGGGAGCGGCCATCTTCATGAGGTTCTGGCGCATGGTGTTGGTCGCCACGTCGTCATTGGCGACGAGGATGAGGTTGGAGCCCAGAGTGGAGTTCCACTGGGTGGCAACCTGACCATGAACCAGTCGGTTATCGATGCGGGTAAGAAGAATGTTGGGTTCTGCCATGTTGATCAGCTTCCTTTCGATATTTGCTGACGACAGTTACTTGATCTCCTGAATCGCGTAACGCGAAACATCTACGACGGCTCCGGATCGGACTTTGATCTGGACCTTCTCGCCTTCGATGCCTTTGACGGTTCCGTAGATACCGCCGGCGAAAAGAACCTCCTGACCCGGCTTGAGCTCGGTGTGCAGCTCCTTGAAGTACTTCTGCTTCTTCTTCATGTTGATTTGCGACCAGATGGTGTAAATCAAGCCCATGATGACAAGCAGGCCTAAAAGGGCGACCGAGGAGCTCAGGACGTTGGCTCCGAAATCGGCCATTAGATGCCGTCCTCGTCGCCGAAGATATCCTCTTCCTCGGAGCCGGCAACGGATGCGACCGTCTGGGCGGTGATGCCCGTCTGGCCAACGGTCACGGCCTGCTCGCCAAGCTCGGCGAGCGTGGCATTGCCGCGGAGGAACAGAAGCTCAATAACCATGGGAAGGTTGGTGCCAGTCAGAACCTCGACGTTGTCGACATCCTGGGCAATCATCATCGACTGGTTGAACGGGGTGCCGCCAAGCAGGTCGGTAAAGACGAGCACGCCATCGCACTCCTCGCGCATGGCGGTAATAGCGGCGCGGAGATCCTCACCGTAGGATGCGGCCTGGTCGCCCTCAAAAGGAACGACGGTAAAAGCAGGCTGGTCGCCGGCAACCATAGCGATAGCGCTTGCAAGGCCGGGTGCGAACTGTCCATGACCGGTAAGAATAAAGCCAACCATTCAAATTTCCCTTCCGAAGGTGTGTACGATCTGAGTCCGATGATTTTCGGAAGCCAGCGGGCGCTCGCCCTTAAAGCTTCTTAGAAAGCGTTCTTTGAAGACCAGTGGTTTCTAAACTGGTAGTAACCACGTGACGTGTTGTTGTCACTATATCACCCCAGAAGAGGTCGCTTTCGTTGATTCATACGGTAAAACGTTTTTGCACCGCTCACGGTGATAAATCGACCGTTTACCGCTCGTTAATTCTTCTACCTGCGGTTTTGAAACCGTTTCGAAACGCTTTGGCAAAAGAACGGATCTTTCCCGGTGTCTTAACAACGCAGGGCGGCTAAAAATAGCGTGTAGAAAAAATGCAGGTCATTGTGAAGATATGTGAATTGGTCTTTTTGACTTAATACCAGTTAGAACCAGTTTTGAGATTATCGGTGAACGGTAGTTTTCGACCGTTCACCGGTTACTTGTAATCGTTTGCAGCTGTTTTCCCATATGAATTAGGGGAACACAATGGAGCGCTTGCGCAATCACGGGAACGATCACGGGAAGTTTTGGCATTTGTCCTCATCCCCCGCGCGCCAAACTCCAGCATCCAAAATGAGCTAATAGCTCACGCTAATCGTTTTCAATCATTACTTACTCATTATCCGTAATTATTTATCGTTTATCGTTAATTCTGATATGATACAAGTATCATACAAAACGCCGATTGGAGGGGTTATGGTCCATCGAAGCGCATCTATATCGAATGAAACCATCAGCCGCGAACAGACGATAGCCAAACTGAGGAAGCTCGCTCGCATCTGCAAATGGGCCACGATCTGCATTACCACCGCGCTCGCTCTGGGACTTCTCGCAGTCATTGCGATTGACCTTCTACTCGTATTGCCTAGCCTCTCCCAAGGGTCGTGTCTCCAATCCGTAGAACTTCAAGGCGGCGAAGGGCCATGCCTTGCTATCGTCGGTACCGATGCGCAGGCCCCACTTATGCTCGTCGCACACGATGGTCACACTGCCATAGGGAGCCTCTTGATGACATGCCTTGCGCTTACCATCGCGCTAAGCGTGCGCAGGCTTTTCTTCAACATTGAAAAGGAAGGCAGGCCCTTTGACCTTGAATGTAACCACACACTTCGTCGAGTAGGACATTTATTCCTTATCGGCGGCGTTGCCGTGAGGCTTCTTGGTGCCGTAATCACGGGAATGATACTCTCAGGATTTGGTGGCAGCTTTACGGATGCGTTCGTCGGCCAGTTATTCGAGCCCTCTATGCTCTTTGCAGGCCTGATTATTTGCCTGATTGCCAGCATCTTCCGCTACGGGTATATCCTGCAAAAACAAGATGACGAGTTGCTCTAGGGGGAATCCATGATTATTCTGCGGCTTGACCGCATGCTCGCCGAACGCAAGATCTCATCCAAAGAGCTTGCGGAACGTGTGGGCATCTCTCTGCCATACGTTTTTCAACTCTTGACGCGATATGCCGTGCACTCGACTGCCAACCAGGCGATGTACTGGAATATATATCCGACGATGAAGCCAATAGCCTTTTTGGGCTTAAAGATGAATAGCCATAATTAAGCTGCCAATCTGCCCTCAACGCAAATAGCCCGCCAGAACGTTGTGAACTGCGCCCCAAATCTTGGACGCCCTAAATAGCGACTAGGCCGCAAGGGCCTGATTCCGGTACTCCTCCGGGGTCAGGCCCTTCAATCTTACCTGC
>MNQC01000090.1:0-10713 GCA_001915225.1 Collinsella sp. 60_9
GAGACCGGCGAGTTTATCGTCAACCCCACCTACGAGGAGCGCGAGAACTCCGATCTGGACCTGGAGCTGGGTGGATCCGCCGACTTCATCTCGATGGTTGAGGCCGGCGCAGAGGAGATCTCCGAGGACGACATGCTCGCCGCCATGAAGTTTGGCCAGGAGGCCCTTGCTGCTTTCTGTCAGGCTCAGGACGAGTTCGTCGCCGAGTGGGAGCAGGTCAACGGCCCCATCGTCAAGAAGGAGTACCCGCTCGATCAGCCCGTCGAGGAGGTCCAGGAGCGCATCTTCGCCCACTACGACGAGATGGCAGCCGCCCTTCGCGATGCCGACAAGCTCTCCCGTATCGGTAAGGTCGAGGCTCCATCCGCGCCGAGTTCACCGAGGAGGAGCAGGCCGCTTGGGAGCGCGAGATCCCCGTGGCGCTCAAGAAGCTCGAGAAGAAGGCCATGCGCACCATGGTCGTCGAGACCGGCGAGCGCGTCGACGCCCGTGCCGCCGACGAGATCCGTCCCATCATGGTGAAGGACAACTACCTGCCGCTCGTTCACGGCTCTGGTCTGTTCCAGCGTGGCCAGACCCAGGTGCTTTCCGTCCTGTCGCTCGGTATGCTCAACGAGGGCCAGCGTCTGGATACCATCGAGCCCACCGAGGGCAAGCGCTACATGCACCACTACAACTTCCCGCCTTTCTGCACCGGCGAGACCGGCCGCATGGGCAGCCCCAAGCGCCGCGAGATCGGCCATGGCAATCTGGCCGAGCGCGCTCTGCTTCCGGTGCTTCCCGACGAAAACGAGTTCCCCTACGCCATCCGCGTCGTCTCCGAGGTCATGGAGTCCAACGGCTCCTCTTCGATGGCTTCGACCTGCGGCTCAACGCTCGCCCTTATGGACGGCGGCGTGCCCATTAAGCGCCCGGTCTCCGGTATCGCCATGGGCCTGATCCAGGAGGAGGGCAAGACCGTGGTCCTGTCCGACATCCAGGGTCTCGAGGACTTCCTGGGCGACATGGACTTTAAGGTCACCGGCACCACCGAGGGCATCACCGCCCTGCAGATGGACAACAAGGCCACCGGCCTCACCTTCGACATCCTGGCCCGCGCCCTGCAGCAGGCCAAGGAGGGTCGCGCCTTCATCCTGCAGAAGATGCTCGATGTGATTCCCGAGCCGCGCCACACCACGCGCAGCACCGCCCCGCGTATCGTCTCCATCCAGGTTCCGACCGACAAGATCCGCGACGTCATCGGTTCCGGCGGTAAGGTTATCCGCGGCATCCAGGACGAGACCGGCGCCTCGGTCGACATCCAGGAGGATGGTACCGTCTTTGTCGGCGGCACCGGCGAGTCCGTGGACCAGGCCGTCGAGCGCATCAAGCTCATCATCAAGGTTCCCGAGCCGGGCGAGGAGTACACCGGTCGCGTGGTCTCCATCCAGCCCTTTGGCGCCTTCGTCAACCTGCTGCCCGGTAAGGACGGCCTGCTGCACATCTCCCGCGTCGCCAAGGGCCGCGTGGAGAAGGTCGAGGACGTCCTCAACGTGGGCGACGAGGTCAAGGTCGTCGTCATCGAGGTCGACGATCGCGGCAAGATCTCGCTCGATCGTCTTGACAAGCCCGAGGCCCCTGCTCGTGCCGAGGGTGCCTCTGAGGGCGACGGCGAGCACTTCCAGCGCCGTGAGCGTCCGCGTCGCGAGCGCTCCGAGCGCAGCGACCGTCCGCGCCGTCCCGGCGACAACGGAGGCCGCAAGCCCCGTCGTCACCACGACGCCGAGTAACAGCTAAACATAAGCAGCTCAACAAGGGCGACTCCGGACAGGGGTCGCCCTTTTGCTTGCGCCCGGGAGGGCCGCATATGAAGTTTCCTGCTCTACAGTCCTGCGCAAGACGGAAAGCACATTAAGTGCTTTCCTTTGCGTGCGGAACTCGCGATAAACTTCATATGCGGCCCTCCCGGGCGCAAGCAAAAGGGCTGGTTAGTGCCGCTCGCTATTTAGTTAGACAGTCTATTCAGTAGTCAGATTTCAGATCAGTAGATAGACACAGCAGTATTTCCCCTGATAAAACCTACCAAAATAAACCTATCTCATATTGGCAGGTCAGGGCTCAGCGGCCCCGGCACGGGCTAAGTTTATCGCGAGTTCCGCACGAACAGGAGGCCACTTAATGTGGCCTCCGTCGTGAGCAGGACTGTAGAGCGGGAAACTTAGCCCGTGCCGGGGCCGCTGAGCCCTGACCGGCGGGATACACAGGTTCAGATGGGGCTTTGATGCATGGGTGGTCTGTTGTTGTGCAAATGGGTATCATACTGTGGTTATTGCATCGACTCTGTGATGCATGTTTGTACGTTCCCGGCGGTCGGTTTGCCAGAAGCGCCCCGTCGGTTGTTCCAGACCCGTTTCGAAGAAAGGAAACCACACTAACCTATGGCAGCTAAAAAATCATCTCCCTTGAAGATCATTCCGCTCGGCGGCCTTGACGGCATCGGCAAGAACATGACGGTCTTCGAGTGCGGCGACGACATGGTGCTCGTCGACGCTGGCCTCATGTTCCCCGACGACTCCCAGCCCGGTATCGACCTGGTGCTTCCTGACTACACCTACGTTCTTGAAAACGAGGAGAAGCTCCGCGGTATCGTCGT
This sequence comes from Collinsella sp. 60_9, assembly GCA_001915225.1. Classification (GTDB taxonomy): domain Bacteria; phylum Actinomycetota; class Coriobacteriia; order Coriobacteriales; family Coriobacteriaceae; genus Collinsella. The sequence goes on from MNQC01000090.1 coordinate 2,633, forward strand.
CACCCACGGCCACGAGGACCACACCGGTTCGCTTCCGTATCTGCTGCAGGACCTCAACAACAAGGTGCCCATCTTCTCGAGCAAGCTGACGCTTGGCTTTATCGAGGGCAAGCTCTCTGAGTTCCGAATCCGCGCGCCCAAGTTCCGCGAGGTCAAGGGCGGAAGCCATGTCAATCTCGGTGGCATCTCGCTCGACTTCTTCTCGATGACGCACTCCATCCCCGGCGCTCTGGGCGTGTTCATCCGCACCAACCAGGGCACCGTTATGCACACCGGCGACTTTAAGCTCGACCAGACGCCCATCGACGGCGTTACGCCCGACTATGCCGCTATCAGCCGCTTTGCCAAGCAGGGTATCGACCTGCTGCTGTCCGACTCCACCAACGCCACGGTTCCCGGCTTTACCAAGTCCGAGGCCGAGGTTGGTCCCAACTTGCTGCACGCTATCAAGAACGCGCCGGGTCGCGTGTTCGTCGCGTCGTTCTCGAGCCATATCCATCGCCTGCAGCAGATCTGCGATGCCGCCCGCAAGTGCGGCCGTAAGGTCGTTGTGACCGGTCGCTCCATGCTCACCAACACCCGCGTCGCGCGCGAGCTGGGCTACCTCAACATCGACGATGCCGATATCATCGATGCCTTCGATATCGATAACCTGCCCGACGACAAGATCGTCGTCATGTGCACCGGTTCGCAGGGCGAGCCGCTGTCGGCCCTGTCCCGCATGGCCAACGGAGAGCACAAGACGCTCTCCATCCACGAGGGCGATACCGTCATCCTCTCGGCAACTCCTGTTCCCGGCAACGAGAAGGCCGTCCAGCAGGTCGTCAACAGCCTGGCCAAGCTCGGTTGCGACGTGTGGGATAAGAACCGCGCTCTTGTCCACGTCTCGGGCCACGGTAGCCAGGAGGAGCTCAAGCTCCTGATGGCCATGGCCAAGCCCACGTACTTTATGCCGGTTCATGGTGAAGCCGTGCATCTGCGCGCCCATGCCCAGCTGGCTCGCAAGATGGGCATCAAGGACGATCATATCTTTATCCTCGATAACGGCGACACGCTCGAGATGCGCGGCGGTATCGTCAAACGCGGTACGCCCGTCGAGTCCGGCGTCGTCTACGTCGACGGCCTGCGTATCGGCGATACCGACCCCATTGTCCTGCGCGATCGCCAGAAGCTCGCCAACGACGGCATGGTCACGGCCGTTGCTATCGTCTCGCTCAAGCACAAGAAGATCGAGGCCATCGAGTTCTCGGGCCGCGGCGTCTCGTTTGCCATCGACGACCAGTTCTCCGAGGATGCCTCCGCGTCCATTATGAAGACGATCGAGAAGGGCAAGTTTAGCTTTACGAGCAGCGGCTCCGATGCCATTCGCAAGGCCGTGCGCGATTCGCTCTCCAACTTTATCTGGAGCCGTACGCGCACTCGTCCGATGATCATCCCGGTCGTCATGGAGGTTTAGTTTGGCGCGCGGATCTGCACAAAACGCCAAAGGCAATAAGGCCAACAACCAACCGGCATCTGCTAAGGGTGCCGGTTCCCATCTGCGTGCCAATAAGGGCCACGAGTCCGAGTTCGATGATTTTGAGCCCTTGGTCGAGCCCTCGGCCAACCGCGATATCGCCGGCGTGGTCATTGCCGTTTTGGCGATTGCGTCCTTTATTGCCGTGATTTCGCCGGCGACTGCGCCCGTTACGGCTGCGGTTGCCGGCTTCTACCACTTGGGCTTTGGTCTGGGCGCCTACGTGCTGCCGATCGTCATTTTGCTGTTTGCCGCCACGCTCTTTTTAGGCGAGGACTCGCCGCTCAACGCGCGCTCTGTTGCGGGCGGCGCCGTGGTCTTTATCGCCGTCGTCTCGATTCTGTCGCTGATGGTGCCGGGTACGAGCGACTCGTGCGACCTTATGTTCACGCCGCAAAACCTGTCCGCCGCAGGTGGCTACATTGGTGCGTTTATTGCGAGTGCGCTGCAGAATGCCCTGGGTAAGCCTATCGCGATGGTGGTCCTGTTGGGTTTGGCCGTCGTTGGTTTTGTCATCATTGGCTTTTCGGTGGGCGGTGTGCTGCGCTCTGCCCGCGATCGTGCGGCAGATTTTGCCGAGCGCCGTCGTGCCGACGTCAACGCGAGCCCGTGGGGTGACGATGAGGCCCTGTCGGTGCCCGGTGTTGCCCGTCCGCACCTGAGCATTCTGCGCCAAAAGAGTTCCGATGCGGCTGTGACTACGGTTATGGGTAGCGAAGTCGATCCGATTCTGGACGATGAGGACGTGGACGAAGATCCGTTTGTCGACGTGTCCGATGCCGTGGAGGCCGAGCGCGCTAAGACGACGCTGCTACCGCGCGATGACGAGGACGACGAGGCTCCGATTGAGACCGCAAAGACAACTTTGCTGCCGCGTCGCCATGCCAAGCGCGACCAGGTAACCGGCCAGCTTTCGATGGAAGACGACCCCGATAAGATCGATGAGTCCGAGCCGCCGTTTGCCGTGAATCCCGTCTCGGCAGCACCTCAGATTCCCGACTTCTTGAAGCATCCCAAGGTTGTCGATGCGCCTGCCTTGAGTGCTGTCGAATCGGCTGCGGCTAGTGATGGGGGAGCGGACGGCGGCGCCGCAGATAACGAGGGCGAAGAAGAGGACGGTCTCAAACTTCCGCCGCTCGAAATCCTGCATGCCAACCCGCAGTCGGCTTCCGCCGCGTCCTCGGACAAAGAGCTTGAGCAGACTGCCGAGTCACTGCAGTCCACGCTGCTTGAGTTTGGCCGCAGTGCCCGCGTGGTCGGCTGGATCGCCGGCCCCACGGTGACGACCTTTAAGCTGCAACCTGGCGAGGGCGAGCGCGTGAGCAAGATTTCGAGCCTCGAGGACGATATTGCGCTATCGCTTGCTGCCCAGTCGGTGCGTATCTTTGCCCCGATCCCCGGCACCTCGCTTGTGGGTATCGAGATCCCCAATCGCAAGCGCCAGAACGTCAACCTGGGCGACGTGCTTCCCTATGTGAAGGGCGGTCCGCTCGAGCTCGCCATCGGTCGAGATGCCGAGGGTACGCCGGTCGTCGCCGACCTTGCCAAGATGCCCCACCTGCTGATCGCCGGTACCACGGGTTCCGGTAAGTCGGTCATGATCAACTCCATCATCACGACCTTGCTCATGCGCGCCCTTCCCGAGGACGTTCGCCTGATCATGGTCGACCCCAAGCGCGTCGAGCTTGCGGGCTATAACGGTCTGCCGCATCTTTACGTGCCTGTAGTGACCGAGCCCAAACAGGCCGCGAGCGCTCTGCAATGGGCCGTGTCCGAGATGGAGCGTCGCCTGAAGGTTTTCGAACGCCTTAACGTGCGTAAGATTTCGACCTACAACGAAAAGCAGGCCGCCGGCGAGTTTGAGCATTACGACAATCCGCCGCAAAAGATGCCCTACCTGGTCATCATCATCGACGAGCTCTCGGACCTGATGATGGTCGCCGGTAAGGATGTCGAGGCCTCGATCGTTCGTATCGCCCAGCTGGGCCGTGCCGCCGGTATTCATCTTATCGTGGCCACGCAGCGCCCCAGCTCCAACGTGGTGACGGGCCTCATTAAGGCCAACATCACCAACCGCATCGCCTTTAACGTCGCCACGGGCATTGACTCGCGCGTCATCATTGACCAGATGGGTGCCGAAAAGCTCACCGGTTTGGGCGACATGCTGTTTTCCAAGGTCGACTGGGGCAAGCCTCGCCGTATCCAGGGCTGCTTTGTCTCGGACGACGAAATCAACGAGATTGTCGAGTTCGTTAAGTCGCAGAGCGAGCCCGACTACCACGAGGAGATCCTGTCTGCCGTGGCGCCCGCTTCTATGTCCATGGCGGGTGGCGGCGGCATTGTCCGCACCGGAGTCGCCGAGCCGCAAGACGATGATCCGCTCATTTGGGAAGCCGCCCATATTGTGGTGGAATCGCAGCTTGGCTCCACATCTGGCCTGCAACGTCGTCTGAAGGTTGGCTATGCGCGTGCCGGGCGTATTATGGACATGCTGGAAGAAAAGGGTGTCGTCGGCCCGCCCGACGGTTCCAAGCCGCGCGAGGTCCTGTTGGACGAGGAGGGGCTTGCCGCGCTGGAATCTGTCGACGCCGAGATGGCACGTGAAGATCGTGAGTTTGGAGGATTCTGATGGCTGCACGCTTTGGTGACATGCTGCTCGAGCAGCGTCGCCGAATGCGCCTTTCCATTCAGCAGGTCGCCAACAGCATCAAAATCAGGCCGCAGATCATCGAGTTTTTCGAGACCGGTAACTTTGCTTCGATGCCGCCGCGTGGCTATGCGCAGGGCATGATTTCGAGCTATGCTCGCTTTTTGGGCCTCAATCCGCGCGAGGTCGTCAATGCCTACTTTGACGACCTGATGGCATACGAACGCGAGACGTCGCAGCAGGGCGGTCGTTTTCAGGACGCCGCCGGCTACGTCAATTCGCGTTCCTCGGTCGATAACGGGCGCTTCCTGATGGTTCAGGGCGGTCGTTCGACCCGCTATGGACAGCGTCCTCAGCAGGCCGGTTATATTACCGAGACGGGTTCGGGCGAGGAGATTCGCTCACAGCGTGACCGGTTCCGCAGTACGCCGATGCCCGAGGACCGTGCGCTTCCCGCTGCTCGCGGCGTGGCGCGTGACCCTCGTGCCGGCTACGGCGACGGCGGTTATTCCGATCGCGGTTACCGTGGTGCCTCTACGGGACACTCTCGCGGTGGCTATGCGGATGCCGATACCACACAGGTGACGCCGCGTCTTCGCTCTCAATCACAGCCGTATGGCCAGCGCTCCTTGGCTCCGCGTTCGGGCCAGCGTGGCTATCAAGGCCGCGGTGAACTTGCGCCCCGCTCGGGTCAGCGCAGCCTTCAGGGCCAGGGTGGCTATCGCGGCCGTTCTGATGGCAATCGCGGTCGTATGCCTCAGGGAGGCGGCCGCAGTAGTTCCAGTCGTGGACGCGGCGGATCCCGTACTCCTCAAAACAATGGGCTCGATCCGCGTATCGTTTACGCCGGCATCGGTGCCGTGGCGTTGCTGCTGATTGTGCTCATCGTGGTGCTCCTGCGTGGCTGCGGCTCCTCGGCGCCCGAGTCGACGCCCGAGACGTCCGTTGCCACCAAGACGACGACCAAGAAGTCTTCTAAGAAGACCGAAACGGTCGACGAGGACGAAGATACCGATGAGGCGACGGATGAGTCGACTGATTCGGACGCTACCAAGACGACGGCCAAGAAGGAAGAGAACGAGGTCACGAAGGTCAAAGTCTCCGTTGCCAAGGGAAAGACCGCGTGGATTGAGGTCAAGGTCGACGGCAAGTCGGTCTATGGCGCCCAAGCGACTGGCCCCTTTGAGCAGGAGTACACGCCCGAGTCCTCGATCGAGATCACCACGTCCAAGCCTTCCGATGTTACCGTTACCAAGAACGGTGAAAAGGTCCGTTACGATACCAAGACCTCGGGCGTGGCTCGTGTGACGATCACCGTTCCTAAGAAGGAGACGACTGATTCCGAGAATGGTGAAAGTTCTGATGGCACCGACACCACCGATGGTACCGATACCACCGACCGCACCGATGCCCAGTCCGCGGATGGCGCCGATACCGCAACTGACGGTCAGACGCCCACCGATTCTACCGACTATTCGTACGATAGCTACTAAGCCGCTCGTACGCGAAAGGAAACATCATGGCTAAAGATTCCAGCTTCGACGTCGTGTCCGAGGTCAACATGCAAGAGGTCGACAACGCCTTCCAGCAGACCACGCGCGAGATTTCCCAGCGCTATGACCTTAAGGATTCCGGCGCCACGATCGAGCTTTCGAAGGGCGACAAGCTCTTTACGATCAACGCCCCGGCCGACTTTGTCTCCAAGCAGATTATCGACGTGCTGAGCTCCAAGCTCATCAAGCGCGGCATCGACCTCAAGGCTGTCTCGTGGGATGCTCCACAGGCGGCGTCGGGCGGCACCGTGCGCGTGCTCGGCCATGTCGTCGAGGGTATCGACCAGGCGACCGCCAAGAAGATCAATAAGGACATCAAGGACCAAAAGCTTAAGGTCAAGGTGACCATCGAGGCCGACAAGCTGCGTGTTTCCTCTGCTTCGAAGGACGCGTTGCAGACCGTGATCCAGTTCTTGCGCGACCAGGACTACGGCCAGCCGCTACAGTTCACCAACTACCGCTAATATCATTCGAAAGGACCGCTCTCCAACATGGATACACCGTTGGGCTCCGTGCTCTACATCACCCTCGGGTGCGCTAAGAACGAGGTTGACACCGACCGCATGCGTTCTCTTTTGACCGCCGCGGGCTACGAAGAGGCATTCGACCCGCAGGATGCCGATATCGCCATCGTCAATACATGCTCGTTTCTCGCCTCCGCAACGTCCGAGAGCATCGAGACCACGCTCGAGCTCGCCAACGAGGTTCAGGACGGCGTTCGTTCTTGCCCCATCGTTATGTGCGGCTGCGTGCCGTCGCGCTATGGCGACGACCTGCCTGACGAGCTGCCCGAGGTCGCTGCCTTTGTGAAGGCCGACGAGGAGGACGGCATCGTGGCGGTCATCGATGGCGTGCTGGGTGTCGAGCGTGAGATCGCGGCCTATATCCCTCAGGTCAAGCGTACCGTCGAGGGCGCCGTTGCTTACGTCAAGATTTCCGATGGCTGCAACCGCTTCTGCAGCTTCTGCATGATCCCCTATATTCGCGGTCGCTATCATTCGCGCAATGCCGAGAGCATTATCTCCGAGGTACGCGACCTGGTTGCCGGCGGTGTGCGCGAGATCGTGCTGATCGGCCAGGACACGGGTATTTGGGGCACCGACTTTACTGACGAGGATGTCGCCGAGGGCTCGCCGCGCAATCTGGCGCAGCTGCTGCGTGCCGTCGCCGAGGCCGTGCGCCCGCACAACGTCTGGGTCCGCGTGCTCTATCTGCAGCCCGAGGGCATGACTGACGAGCTCATTGAGACCATTCGTGATACGCCCGAGGTGCTGCCCTATATCGATATCCCCGTGCAGCACTGCGATGCTCGCATCCTTAAGGCCATGCGTCGCTCCGGTTCGCGTCAGGAGCTCGAGGATCTGTTCCGCGATCTGCGTGAGCGCATCCCCGGCATCGTGATTCGTTCCACGGCCATGGTCGGCTTCCCGACCGAGACCGACGACGAGTTCCGTGACCTTATCGACTTTATGGACACCGTCGGTTTTGACTACACCAGCGTCTTTGCCTACTCGCAGGAGGAGGGCAGCTTGGCCGCCAAGATGGAGGGTCAGGTCGACGAAGAGGTCAAGCTCGAGCGCGCCCAGGAGGCCATGGATCTGGCCGAGTCGCTCGGTTTTGCCGCCACCGCCGCCCATGTGGGCGAGCACGCCCAGGTGATCGTCGACGGTATCGAAGAGACCGAGGACGGCGCCGAGCTGATCGGCCATGCCTGGTTCCAGGCGCCCGATTCCGATGGCGCTGTGCACTTGGACGCCAGCGAGGCGTCCGTGGGCGATATTCTGACTGTCGAGTTTACCGATAGCTTCTGCTATGAGCTTATCGGCCATGTTGTGGAGTAGGAGAGCGTCGTGGCAAACGAGAGCAATAAGGAACTGACGAGTGTTTGGACGCCCGCCAACATCGTGACGTGCGTTCGCATCGTCTTTATCCCGGTGTTCATGATCGTGTCGGCGCTTTCTCACACGAGTGTTGCCGGTACGGATTGGAGCACCTTCGACGGCCCGCTCGCCGCCGCTGCCTTCATTCTGTATGTGATCCTGTCGTGCACCGATAAGGTCGACGGTTATCTGGCGCGTTCGCGCAACGAGATCACCGACTTCGGTAAATTCTTGGACCCCATCGCCGATAAGCTGCTCGTGTTCTCGGCCCTGCTGCTGTTCTTGGATTTTGGCGCGGTGACCGTGTGGTCCGTGTTCATTATCCTGTTCCGTGAGCTTCTGGTGAGCGCCCTTCGCATGGTCGCGAGTGCGGCCGGTGTGGTCGTTGCGGCCGATAAGCTCGGCAAGTCCAAGACGGCGACCACGATGGTCTCCATCTGCGGTTACCTGTGCGTTTTTGCTATGGCCGGCTTGCACCTTGGCCC
>MNQC01000091.1:0-11819 GCA_001915225.1 Collinsella sp. 60_9
AACATTGTCGCAGCCCCGACCCGCGGTCACGAGCGGGGGCTCCTGTCGTTTCCGTGCCCCTGGATTGGGTCATAGTGTCTGACGTGTGCTCAACCTGCGATTGTTTTGCTTTGAGTCGGCTATTCGCTGTAACGGGTGGCGATGGCGGCTCGCACCATGCCGGTGCTCATGAGGTAGGTCACCAGGAAGTAGCCACCGTATGCTGCCAGGAAGATTGCACAGGTGAGGCCCACGGTGCCGCCGATGCTCATATTTCCGAATATGCTCACCAGCTCGATGATCACCTTAAGTGCCACAAAGGAGTGCGCCAAGCCCACTGCCAGCGGGAACAGGAAGAATACCGCTTGCTGCGCCATCACCGAATGGCGAATCTGGCGGTCGTCGCAGCCGATCTGTGCCAGCACACGATAGCTGCGGCTGCCGTCGGCCACGTTGGAGAGTTGCTGGATCGACAGAATCGCCGCGCATGCAACGACCAATACAAAGCCGATGTAGATGGCTAGGTAGCTAATAAGACCGTTCATTTGCGCTGCTTGCGTGTACATCTCGGAGCGTGTGATGAAGGTTCCCCACGACCCCGACTCCTTGCCGTCAACGAGCAGATTGTCGAGCACAGTGTATTTAATGCTCTCGTCTGCCTCGGTTGTATCCATCCCCTGTTTGTAGTTAACGAGCAGGCTACTGGAATACGGCTGCAGATTAAGTTGGGACAACAGCTCGTCGGCAACGACGACGGTGCCCGGATTACTACCCATCGCCGAGTTGGCGATGGCCGCCGTATCTTCGTCCGACTTATCGGCTGCGGGCTTGAGCGTATGCCCGCCCAAGGTAAGGGCATGGCCGCCAGCCATATACTTGGTGTACAGGTCGACCAGCTCGCCGCCCATATCACACGTGAGCAGATACTGGTCGCGACCGATGTGCACCGGCTCCTCGCCCATCATCTGGCGCAGTTTGTTGTACTGGCTCGCCGGCGGCACAAAAAGACCCATCGCATCGGCATTGCTACCCCCGAACGCCTTGGGAAGCTTTTCGCCCATGGTCTTGCACATCTCACTTGGAGTCACCGAAGGATCCGAGCCGCCAAGCGGGTAACTCAGATACGAATCGATCTGCACATGCTCACCGGCAACATCGGCGATATTGACCTTCTTGCCGGTCTCGTCGTTGTTGTCCGCCGACTTGCCCTTAATACCGTCTGCAACGTTATCGTGATCGATACGATCGCCGTGCCATGCGGAGTACAAATCGACCGTACTATCGGCCAGCACCATTCGATCGGCCTCAGACGGATTGAAAGACTCTTTGTAGAAGTCGAGCGTATCGGGCGTGTAATAGACATACGTCTGCGACATGTCGGCCGGATTATAGCGCTCCAGATTCTCGTTCATCACGTTGGCAATCGACATACCGCACGTCACCGAGGTGATGGCCAAAAACAGGAGCATCGCGATGACGCCCATCGAAAAGCACACCGTGTTGACCTTGGCCGCAAGCTGGCGCACGGTAAACATGTTGACGCAGGCTCTGCAGCAGCTTGATGAGCATGCCCGAGAGTCCCCAGAACAGGGCAAAGGTGCCCACGGTAACCATAGCGGTCGTAATACCAAACTGGTTCATGGCCTCTTGCAGCTTGCTGTCCGTCGCGGTTAGCGGGAACCCATCACGTAGCAGACGGTAATAGGCCACGCCCACAAGCACCACGCCCACGGCAAAGATGGCAATCGCGATCCAGGGGTTGCGTGCCTTGATGCTCTCGTTGCGACGCTCGGCACCCATAAGCTCGATGAGTTTGGTACGACGCACGGCGCGAAGGTTCAGCAGTAGCGTGAGCACAAACATTACGAGCATGCAGGCAAGGGTCAGGCTGAACGCATGCACCGAGAAAAAGAAGTGGAAATTGGCGATCTGTGTCTTAAAGAGCGAGGCCGTAAAGAACGTCATGAGCTGGGAGAGTCCCACACCCAGCACAATGCCGGCGACAAAGGCGCCGAGCGAGACAATCACCGTCTCGAGCGCCATGATCGTGGCGACGCGCCCGCGCCCCATGCCGAGCACCTGGTACAGGCCAAACTCCTTTTTGCGGCGTTTCATGATGAAGTTATTGGCATACACCATTAAAAAGGCCATGACACCGGCCAAAAAGTACGTCAGGTTGCCGAGCATGCTGCCCATAACCTGCGCCAAGCCCTTTTCATCGATGCCGGCGATGTCGACCTGCATCGAGATGGTGTTAAAGGCATAGAAGACCGTAACGCCCAAGGTGAGCGTCAAAAGGTAGACGAGGTAGTCGCGGCCGGCGCGGCGGACGTTGCCCCAAGCGAGTTTACAGAGCATCGGAGCCCTCACCGCCCATCATGGCAACGACCTCCATAATGCGGTCGAAGAACTCTCGGCGGTCGATGTCGCCGCGGCGCAGCTCGGTGAAGATCTTGCCGTCGCGAATAAACAGCACACGGCTCGTGTAGCTGGCGGCAAAGCTGTCGTGCGTGACCATGAGCACGGTGGCGCGTAGGCGGCGGTTAAGGGCCTCCAGGCTCTCGAGCAGCAGGCGAGCGCTCTTGGAATCGAGGGCGCCGGTGGGCTCGTCGGCCATGATCATGGTGGGGTCGGTGACGAGCGCGCGAGCTGCGGCAACGCGCTGCTGCTGACCGCCGGACATCTGGTAGGGATACTTGTCGAGCACCTGACTGATGGACAGGCGCGCGGCCACATCCTGCACGCGGGTCGAGATCTCTGCCGAGTTTGTACGGGCGATGGTGAGCGGCAGGGCGATGTTCTCGCGTGCCGTGAGCGTATCGAGCAGGTTGGAGTCCTGGAAGATAAAGCCGAGCTCCTCTCGGCGGAACTGCGAAAGCTTGGCCTGCTTCATGTGTGTTACGTCCTGCCCGTTGATGCGGATCGTGCCACTTGTGGCGCTATCGATGGTCGACACACAGTTGAGCAACGTCGACTTACCCGAGCCCGAAGCGCCCATGATGCCAACAAATTCGCCGCGGTTGACGGTAAAGCTGACGTCGTTGAGCGCGCGGGTCACGTTGCCCAGCGCTCCATATACTTTTTCGAGATGCGCGACCTCCAGTACCGGGGTCGCCATGTGCGTGGTTTGCATACCGAGTCCTTTCTTGCGATTAGTCTACGGCATCTATAGTCGCAAGAAGACGAGTCGGCTACCATCGATATGGCTTACGCTTGCCTTACCGTTGTGTAAGGTACAGGTAGCCGACCTGCCACGTGTTGATATTGAGAGAGGACTCCTGTTGAAGACTGTTCATGTTGCCGCTGGGATCATTCGCAAGGATGGATCTGATGAGCTGCTTGCCGTGCAGCGCGGCTATGGCGACATGCAGGGACTTTGGGAGTTCCCCGGTGGCAAGCTCATGCGCGGCGAGACACCCGAAGACGCCGTGCGACGCGAACTCATGGAAGAGCTGCAGGTCAAAGTCACCAACCTGCGTGATTTCTATACCGTTGAGTACGACTACCCCGATTTCCATCTCTCGATGGAGTGCTACTACTGCTCGCTCGCCGATGAATCCGATAAGCCTCAGAAGCACGACCGCCAGCTTGATATCCGCTGGATTCCGCGCACCTCGCTTGCCACGGTGGAATGGATGCCCGCAGACAAGGGGCTCATCGATGCCCTGATTGAGCTGAAGGAAGATCGGCTTGAGGCCAACAGCACTGCCAAAGATGCCAAGGCCGCCACGACCGAACACCCCGCCGCCAAACCCAAGCGCGCACCTAAGCGCCGCAGCAAAAAGCGTCCCAAGCCCGGTCTGCTCGACGGCATCGATACCTCGGACCTCTCCGCTGACGAGCGCGAACTGGTCCGCCGTCGCGCCGCCATCAAAAAGTCCATGAAGGGCAACAAGCGCGCCAACACCAAGCCCGAGCTGCTCGTTCGCCAGCGCCTGCGCGCAGCGGGCCTTACGGGTTATCGCTTGGAATGGAAGGTTCCCGGCAAGCCCGACATTGCCTTTCCCGGGCGCAAGATCGCCATCTTCGTCAACGGCTGCTTTTGGCACCGCTGTCCTAAGTGCAATCCAAGCCAGCCCAAGCGCAACGTTGAGTTTTGGGAGGCAAAGTTCCGTCGCAACGTCGAGCGCGACCGAGCCGCCATCTCCGCGCTTACCCAAATGGGCTGGACACCCATAACCATCTGGGAATGCGAGCTCAAAAAAGACCGCATCGACGCCACGATGGAAAAGGTCATCGAGCAGGTGCGCGCCGCAGAGCCGCAGCGCTAGGAACGAGCCGTCCACACGCCCCGCACAGGCGAGCCACATCCGCACCACAAACCTTATAAGCTCAAAACCTTTCAAGAGTGTTACTCGATACTTCTGACCTGCAGTTTCATCGTAAAACCAAACCAGGTTAAGCCTTTCTTTAGCGCTTCTTTGCAGCAGCCGCGGCATAATACTGCCAGCGCACGGGACCTAGCAGCACACCCCATGCGCAACCTTTTGGTGGACATCGAGGAGGCCGCATAAGCATGCATTCTTCCAATGCCGTAGCACGGCAGCCATCCCTAAAACATGCAGACCTTTTCTCCTTCCCCCCGACACAGAGAAACGGCCTCCTCGACTCCCCCACCACAAAAGCCAAACGCTCACCCGACCAGAGCCGCAACTTGCGAGCATCGTTCGAAAAGCTCCAAGCATCCCTAGACAAAACCTTCCCCAACCAAGCCCGGGCATACTAACCCCTCATCAACAAAGAAGCCCTGACGCCCCACCCCTTTCCGCCCCAACGCCACAAGGGCGACGACCTCGAGTAGGTCAACCTGGGAGGGACGAGGGCTTAGTTCCCCAATCTTTCCGCAGGGGGCAAAAAGCCTCGCCGCACGAAGTGCGCAGCGAGGCTTTTTGCATGCCCGAGGACGATTGGGGAACTAAACCCTCGTCCCTCCCCGGGATATGTAGCGAGTCGGAGTACCCTTGCTGTTACTCTGCTTTGCCCACAGAGTTGAGGTTGGTCATGCGGATCTTAACCAGCTCGGTGATCTCACGCATGCCCTCCTTGGCCGGCTTCTTGGGATCGAAGCAGGCGGGGTTCTTAGCCATGTAGGCCATGAAGCCCTTGGTGTAGGCCTGACGCAGCTCGGTGGCGTAGTTAACCTTGCAGATGCCGTTCTTCACGGCCTCGGCGACCTGCTCATCGGGCACACCGGAGGTGCCGTGCAGAACCAGCGGCACGTCGACGGCGTCGCGGATGGCCTTGACCACGGACTGCTCGATGTGCGGATCGCTCGTGTACACGCCGTGGCTGGTGCCAACGCCAATTGCGAGGGAGGTGCAGCCGGTACGCTCGACGAACTCCTTGGCCTCGGCCGGATCGGTGTAGGGGCTCTCGCCCTCGACCGCGGGACCGTCGTCCTCCTTGCCGCCAACCTTGCCGAGCTCGGCCTCGACGGGCACGCCCATGGCGCGGCCAGCATCGGCGACGGACTTGGTCAGGGCGATGTTGTCCTCGAAGGACTCGTGCGAGCCGTCGATCATGACAGAGGTGTAGCCAGTGCGGAAAGCCTGCATGCAGCGGTCATAGCCGTCGCCGTGATCAAGGTGCAGGGCGACGGGCACGGAAGCGCGCTCGGCGGCAGCCTTGACCATGCCGTAGAAGTAGTCCAGACCAGCGGTCTTGATGGTGCCCGGGGTGGTCTGCATGATGACGGGGGACTTGGTCTCCTCGGCAGCGGCCAGAACGGCCATAACAAACTCGAGGTTCTCGACGTTGAAAGCGCCGACGGCGTAGTGGCCGGCCTGAGCGTCCTTGAGCATCTTTTCGGTGGTAACAAGTGCCATGAGCGTTTGCTCCTCTCCCTCGCCCGCATCTGGACATCGGGCGTAGTTGTTCGCAAGGCGTTTTACCTTGCGTTTTGCTGCGCTCATTGTATGAAATTCAGCAGCTTTGCACGTGCGAGATATTGATCCCATGCAGGTCAATACAGTCATTTTTGAAAAGCAAACGGAAGGAATTTGAGCCGAGTGGACATGTTCGATATTGAATTTTGAGTGTTCAGCGTCTTTCTTTTATAGAAAAGATAAGTAATCGAAAGGTCTTTTCTTACTCAATAAGAAAATGAACGAAAATAGAGTCAACACAATTCCTGCAAATTTAGCCGAGAATGGAGCAAGCATGGCCCAAGCCACCAACCGTGCTTTTGCCGACGAACGCCGTACCGCCATTATGGAAATGCTCGAGCATAATGCCTCGGTGCAGGTAGCAGAAATCGCCCAGACCTTTGGCGTGTCCTCCGTCACCGCCCGCGCCGACCTGGACGCGCTCGCCGAAGCAGGCAAGCTGCGCCGCACGCACGGCGGTGCCGTATCACTCCACAAACGTCTGACCGTCTCCACGCAGGATCGCCGCATCAATGTCAACGTCGCCGCCAAGCAGGCCATCGCGCAAAGCGCCATCGAGCTCGTCAATGACGGCGACACGCTGCTCGTCGACTCGGGCACCACGGCGCTCGAGTTCGTCCGGCTCCTCGATCAGCGCGACGGTATCACCGTCATCACGGCCGACATTACCATTGCCGATTACATCGACGAGAGCATGCCCTCAGTCGATGTCGTCATGCTGGGCGGGGCGCTGCGCAAAGGCCATCGTTATTTGTACGGACCGCTCACTATGCAGGCGCTCCAAATGGTCCATGCCGATCTGGCCGTCATGTGCCCCGGCGCCTTTGTCCCCAGCTGCGGCTTTACGACCGACTTTCCCCAGATGGCCGAGACCAAAACGGCTATGATCACCGCGGCCCATCAAAGCGTCGCCCTCATGGACGCCAGCAAGGTTAACGGACGCGGCATGTACCGCTTTGCCGAGCTTGCCGACGTTGACACCATCGTGATGGACCGTGACCCCGATCATTCCGTCGCCACCTCAATCGCCGAGGCCACCGACAGCGCACGTCCAGCCCTCGTCATCGCCGGCGCTTAAACAAAAACCACCACAAAGGTGCTGTCCCCTTTGTGGTGGTTGTGATGGCTGAGCGTCAAAAGTGAACGTGTCGCTACTTGGACAGCTCGTCGGCGAGGGCCTCGATCTGAGCGCGCGAGGCGTCGTTGAGCGAACCCAGGACGGTCACTTTGTTCTTCGTCAGGGTGATGTCCTTCATGCCCTCGAGCTCCTTGGTCATAATCTTGGCCGCTGCAGGCGCCCAGGAACCGGACTCGACAAGCGCCACGGTACGGTTCTGGTAGGCATGCTCGGCAAGTGTGTGGATAAAGGTGCTCATGAACGGGAAGATCTCGAACGGCCTCGGCCATATCATCGCGAGCCAAGTCAAAGACGGAGACCTTCTGGCCGCGGGCCTCGAGCGCAGATGCGAGCTCCTCAACGGCAGCTTTCAGGTGCCCATACACACTCGCATAGGCGATCGTGATGCCCTCGTCCTCGGGCTGATAGCTCGACCAGGTGTTGTAGGTGTCGAGGTAATAGCCCAGATTCTCGGTAAGAACAGGACCATGGAGCGGACAGATGATCTGGATATCCAGATCGGCGGCCTTTTTGAGCACGGCCTGCACGAATTTGCCGAACTTACCGACGATGCCAAAGTAGTAACGGCGAGCCTCGCAGGCCCACCCTTCCGGATCCTCGATGTCGTTGGCGCCGAACTTGCCAAAGCCGTCAGCACTAAAAAGCACCTTGTCGGTGGACTCGTAGGAGAAGAGTACCTCGGGCCAGTGAACGTTGGGGGCGCCGATAAAGGTCAGGCTGTGACCGCCCAGATCGAGCACATCGCCCTCTTTGACGACCATCTTGCGCTCGGGGTAGTCGGTGCCAAAGTAGTTGACCATCATGCGGAAGGCGCCCATGCTGGCCACAATCTGTGCCTGGGGATAGCGCTCCATAAAGGCGGCGATGCCGGCGGAGTGATCGGGCTCCATGTGATGGACGATCAGGTAGTCGGGCGTACGGCCATCGAGCACGGCCTCGAGGTTGCCGAGCCACTCGTCAACAAAACCGCCGTCGACCGAATCGGCGACAGCGATTTTATCGCCCAAGATAACATAGCTGTTGTATGCCATGCCGTTCTCGGACACGTCGTACTGGCCCTCGAACAGGTCAATGTCGTGATCGTCGACACCGATGTAGCGGATATCCTTGGTGATCTCCATCAGGCAAAGCCTCCTAGATAGACAAAAGAACCCGTCTATCATAACACTCGGCAGTATCCCAACTGTTATCTGCCAGCATCCATACCGATTGTTATTGAAATACGATAAATCGCCGTTTACCTGCGCAAACTATGAGTGTGGTATCGCCGTGCTATGTCGAATAATGAGCTGGCCGGAAATACGGATGGCAACGGTTTTGCCCGCCGTACCCGCCTCGGGAACCGCATGCTCGAATACCTCGCGTCCGCGCTGATGTAGATCGAATCGCACGGTCGTGAGCTCGTTGTGTGCCACAAAATCATCGAGCGAATCATCGACGCCCACCACGCTCACGTCCTCGGGCACGCGCAGACCGCTATCGCGCAGCGCTGCAATCGCGCCATTTGCCATTTGGTCGTTTGCCGCATAAATCGCCGTCATGGTGCGATCGTGCTCGGCCAGGTACCTGCCAGCCTCGTAACCGCTGTTGGCAGACCAGTCGCCCTCGAGCGGCTCTGCCGGCTCGATGTGTTTACGCTCGAGTGCATCCTGCCAACCGGCACGACGAAATTGCTCGTCGACCGAGAATGACGGGCCGCCAATATAGCGAATCTGCTCGTGCCCCAGCTCAAACAGGTGATCCATAAGCAATAGCGAGCAGCCGTAATGGTCGGAATCGACCGTGGTCACCCGCGGGTGCGCATACATGGTAACGATGACCGTGCCAATGCCCGGCAGTGGATCAAACGTCTCAAAATCGGGCGCCATGCGGCTCATGCCGATGATGATGCCGTCCACCGGCAATGCGGCCATACGACGCGTGGCCTCGGCAAGCGAGAATTCCTCGGTCTTGGACATCTCGACCAGCGTGATGGCGCAATTATGCTCGCGAGCAGCGCTGGCGATGCCGTCGATCATTGAGAGGTTGCCAAACTTGGTGACATCGTTGATGCATAGGCCTACCGAATGGTAACGGCCGTCGCGCAGCGAGCGACCGGCATAACTCGGACGAAAGCCGAGCTCTTGCATAGCAGCCTGCACGCGCTGGCGCGTCTGCTCGTTAACGTTGGGCAAGCCGTTGGCGACGCGCGAAACCGTCTGCTGCGAAACGCCAGCAGCGCGGGCGACGTCGGCCATGGAAACCGGACGCGTACCTGTATCGTTGGACGGGCGCCTTGCCACAGGATCACCTTCACCCTTGCGAGATCTGAATAGCGTGAATGCCGGCCCGGGCAGAAATACATCCCGCGCCGAGGCCCGCTATCGTCGGACGCATGTTAACGTACTCTACTTTTTCTATCTGCATCTCTTCTGCTTTATAAGTCCATACGGCAGTACCGTTCACGGCTGAATTTCTACCGATTACCAGATTCTCAAAAAGTGACAAGCGTTGTGTTATGAGTACGTTAACATAGCCCGTAACGTGCGATATCGTGAACACTTGGTTCATGCCGCTTCAAGTTGTTAACGTACTCATAACGACGCAAAACTCACCCGTGCGCGCCAAGGAAAGGACTCCCATGACCACTCCCGACGAAAAGACACTCGCCACGCTCACCAAGCTATTTGAGGAGGAGTTTGGCCCCATCGGCGACCGCCAGGTGCTCTACGTGCACGCGCCCGGCCGTTCCGAGATCAGTGGCAACCACACCGACCACGAGGGCGGCCACGTCATCGCCGGCTCGCTCGATGTCGCCGTTGACGGCATCGCCGTAGCGACCGACACCAACAAGGTCCGCGTTGCCGATGAGGGCTACCCCACCTTTGAGATCACGCTCGACACGCTGGATATTCAAGAGTCCGAGAAGGGCACGTCCGCAAGCCTCGTCCGCGGCATGGCCCATGAGATTGCAGCCCTTGGCGTTGAGCCCCAGGGCTTCGACTTCGCCTTCACCTGCTCCGTCCCCTCGGGCGGCGGTCTTTCGAGCTCCGCTGCCGTCGAGGCCGCGTACGGTCGTGCCATGGAGACGCTCTGGGGGGCGCCCGCCATTGAGCCCGTCACGCTCGCTCAGATGAGCCAGCGCACCGAGAACAACTACTACGGCAAGCCCTGCGGTCTGATGGACCAAGCCGCTGTGTGCCTGGGCGGCCTTGCCTACATGGACTTTGAGGACCAGGCTCAGCCTAAAACCCAGAAGCTCGAGCTCAACTTTGAGGATCACGGCTATGCGCTCGTGCTCGTTAAGGTTGGCGCCGACCACGTGGCCGCTACCGACGACTACGCCGCCGTTCCGCGCGAGATGCAGGATGTTGCCGCCGAGTTTGGCAAGGCACGCCTGTGCGAAGTCAACGTTGCCGACTTTGATGCCAAGCTGCCCGAGCTGCGCGCCAAGCTGGGTGACCGCGCGTGCCTGCGAGCCGTTCACTACTGGTACGAGAACGGCCTGGTCGACAAGCGCTGGACAGCGCTCAACGCCGGCGACATCGACCAGTTCCTGGTCCTCACGCGCGAGTCCGGCGCCAGCTCTGCCATGCCATGTATGCCCTGGCCCTGGCCGAGCACGTGCTCGACGGCCGCGGCGCCGTTCGTATTCACGGTGGCGGCTTTGGTGGCACCATCCAGGCCTTCGTGCCGCTCGACCTGGTCGACACCTTTATCACCAAGATGAACGGCTGGCTGGGCGAGGGCTCTGCCCGCCACTACGCAATTTCTGACAAGGGGGCTTACGCGGCATGGCTGTAATGACTGACGTGCGCGAGGCCGCGCAGAACCTGATCGAGTACGCTATCCACCGATCGATGATCGGCCAGGACGATCGCATCTGGGCATACAACACCATTTTGGAGTGCATCGGCGCCACGGGCCCCGCACTCGACATGGCTTGGGCGCTCAAGACCGAGAAGATTTCGCTCTTGCACCCCGATACACTCCCCGACTTCGACCTAGAGGGCACGCTTGCTGTGCTTTCCGAGGCCGCCGTTGCCAACGGCGCTGCCGAGGACACGGCGTCGGGCCGCGACCGCATCGCCATGCGCATCATGGGCGCACTCATGCCGAGGCCTTCGGTTGTAAACGAGGAGTTCAACGGCCGCATGGGCGTCAACGAGCCCCGCGCCGCGACCGACTGGTTCTACGGTCTGTGCTGCGACGCCGGCTACGTGCGCCGCGCCGCCATCGCGCGCAATATCAAATGGAGCACCCCCACCAACTGGGGCGACCTCGAGATTACCATCAACCTGTCAAAGCCCGAAAAGGACCCGCGCGATATTGCCGCGGCCGGCGCCGCCAAAAACACGGGCGAGAAGTATCCCGCCTGCCAGCTCTGCATCGAAAACGAAGGCTATCCCGGACGCTCCGCTGCAGCCGACGGCCCCGCCAGAATCTGCGCGTTATCCCCATTAAGCTCGACGGCGAGCGCTGGGGCTTCCAATACAGCCCGTACGCGTACTTTAACGAGCACTGCATTGCCATGAGCTCCGAGCATCGCCCTATGCACGTTGACCGCAAGGGCCTGACGTGCCTGCTCGATTTTGTGGACCTGTTCCCGCACTACTTTATAGGCTCCAATGCCGACCTGCCCATCGTGGGCGGTTCGATTCTGTCGCACGACCACTTCCAGGGCGGCGCGCACGAGTTCCCCATGATGCATGCCACCGAGGTCTCGCAGTTTAGCGTGACCGGCTTTGACCAGGTCAGCGGCACTGTGCTGCAGTGGCCGCTCTCGGTGCTGCGTCTGCGCTCGCACGACCGAGCCCAGCTGCTCGATGCTGCCGAAA
>MNQC01000091.1:11858-12280 GCA_001915225.1 Collinsella sp. 60_9
GCCTGGCGTGAGTGGACCGATGACTCCGTGGGCGTCATCGCGCACACTGCCGACGGCGCGGCGCACAACACCGTGACGCCCGTCATCCGCCGCGTCGACTCCCGCGGCAATGCCGGCGGCGAGATCTACGAAGCCTACCTGGCGCTTCGCTGCAATATCACGACCGACGAGCATCCGCTGGGCGTATTCCACCCGCATGCCGAGTATCACCATATTAAAAAGGAGAACATCGGCTTGATTGAGGTCATGGGCCTGGCTATTCTGCCGCCGCGCCTGGTTCCCGAGCTTGGCGCTGTCCGTGAGCATCTGCTGGCGGCCAAAGCCGATGCCAGCTACGATCTTGCCAGCGCGCTCGAGGGCGACGACCTTTGCCGCAGCCACGCCGCATGGGCCAAGGACGTCTTTGCCCGCCGCGCCGACGA
>MNQC01000092.1:0-363 GCA_001915225.1 Collinsella sp. 60_9
TCGGGAGTTCCAGGCTGATCAGGGGTCACCGGGTCGGTGGCAAGAGCGTCCTTGGCATAGGTGATGGACACCTTGAGGCCGTTGGTCTCAGTGTTCAGATCGCTCGGAGTGAAGGGCTCGTCAAAGTTTCCGGCCTTCTGATAGGCGCGCATCTCCTGGAGCAGGGCTTTGCACTTGACGTAGGTGTTCTCGGTGGCAGCCTTGCCGGCCTTGTTGGCCAGAGCGGTGCGGCCCTCGGTGGTCGTTTCGGCCAGCATGGCGGTGTCGACTTCCTTGTTCTGCTCGATGAGCTCATTCTGCAGGGCGTCGAGGTAGGCGCGGACGTTGTTGCCAAGGGAGTCGGGGTTCTCTAAGCAAAGCGAG
>MNQC01000092.1:392-7669 GCA_001915225.1 Collinsella sp. 60_9
GGGTTCCTCGTTGTACACGACGTCTTTCACGCTGCAGTGATCGAAGGAGACGGTCTGATCGCTGAAGTACGGGCTAACCTCAGTTATC
This sequence comes from Collinsella sp. 60_9, assembly GCA_001915225.1. Lineage (GTDB taxonomy): Bacteria > Actinomycetota > Coriobacteriia > Coriobacteriales > Coriobacteriaceae > Collinsella. The sequence continues at coordinate 481 of MNQC01000092.1, forward strand.
AAAGCGGAGTACAGCGGGATGGCAACAGAGTACGCGGCGCGGGAGAGCATCTCCCACTGGATGGTAGCGACTTCTGGATCATACCCGCGACGAATCTGGAAAAGGTTGATTTCGGTGTTGCGCTCGCTGCCGATGGCGTAGACGCCGTCAGTGTTGGCGTTAAGGCCTGGGACGTTTTCGCCGCGGTTGCCGAAGGCGCGAATCAGCTCAAAGGTGCTCCAGCCAGACTTGCTAGGCTTGAAGAACAGGGGCTGGATTTCGCTGACCATAGCTCCCTTTTGGGCGGGCTTTTCATCCTTCTTAACGGTGATAATGTCGTAATCCGTGCCTTCGGTCAGCGGACTAGCAAAATAATTGCGGCCTTGCACATACGTTTTGGCAACGTCGAACTTGCCGTCTGTGTACTTAGCGAAACCCTTTTCCTCGGGCATGGACTGGATGCCCTCAGAGTGGAGGCAGTTTTCGGTGTCATCGAGGTCGACATCGTAGTTGAGGCTGCCGATGTTGGGGTTGAGTGAGGCGACGTCGTCGGTCAGTTTCATGGCGATCCACTGATGGGCGGAAAGCGTGGCGAACAGCCAGGTCTCGTTGTTGTCGGCGATGATGATCTGGTCGTTGGTGCAGACGCCCTTTTCGTCGACCAAGCTGCCGATGAGTTCGACGCCCTCGCGAGCGGTTGCGCTCTCGCCCAAGATGATGCTGGCATAGCTATATTCGCCCAGACCCACTCCCTCATCGATGGGGTCTGCTGCTTCGGCATCCTCGTTATAGGAGGTGCTCAGCGTGGCAGAGCAGGACACGCCCTTCTCGTTGATTCCGGCTTCGGAGTAGGCGTCGGTGCGACCCAACCAGTTGGAGGGGTGGTCGCGTACATAGCTGTAGCGATAGGTAGGCTTATTCGAAGTGTATTCGAAAGCAGATTCAATCGAGCTGTACGTAAAGCCGGGTTCATGAGCGGGCTCGATGCCATAGTGCTTGAGGTAACGCGCTCCAAAGTCCTCGGCGCGGCCGTAGTACGTGTTGCCGTCGGCCGTAAGGTTTTTGCCCATGTACATCTGCGTGCAGGCGAGCGCAGATGTCGGCATGGACATGATGGTCGCAGCTCCAAAGGCGAGGCCTATGCCTAGCTTCTTGAGCGCGTTGACGGGGTGAGTTTTCCTCATTTTCCCTCCCAGCGTGCGAAAGCCCTCCGTTGCCAGAGGGCTTCAGCCAATAAAGACACCCCATTAGCGTAACGAACTGGAAACAATATTCATCTATGAAAGAAACTTACTCGATAAGCGTAATGAAATATGCGATGAGCGGTTAATTATACTCAGTTTGTAGCTTTACTTTAATAAAGACGCCCTGTAATTACTGTAGCCGAATAAAGTAGCTGGGAATGCTCGAAATGAAAATCCCCTGCTGTTTAGCAAATGCATAAACAGCAGGGGAGACGATAATTGGATGAATATCATACCAATGTGGAATTACTTCTTCCGGCGGTGGATCACGTTGATCGCATAGCCGACGAGCATGGCCAGAACAATGACGATAAAGCCAAGCAGGGGATTGTCGTTCATGGGGTCCTCCTATTTTCCGAGTGGGGAGAATTCGTCGACGATGAGGTCGAGGCATTGCGGAAGTGCGCGGGCACCAAAGACGCCCGAGTTGCTGGAGATGATCTCGCCATCGAACTGCATGCCCAGCGACGGGGTGCAGGTGATCTTGGCTTCCTTGGTCTGGATGATCTTGAACTGCGGGCGCCCGAGTACCTTACCGGCGGGGTCAAGCGCAGCGGTGATCACAGTAGGCAGCAGCTGCACGGTGCGCACGGGTTCGATGACCGCAATGTCGACCATGCCATCGTTCATGCGGCAATCGGGGAACAGGTTGATGTCGTTTTGAATGACCGAGGTGTTGCCGGCCATGCAGCAGATGCCATCGAGCTCCTCGACAATGCCGTCATGCTCAATCGTAAAGTGCGCCACCGTGGGGTTGGGTGTGGCGAGCGCCGACAGGAAATAGGCGATCTCGCCGATGTCGTTTTTGGTGGGGGCGGCCTTCATCATGATCTCGGCGTCGAAGCCCGAGCCGGCGATGATGATAAAGCCGTGGCGCTTCTCGTTGCCGTTCTCGTCGAGCCAAAAGAGCTCGCCCATGTCCACTTTGACCGTGCGACCGGCGCGGCAAGCCTTGGCAAGCGCCGCTGCCTCGGGGGCATTACCGATGTTGTTAAAGAACAGGCAGGCCGTGCCGGAGGGGAAGACGAGCGTGGGGACACCGCACCCGCGCATTTGGTCGAGCACGTTGGAGACGGTGCCGTCGCCGCCCGAAACGACCACGCGATCAAACTCGCGCACGTCTGCCACGGCGTCCTCGGGTTCCATGCCATCGCCGATAAAGCGCATCACGACCTCGTCGCCGCCCTGCGCGAGGGCGTGCGTGAACGCGTAGATTTCATCTGAGCTGGGGCCCGATGCCGGGTTGTGGATGATAAGGCAGCGCATACTTACGTTCCCGTTCTGTGACTAACCGAGTATAGTTGTAAGGCAATGCCGATATCCTACCCGTGTTTTTCGGGCCTAACCTTATTCGATGGGTTGATATGTACATTTCCACACATCAGGCTCTGCTCGACTTTTGCCAGCGCGCTCGCGAGTTCGACGCGATTGCCGTCGATACCGAGTTTTTGCGCGAGCGCACGTTCCATCCGCGTCTGTGCCTGGTTCAGATTGCCCCCCCTGCCGAGAGTGTCGCGGTCGATCCTCTGGTGATCGACGACCTGTCGCCGCTGGCCGAGCTTATGGCCGACGAGAGCGTAACCAAGGTCTTCCACGCCTGCTCGCAGGATATGGAGGTCATGCTCCACACCGTGGGCGTGCTGCCGCGCCCCATTTTTGACACGCAGGTGGCCGCCGCCTTTTTGGGCGAGCGCCAGCAGATTTCCTACGGCGCGCTCGTGCAGACGTTTTGCGGCGTCTCATTGCCCAAGACCGAGTCGCTGACCGACTGGTCGCGCCGCCCGCTGACTGATAAGCAGGTCGAGTACGCGATCGATGACGTCAAGTACCTGATTGTCGCCTATACCGAGATGATGAGTCGCCTGCGCGAGCTGGGCCGGGTGGACTGGGTGCTCGACGAGTTGCGTCCGCTGGCCGACGAGTCGCACTACCGCGCCGACCGCCATGAGGCATTCCGCAAGGTCAAGCGCATCAACTCGTGTAGCCGCCATCAGCTGGGTATCGCGCGCGAGCTTGCCGCTTGGCGCGAGGACCGCGCCGAGCGCCGCAACATCCCGCGCAAGTGGGTCATGTCCGACGATACGCTGCTGGCCCTGGTTAAACGTAATCCCGTTCGTGTTGAGGAGTTCCGCAGCATTCGCGGTACCGACCAGCTGGGGGAGCGCGACGTGGACGGCGCGCTCATGGCCATTAAGCGCGGTGCGAGCTGCCCACACGATCGCCTGCCGCTCATGGTGCGCGGGCACCGTCAGATTTCGCCGGAGTTGGAGAGCGTGACGGACCTGATGTATGCGCTCATTCGCCTGGTTGCCGAGCGCTCGGGCGTGGCGACCTCGGTCATTGCCTCGCGCGATGACCTGGCCGATTACATCGAGCATCCCGAGCAAAGCCCCCTGCGCGAAGGTTGGCGCTTTGAGCTTGTGGGTTCGCGTTTGGACGATTTGCTCTCGGGCAATATGGGGCTTACCGTGAAGGACGGCAAAATCGAGCTGTTGTAGTCATGTGGTTACGCGGTTTTACCAAGCGGTGCAAACGTTCTAGAGCGGAAATGCCGAAACATCGATGCTGACTTGCTGGTCAGTCGAATGGGTAGAATGCCTCCAACGTGTAACTCGATTCGGAGGAATTCGCATGCCTTATTACTATGGATACGGCTTTGGCATTGACCCGCTGTACCTGCTGGTTGTTCTTGTCTGCACGGTGCTTGGCCTTGCCGCGCAGAGCTATATCAACTCGACGTACAAGACGTGGTCCAAGGTTCGCTCGGACGGCGACACGGGTGCCACGGTCGCTCGTCGCATGCTCGATGCCAACGGTTGCAACGCCGTGGGTATCAAGGGCGTTGCCGGCGAGCTCACCGATCATTACAACCCGCAGGACAACAACCTGTATCTGTCGGATGCCAACCGTTCGGGCGGGTCGGTTGCAAGCGTTGCCGTGGCCTGTCACGAGGCGGGCCATGCTGCCCAGCGTCAAAGTGGTTATGCCATGATGAAGGTACGTACCGCTTTGGTTCCCGTCGTCAACTTTACCCAGAACACCTGGACGATCGTGCTGCTCATGGGCCTGTTCATGAACATCGCGGGGCTCACGACCCTCGCGCTGGTCTTCTTCTCGTTTAGCGTGCTGTTTCAGCTGGTTACGCTGCCGGTCGAGATTGATGCCAGTCGCCGCGCCGTGGCGTATATCGAGCAGTCGGGCATGAGTTCCAAGCAGGTCAACGGTGCCAAGAAGGTGCTGACGGCAGCTGCGCTCACCTACGTGGCGGCGGCGCTCACCTCGATTATTCAGCTGCTCTACCTTATGGCTCGCTACAACAGAAACTCCAACCGATAAACAAATGGGACCGACGGGCGCCGTGGGGATTCGTGTCCCCGCGGCGCTGTACTATGTGTTGGACTTAATTTCGCACGGGGCCGGAGCCTCTGTGCTCGATAACGAAAGGAGGCTGCGTGGCAGGCTGGAATCTGACCGGCAATGCCGTTTCCGCCGAGTTCGACGGATCGGACGAGCAAGAGCGTAAAGAGCTCAGCGTGAGCCAGGCGGTGGAGATTGCCGCTGGCGCGCTCGATGCGATTCCGCAGCTGAGCGTTCTGGGCGAGGTCACGGGTTTTCGTGGTCCCAATGCCCGAAGCGGCCACTGCTACTTCCAAATCAAGGACGATTCGGCGGCCGTCGACTGCATCATCTGGAAGGGCGCCTATCTCAAGCGCACTTTCGATCTGCGTGACGGCATGCAGGTGAGCTTTAAGGGCAGCTTCAACCTCTATAAGCCCACGGGTCGTATGAGCTTTGTCGCTCGCTCATTCTCGCTGGCGGGGGAGGGCCTGCTGCGTCAACAGGTGGCGCAGTTGGCCGAAAAGCTACGCCGCGAGGGGCTGATGGACGAGTCCCGTAAACGCCGCATCCCGGTGTTCTGCTCACGCGTGGCGGTCGTCACCTCGCTTTCGGGCGCCGTGATCGACGACGTCAAGCGTACGCTGCGCCGTCGCAACCCGCTCGTCGAGCTTGTCTGCGTGGGCGCAAAGGTCCAGGGCGAGGGCGCGCCGGCAGAGCTTATTGAAGGCTTGCGCCGCGCCGCTGCCATTACGCCGGCGCCCGATTGCATTTTGCTTGTCCGTGGCGGCGGCTCCTTCGAGGACCTCATGACCTTTAACGACGAGGAGCTTGCCCGTGCGGTGGCGGCTTGCCCCGTGCCCGTGGTGACCGGCATTGGCCATGAGCCCGATACCTCGATTTGCGACATGGTGAGCGACCGTCGCGCCTCCACGCCAACGGCAGCGGCAGAATCGGTGGCGCCGGCTATGACGGAGTTGGCCGACGTGCTCGAGACGCGCCATCAGCGTCTGGGCGTCGCGATGGCTTCGATGATCGGGTCGGATCAGGTCGATCTGGAAATGCTCGACCAGCGCGGTCGTCGTGCCTGGGATACCTATACGGCTCGTCTGGGCGACGCGCTCGATGCGGCCGCATGCCGCCCGTGCCTCAACGATCCGACGTTTATGGTCGAGCGTCGCGAGTCTGAGCTTGCCCTGACGGCCGATCGTCTGTCCGGCGCCATAGCGCGCTCGGTCGGGACATTCCGCTCCAACTTCGAGCGTCTGCCCGAGCGCTTGGTCGCAAGCACCTCGGGGCTCGATGGCAAGCGTCATGCGCTCACGCTTGCGAGTTCCCGTCTGGAGCATCAGGGACGTACGATGCTTAGCAAACCCGCGTCCGAACTGGGCCGTGCGGCAGCCTCGCTCGATGCCCTGTCGCCGCTCAAGGTTCTTGCCCGCGGCTATTCCATTGCATATAGCGAAGCCGGTGTGGCTACGAGCGCCAAGACCTTTAAGCCAGGCGACGCCATTCGCGTGCGTATGGCAGGGCGAGTAAGCCGCGTTTCATAGCGATAAACCTTTAGGAAAGGAAACAGATATGGCAGAGAAGACCCCGGTCGAGCAACTTACGTACAAGCAGGCTTCGCAGGAGTTGGAACTTATTATCCGCAGCCTGGAGTCGGGCGATATGGAGCTCGAGGAGTCGCTTGAGAGCTATACCCGCGGCGTCGAGCTCCTCAAGAGCCTGCGCACCCGCCTGTCCGATGCCGAGCAGAAGGTCTCGGTGCTCCTTAAGGACGTCGACGGCAACGACGTGCTCGCCGACGGCGAAGCCGCCAACACGGACGACAACCTCTCGTTCTAACCATCCCGACCAAATATAATTGGCTTGGTCTGTGAGAAAGGAACCAACCATGTGCGATTGCATCTTCTGCAAAATTGCCAACCACGAGATCCCCTCGACCGTTGTCTATGAGGACGACCAGGTCATCGCCTTCGACGACCTCAATCCCCAGGCGCCGGTCCATACGCTCGTGATCCCCAAGAAGCACTACAGTGACATCGCCGACAACGTACCTGCCGAGACCATGGGCGCCATGGCTCACGCCATCCAGGAGGTCGCTAAGGCCAAGGGCTTGGAGGACGGTTTCCGCGTCATCTCCAACAAGGGCGTCAACGCCGGCCAGACCGTCATGCACTTCCACATGCACGTTCTCGGCGGCAAAAAGCTGGGCGAGAACCTCATCTGAGGACGCACGGCCCGTCGACTTGGCTGCCTTTGGAGTAATCTATGCAGCTTTCTCAACTCGAATACCTTCAAGCTGTAGCGAACTATGGCGGCGTGCGCAAAGCGGCTCGCGCCGTTCACGTGAGTCCGCAGGCCGTTTCGTCGGCCTGAGTATCAGATTGTTTTGCTCGACCGATCGGCGGGGGAGGCTGTTTTGTCTCCGGCGGGCAGAGAATTTGCGCATCGTGCACGCGTGATCCTGGCGCAAGTCGACGATCTCAAAAAGTACGCTCAATCGGGGAACGGCGGCGTTTCGCCCGACGGCCATTTCCGTCTTTACGCCCCCTGTCTTCACGGGCGGGGGCGTCTTTTTTCCGAAAACTGGTACGACTCGTTTGAAAGCTCGCCCCCTCAGATTC
>MNQC01000093.1:0-10425 GCA_001915225.1 Collinsella sp. 60_9
ACCAGCTGTGCGGCGGCGGGGCGAACAGCCGAAACGGCTACCGCGAGAGGTCGCTCGCCACCTGCGTCGGCACGCTGACGCTGCGCATCCCCAAGCTGCCCTCCGTTACTGCGCGCACGGCCAAGCGCATGATGTTGTCGTAGCCGGTCTTGTTGAGAATCTCCGAGATGCGGCGTTTGATGGTGCCCTCGCTCATAAACAGCTCGGCCGCGATCTCGCGGCGGCTTTTACCCTCGCAGGCAAGGCGCAAGATCGACAGCTCGACATCGTCGAGGGCCGCCGTGCCCGAGAAGATGCTCTCGGGCGGCTTGGGAAACGTGCAGTAACCCGCCAACGTGGAGCGCATCACGGCGAACAGCTCGTCGATACCGACATTCTTGTACACAAAGCTATCGACGCCCGCCTCGCGAGCCTGATCGACAAAGGTGATCTCGGGCATGCCGGTCATGATAATGATGCGGCACTCGGGCAGCTGCTCCTTGATGCGCGCCGCCGCCACGATGCCGTTGGAATCATGCTCGGTGCATACGTCCATCAGTATCATGTCCGGACGCTCCTTGAGCGCGACACCCAAGGCCTCGGAGGCATCGGCGATGGCGGAAACAACGGTCATATCGGGCTGGTCGCCAACGGAGCGCGCCAGGCTCTCGCGCAGGATGGCCTGGTCTTCGACGATTAACACGCGGATCATGAGCTTCTCCTTTGGGACGTGTCGTTGGCGTTAAGCGGGATGGACACCGCAAGCGTAAAGGGCGGGGCGGCGTGGACCTCCAGGCTACCACCCAGATCTTGCGCGATACCCGTTCCCTCGCGATACGATACGGGGGCCGGCGCGCCGTCATTAGAGATGGTCATGCGCGCGATGTCGCATCCGTTCGACTCCTCCTGCCACAGGTGCACATGGACCTGGTGGGCCTGCGCGTGCTTGGTGGCGTTGGTCGAGGCCTCGCGGATAATCTGCAAAAAGGCCGCCGCGACACGCGTGTCCTCGGGAAGCGACCCCTCTACATCAATCTGCACGCTCACCAGACCAAAGGCATGAATGATATCGCCAAGCTGCTCCGCCGGCTCGCTGTCGCCGCCGCTGCGTAAGTCGTCGGAGATTGTGCGCAGCAGCGGATCGATCTGCTCGAGCGATTCGTCGTCAAGGCGACCCTCCTCCAGATAGCGATGGAGGATGGACAGGCGCTGACCGATTACATCGTGCACGCGGGCGCGCATGCGCAGGNNACCTTTTTGACCTCTTCGATCTGGGCTTGGAGCTCTTGGCCCGCAAGCTCAAGCAGGTGGTTGGCTTGCGCCAAGCGGTCATGAGCATGCGCGTACTCTGTCACATCAAGACCGATAATGCGCTCGAACGAACGGCCCGAAACCATAACCTCGTCGTGCACAAATAGGCGAATCTCGGCGGGAGAAATCTCGATCACCGCGCGAGCCTCACCAAAACGGTCCAAGTTAATCCGCACACGGTTCCTACTGCTTTCGGGCATTTGCATGCTAAGTTTGCGCAGGTCGTTCCATGTGCTGCCCATGTCGCGTAGATCGGTTGGCATATGAAGTTCCACCAGGTTTTTGCGCATGCAGCGGTTCATGAGCAGCGGACGGCCCCTCGGGTCTAGATACAGGATGCCTACGGGGATCACGTTGATGGTCTCGATCGTCGAGAACGTGGTGATATCCTCCTGGCGGTTACGGACGTCCATCAAGAGCGCCGCGATGGACCGGAACAGGAAGAACGCCCCCTCTGCGATAAGGACAACGGTCCACGCCGGGCCCATGGCAAAAACCACCGGCGGTGTAACGGCGACAACAAGCAGCAGCTCGACCAGCATGACGGGGCGACGATAGTGCACCATAAGTACCACGCCACAGGCAAAGATCGCGGCATTGAGCCACAACGCTCCGCCCATTGCCCTGGCGCAAACGCCAAGCGGCGCCACCAGATACGAGCCAGACGACGCGAACAGGATAAGCGCCGAAACCACCAGGTGAACCACGAGACTCGCCTCGTAGGCGCAAATCACCTTACGGTTATAGGACGAGCGGCGCGATGCGATGAGCGGGACGTGGATCGTCTGCAGACACGCAGCCAGGGCAAAGACAACATCGAGCGCAACGATTTGGGGAAGAATGAGCGAAATCTGCATCGTCACTCACCCGCCCTCGGCATCAAGACGATCATGCGCAGCTGGCCGGGCTCGCCCTCAAGGCGGTATGCCACGTTGCGCCCTTGCAGAGCGGTTTCGAGCTCTTGCGCAGCGGGCGTCTGCGAAAGATCTTCATCATCGTTGGAAAAAAGTGTGGCGCGCAGCTCGACACTGCATCGGTCATGGTCGCCCAAGTGATACATAAGCGCCGGATGGTCGGTGGTGTAGGCAAAAAACGCAAAGTCATACACGCAGTCGTACAGGGCGCTTACCGTACTGGCGTGCAACGGGCGCCGTATGGCGATAATCGAGGCGCAATCGATATCGATGGTGCGCAGGTCGCTTGCGAGCTCGTTGGCAATGAGTTGAATGCGGTCGCGATCAAAACCGCTCTCCCCGTGCTGTGCCAACGTGAGCGACCCCTTGCGCTTGCAATAGGCGACGAGCATCTTGGCGCGCTGCAGCATGCGATAACGCTCGTGTGAAGACGCTTCGTCGGTCAACGGCGGCAGCGAGCCCAGCAAGTCGTACATCCCTTCGAGCGCGCGGGCAAGCGCTTGGTCCACGTCTTGGACCAGCAAGGTCTCGGCCTCTTGATCTGCCAAATGCGTCTTAAGGTCGTAGTCGGCGGCGAGCAGTTCGTTTTGACGCTGCAGCTCCATGCGACGATGTGCCAGTTCACGGTTAAGCTCGTTGAGCTCCGACACGTCTTGGGCAAGCAGCGCCGATCCACCCAGCAGCGGAAAGGCGCGATACATTACATCGGGATCGGACGCCACGGCAAAGGCATGAGCGCGCCCGTGCTCCTGGGTCCGCAACTCCTCGCGCACGCCTACCGGCATTGGCTTTGACACTGGCGTGGCATAGGCCTCCTGCAAGTCGCGCGTTAGAACTTTGAGGTCGAACGGCAAGGTGTCGAAGATGCCGGCTATGTCGTGATACGACGGAATGACACCGCAATCGAGACAGATTTCCATCGCCACCACGCACAGGACGCAATAGACGAGCGAAAAGTTGAGCCTCCATGCCCAGGGCACGCGCAACGCATATGAGATGGCAAAGAATGCGCCACCCAGCAGTACGAGCGCCGCCGTGCCCGAGAAACGCTGGATGCGAAAGGACGAGGACCGACCAATCAGGATAAAAAAGGCCACGAAGTCAAAGGCCGTCCACACGAGGACGGCGAAATAACCCCAGCCGTACGTGTAATCGTTGCTCCAGGTGTCGCTTGTACGGTCAAAGCGGAAGACCTGCTGGTGAAAATCGTTGGTGAGCACAAATCCGATAAGCAGGATGGCCACAATCCACAGTGCAGCGCAGTAGCGGCGACCCAAGCGGTGTTGCTCCAGGCCCGCGAGGCGCAGACCACACAACTGGTAGAGCAGTGGAATGAGCGTCATGGGCACGTAGTACAGGTACCACAGCACGGTGGCATAGAACGGCGTGAACGACTTGTACTTGAGAATGACTTCGATCATCCACAGGGCGCAGATGGTGGCGATGGCAACAAGACGGCGGCGCAACACATAGTCCAAACAGCGCAGATAGACCGATACGCCCCAGATCGAAAATACAATTGCGGCGACAAGCAACGGGAGAGAGCTCGAATGGACGAGCGCATCCACGACCTCTTCGGACACCTCGCTATAGGCGGGCACGACGTTAGAAAGTTTGGGGTCGGAGGCAAACAGCGCCGGCAAGACCGCCAAAAGCATGAGGAACAGTGCGGTGATGGCACCGGCGATAGCAAAGACGCGGTGACGATACGCCTGATGTGTTATGCCAACAAGGAATCGCGGCATGGCGAAGAGCCTGCCGCCCCTAGGATCCGCCACGGGTGCGGATCGGGCGGCCGCGTGGCCGATATGTCGCTCGCGGGTACCCATAGTGCTTTTAGTGTACCGACAGGCGGGCCCAAAAAGCGGGCCACATGTCCCAAAATCCGCAGACGGCAAGGCGTCCGGCAGCCTCCCCCGTCTGGCACTTCCCGATATCCGCCCGCCCCAAACCACCGCAAAGGAGACAGGCACCTTTGTGGTGGTTTGGGGCGATGCGCTAGTCCACGGTGATGTCGAGGTTCTTGCCGATGAGGCCTACGTAGCCGCCCTCGGCAGCCTTGGGGCTGTCAGCATGGCAGAGAACCCACTTGTCGGCCTTCCAGTAGCAGTAGCTGTCGCCGGCCGTGGGCATGTCGGCCGCAGCCTCGGGGCGCGGGCCGTTGGTGCCGGCGGGCAGCGCCACCATCACCTGGAAGCCACCGTCGTCGACCATGCACGGCGTGTAGTGGAGCGTGGTGTTGAAGACTTCGACGACCGTACCCGCCGGCACGCGAAACGCCTTGACGCACGCGGTGTCGAGCTTGCCGTCCTCGATCTCCCAGCGATGCGCCACGAGCAGGATAAAGTCGCGAGCGCCCAAGTTGAATTCGCTCGCGCGGTGATACTCCAGGCAGTTGAGTCGTGTATTGTGGCCGTTGCACCAGCCGAGCTGGAAGGGACGGCCACCAAACATGAGAAAGCCAAGCTTGTCGGCATCCTTGACGTCCTCGAGCTCCGGCGCACTCGCAACGTACTTGCTGCCCTCGGGAATGGGCGTGGCAGAGAGCGCCTCGAGCACGGGCGACGTAAGCTCGGACGGAACGTTATCCCAAACGTTGTCGCTCCTGTTCGTTTATGTGACAGTATGAACATTCTAGAACAAACATAAGCGATTTTAAACACTCGTCCCGACCACTCAGCAAAAAGGCGCCCAATGCGCGCGTTTTGGGCGATAAAGCCCTTACGCCTGCTGATAGTGCAGGTGCTTCTCGTCGATATCGGCCAGGTCGCGGTCGAGGTAGCGGCGCGCAAGCCAGTTGGCCATGGGGAGGTTCTGGTCCAGGTAGTTACCGCACTCCTCGGGAGCGGCACCGGGGACATCGCCCTCAAAGCCGGCGACAAACTCGAACAGCTCACGCACGAGCGGCAGGATCTCCTCGCTCGTCACCTCGCCAAACACAACCAGGTAAAAGCCCGTGCGGCAGCCCATGGAGCCAAAGTAGACAATGCGGCCCGACCACTCGGCATGATTGCGAAGGAACGTCGCGCCCAGGTGCTCGATGGTGTGGCACTCGGCCGTGTTCATGACCGGCTCCTTGTTGGGCGTGGTCAGGCGCAGGTCAAAGGTGGTGACGGCGGCCCCGGTCGCCGGATCGCGGTCGATGCGGCTCACATACACGCCGGGCTCAAGCAACAGATGGTCAACGGAAAAGCTGGCGATGCGCTCCATGGCAGATCCTCTCGATAGTCAAATTGGGACGGGGCTCTTTTAGCTGGTTCGATTGGTCGCACCAATCATACCAGTCAAAAAGCCCCGTCCCAAAAAGACAACTTAGCCCAAGACGCGGGCCATGCGTGCCTTGAACTCGGAAAGGAAGCGCGGAGCATCCACGGTCAGTGCCACAAGCGCGCTCTTGTCCGGATTGGACAGGCGGCGCTCATCGCAGATGGTGCGGCCGCGATACTCGCCCAGCAAGTCAACACGCAAGTTGCAGGCGAGCGCACCTACGAGCGTGGGGTCGATCGCCACGGCAACCGCCAGCGGATCGTGCAGCGCGCAGCCGCCCAGGTAGGGCGCGTTCATCTCGTACGAACCAATGTAGTGCTCGACCATGCTCGCAAATGCGCAGCCAGCCATAGTGCCCGAGCCCGTCCAGCCGGCAACGTCGCGGCGTGTGAGCACCACGCGATGCGTCACGTCCAGACCCACCATGGTGAGCTTACGGCCCGAGCGCAGCACCGCGTCGGCTGCCTCGGGGTCGCTCGCCATGTTGGCCTCAGCGCCCGCGCTCACGTTGCCGGGCACGGTAAGGGCGCCGCCCATCACGACCACGCGGCCGATGGACATCATCGCCGCCGCATCGCGCTCCAGGGCGAGCGCCAGGTTGGAGAGCGGGCCAGTCACTACGTAGACCAGATCGGGACCATAGGTGCGCGCGGCATCGATCAGATAATCGACCGCAGCGTTGCCGTCGGCCGAGGTCGCCCCCACCGGCTCGTAGGGCGACGCGGGCACGCTCGCGCCGCCGATGCCGTTCTTGCCGTGAATGAGCGCGGTGGACGCCGGCGGCGCATAGGGCTCAGTCGCCTGCAGAGGACGGTCGGCACCCAGGTACACCGGCACCTCGGGACGACCCAACAGGTCGAGCACCGCCAAGCAGTTGTGCGCCGACTGCTCGACGCGTACGTTGCCAAAGCACGTGGTGATGCCCACGAGCTCCACCTCGGGACTCGCGATGGCATAGGCCAGCGCCATCGCATCGTCCACACCCATATCCAGATCAAGGATCAGCTTCTTGATTGCCATTGTTCTACTCCGCTTCTCCGTCTTTATCGTTTAACCAAACCAATGTTCAACTTCGGCGCGCGTGGGAATCGATTGCTGAGCGCCCAGGCGCGACACCGTCACTGCCGAGGCGCGAGCACCCGCGGCCATGCACTCAAAGAGCGGCAAGCCCTCTAGGCGAGCCGCCGCCAACGCGCCGATAAACGTATCGCCGGCGGCCGTGGTATCGACTACCGTGCTCGAAAGTGCCGGCATGCGCAGCAGCTCACCGTCATCGCCGAGCGTAACCGAGCCGGCACCGCCCAACGTGATGACCGCAGCTCCGGCACCCCTAGCGAGCAGGGCGTTGAGCGCCACGACGCAGCTTGCATCGTCCGCGGGCAAGATTCCCGTCAGAACCTGGCACTCGGTCTCGTTGGGACAGACCAGGTCGACCGCAGGCCAGACCTCCGCAGGCAGCTCGCAGGCAGGCGCCGGATTAAAGACCGTATAGAACCCCAGCTCGTGAGCGCAAACAAGCGCATCGGCCGTCGCTGCAAGGTCACATTCACCCTGGGCGATAAAGACGCTTCCGGCAGCCGGGGCAATCTCGCTGGCGTCGCCGTCGAGCTCATGGGCCGCCAGACGCCTCAACGCGCAGGCAACGTCCGCGCCCGCAAGCGCATGGTTGGCGCCCGGTGACAGTATGATGCGGTTGTCGCCCTCGCAGCGAATGATGGTTGCCGTTCCCGTCTCCACGTCATCGCGATGCACTACAAAGTCACAGTCCACACCGGCGTCTTGGAGCCCCACCACGAGCGACGCGCCGAACGCGTCGCGACCGACAGCGCCGATCATGCACGTGCGCGCACCCATGCGCGCGGCGGCGACGGCCTGGTTAGCGCCCTTGCCACCGGCGTTGGTGATAAAACCGCTACCACCGACTGTCTCGCCCGCGCGCGGCATGCGCTCGCACGCCACCGAAAGGTCCATGTTCATGCTGCCGAACACCGCAACGATGCCGCGATCTGCCATGGAAACCTCCTCATCTGCGGGCTTTGCACCCACCGTCGACCGTCGATTGCGCGCCTTCGCACCTCTATAACTTTAGTTCACTTTGATGTGAACGCACCCTTGAGGTTGCGCCAGCAGCAAGCATTCACAGGAGCAGGCAGCTACAATGAATACGTGCTGATTATTCTCGTCATTGGATGATGTTTTATGGAACAATTCTCGCAATCGGGCTCGCGCGGTCGACGCCGCACGGGCAACGAGCCGGCGCCGCACGAACGCGTGAAGAGCGAACGCCGTGCCAACGAGCCGCGACGCACCGCGAGCCCCCATCGCGCTTCTGCCAACAACGCGGGCCGCGCCAACACTCCCGCCGCGGAGCAGACGCCTGCTCGCCCCAAGTCCCGCTACATCCCTGCCCTTGACGGCCTGCGCACGCTTGCCGTCGTCGCGGTGGTGCTCTATCACCTCAACCTCACGTGGGCGCAGGGCGGTCTGCTCGGCGTCACGATCTTCTTTGTGCTTTCGGGCTATCTGATCACACGCCTGCTACTCAACGAAGTCGCTAAGACCGGCCACATCGACCTCAAGAGCTTCTGGATTCGCCGCATCCGTCGCCTGGTCCCCGCCGTGGTAACGGTAGTGTTTGTAACCTGCGCGCTGTGCACTATCTTTAACCACGTGATGCTCACCAAGATGCGTCCCGACATCCTGCCGTCGCTGCTGTTCTTCAACAACTGGTGGCAGATTGCCCAAAACGTCTCGTACTTCAATGCCCTGGGCGACCCCTCGCCGCTCACGCACTTTTGGTCGCTTGCCATCGAGGAACAGTTCTACCTGATTTGGCCGCCACTGCTGTTTGCCATGGTATCCATGCATGTGAGCAAGCCCAACACGCGCCGCGTGGTTCTGGGCTTGGCTGCTGTCTCCGCCATCGCCATGATGGTGCTCTATAACCCTGCCGCCGACCCCAGCCGCGTGTACTACGGCACCGACACCCGTGTGTTCTCGCTGCTGCTGGGTGCCTGGATGGCCTTTATCCCCGATCGCGACCTGGCGCCGGTGCGTCTCGCTCGTCGTTTGGGGCTCAATCGCCTAGCTGGCGCCGCCAAGCACGGCAAGAACGCCGAGGGCAAGCCTGGCGAGAAGGCCGACGAAGCAGCCGAGACCGCCCCGGCACAGCCGAGCGCCCTCGTGCGTTTTTGGTCCTCGCCCGCATCCATCGATGTGTTGGGCGTCGTGGGTCTGGTTGGCCTTGCCGCCATGGTCGCGCTCACCAACGGCTACACCGCCTTCCAGTATCGCGGAGGCACGCTGCTGTGCTCGATCCTCACGCTCATGGTCATCGCGGCCTGCGTGCAGCCCCAGGGAATGGTTGCCCGCGCGCTGTCCGCTGAGCCGCTCGTGTGGGTTGGCAAGCGCTCGTACAGCATCTACCTGTGGCACTATCCGCTGCTGTTGCTCATGAACCCGGTCGCCAACATCAACGATACACCGTGGTGGCAGTACATTTTGCAGGTGCTGTTGGTGGTCGCCGTGGCCGAATGCTCATATCGCTTTATCGAGACGCCGTTTAGAAAGGGCGCCTTTGGGCGCACCGTATCCGAGTTCCGCAACGGCACCGCCACGCCCGCCAACTGGGCACGCGCGCACGTCCCTGCCTGCGCAGCCTGCGCCGTCGTGTTGGTCGTTGCACTGGGCGGCCTGATCTTTGTGCCCGAGACGTCTGCGCTGAGCGGCGAGGGCGCCGAAGTTCTGAACAAGGAAGCCAAGAACACCGCGCCCACCGACCAGCAGGCGGCCGACGACACCGACAAGGACAACGACGGCTTCCCCGATGGCTCCTACGATCTGCTTATGATCGGCGACTCCGTGTCGCTGCGTGCCGTAGACACCTTTGACGGCGTGTTCCCGCACAGCCATATCGATGCCGAAAAGGGCCGCCAGTTTGATGCGGGGCGCGCGACATTTGAGGGCTATATCCAGCAGAACCTTGCCGGCAAGATCGTGGTCTTTGCCCTGGGCACCAACGGCTTGGTAACCGACGACCAGATCGACGCCATCATGGCCGATGCGGGAGATAAGCGTATGGTGGTGTTTGTGAACACGCGCAGCCCGCAGCCGTGGGTTGGCTCTACCAACCAGGCCATCGCCAACGCCGCTACGCGCTACAAGAACGTGCGCGTTATCGACTGGTGCGGATACAGTGCCAACCGCAACGACCTGTTCGATGGCGATGGCACGCATCTATCGACCACTGGCGTGACTGAGTACCTCAACTTGATCCACGATGCAGTCAAGAAGGACCTGCCCGTGCATCCCGAGGATCACGTCAACGATCCGCAGCCGGCAGCCGTCAAGTCTGCCACCGACGCACTCGTCAATGCGCTCGCTCTCAAGCCGCACAAGCTGGGCACCGACAAGTAACCTGCAGCGCAAACTTCCCACATCCGGAGGGGGCGTCTGCCACGGCAGACGCCCCCTCCGGCAGTTAGGGACGTTCCTTATGTGCCGGTACCTAGGGACACTCCTGGCGCAGCCAATGAAGACCTCTACGGATGAATTCCAGGCCGCTCCGTCGTTCCAGACATCGTTTCCGTGCCTCGCGCCTGCCCCAAACAATCAAAACAAGCCCTTTTAGCCGCACCCTCAAAGGTCTGTGGGCAAAAAAGGGCAAATATGAGTACTGTTACCATTTTAGTAGCAGGCAAAACCACCCAAAATGACGTCCGAGCGAACCCTACAACCCCCTAAAGCAGCCAACCTGACTGGTTTAAGGCGTATTGGAGCCAATATTAATGAACATACTATAGGTTATGTTTATTATCTTCTTGGATGTAAATGCTATTCACTTAGCAACAGTACTCATATTTGGCATTTTTTGCCCACTGCCATATAACTAACACCCTATAGCAGGCAAAAACAGGCCGCAGCCCATCGCTGCGGCCTGTTTGGAATCCAAAAG
>MNQC01000094.1:0-683 GCA_001915225.1 Collinsella sp. 60_9
CTGCTGTCCAAGAAGATCAACCCCATGGTGCTGATCGTGGCCACCATGGTCGTGGGCATCATCGGCGCGTTCTTCGGCGTGCTGGCGTAAGGGCCCGGCTGCATAGACTGTCATTGCAACCTGGTAAGGGGATGGAGCGGGCCTATGCCCTCCATCCCCTTACTTGTATAGAGGGAGTTCGTATGTTCGCGAAGGATCGCGAAGCAATGCGCCTGACGCCGGCAGAGGTCAGGCTGATTCTTATTGAGTCCCTGCAATGGTGCGCCAACAACGCGGTGTACTTTTTAGGGCTTATCGGCGCGGCGACGTATGATTTGGCTGGCACGGCCTTTTTGGTTGCTGCCATTACGCTCGTACGCAATCTTATGACGTCGGCGGGCAATATGGTGTCGGGCTCGGTCATCGACCGCTTTGGACCGCGCCGGACGTCGTTTGTGACGTGCGTGATTACGGCGGTGCTATCGCTTGGCGTGGGGTTGGCGCCGTTGTCTGTCCCCGGGCTTGTGTTTGCCGCGTGCGTCTTGGGGCTTGCGGGCGGCTTTATCAACACCTGTACGCATGCGTTTCCGGGATACCTGGAGTCGACCACCGAGGGCCGTACCCGCGTGAACGGTCTCATGGTGTTCTACAGCAATATCGCCTATACCGCTGGCCCGCTGCTCGGTGGTGCCATCGTGAGCTGT
>MNQC01000094.1:721-1623 GCA_001915225.1 Collinsella sp. 60_9
GCGGCCGTGCTCTCCTTGGGCTGTCACGAGTGTGTTGCTCCCGCAAAAGGGGAGAAGCCGAAGGGCGGCATTCTGGGCGGCATGGCCGAGGGCGCGCGACTTACGTTTCGCGACCACGACCTGCGCCTTATCTTTATCTCGGGCTTTCTGGGCTTCTTTGCGTTTGGCGCGTTCGATTCGCTGGAGTCGTTGTTCTATCGCGATGTGCTCAACGTGGATATCGTCTGGCTGGGCTGGCTGTCCTCGGTCGTGGGCCTCACTTCCTCGGTGGGCGCGTTCATCCTGACCAAGCTTTCTGCCCGCCATGTCAACCTGCGATTGCTGCTCGGCGCGCTCATGGCCGTGGGCATTGGGTCCATGGTGTACGTGGGCACCGATATGCTGGGGGTCGCGATTATCGGTCAGGCGATTAACGGTCTGGCCTGGGGATTCCTGGAACCGCTGCAGATGATCTTGATTCAGGAGCGCGCTGACATCAAATACCTGGGGCGCATTACCGGCTTTGTGCGTTTTGGCCTGATGAGCGCCGGCGTGCTGCCGCTGCTGGCGGCTCCGTTTTTGGCGGAGGCTTTGGGTGTCCAGACGGTACTGTTTGGGGCATCGACCATTATTGCGCTGGTAGGAACGCTGTTCTTTGTCACACAAGGGAGGCGCCAGAGGCGTTAGCTATACATTCAATTCTAATTTAATACCACTCACCAGAGAATTTCGACCGTTCACCGAGGATTGGAGCAGATTGATAAGTGGTATTAAAAACACATTAGGTGTATGTCTATAATTGGTATCGAAAAGAAACGCGATGTATAGAGTTGCGTGCAGGACAGAAAGGAAAAGCCATGAAGGAAACCGAGAAGATCGAGATCATGCACTTTAGCCAGGAGGGCTACGTCGAGGACGGCAAG
>MNQC01000094.1:1812-7407 GCA_001915225.1 Collinsella sp. 60_9
GTCTACGCCATGACCAAGCCCGAGGGCCCCATCGGCCAGGCTGTCGGCGCCGAGAATTGCGTCAAGATGGCTTCCGATCATGGTAACGGTGGCTGCGAGATGGGCTACTACCTCGCCGACTGCTTCGGCCTGCGCCTGCTCAACCGCCGCGGCTGCTTCCCCAAGTTTGACCTGTTTATCGAGCAGACCAAGGACATCTGGAAGGACATGCTCGATATCCGCAAGCGCTTCGAGCCGCGCGCCGAGGAGCTCGCCAAGAAGTACGCCCTGGCCCCCTACACCATGTTCATCGGCTCCGGCGCCCTGTGGGGCGAGACGATCCTGTTCTCGATGTGCATCCTGGAGGAGATGCAGTGGAAGCGCACCCGCTACATCACCTCGGCCGACTTCTTCCACGGCACCCTCGAGCTCGTGGAGCCCGGCGTCCCCGTGTTCCTGTTCATGGGCGAGGACGAGAACCGCAAGCTCGACGAGCGCGTCCGCGCCTTCCTGACCCGCGGCGTGACCGGCGACACCGACATCAACATCATCGACACCGCCGAGTTCGCCATCCCCGGCCTTGACGACGAGTTCCGCGTCATCGTCTCCCCGTGGATCCTCTCCTCGCTGATCACCGATCGCCTTGCCGCTTACTACGAGACGGTCACCAAGCACAACCTGAACTATCGTCGTTACTATCACCAGTTCGATTACTAAGAGCAAATATCGTTTGTGTAATTGGGCCCCGCTCCTATATGGAACGGGGCCCCGTTTGGGTTGGAGAGTAATTATGAGCTACCCCCAGCTTGCCGTTATGAATATCAGCCATCGTTATTTTGACCTTGAGGAGTTCTTTTCTTCGGCGTCGGCTTCGGGCTACACGTGTTGCGAGCTTTGGACCGGGGCGATGCATCTGTATGTCGATTGCCATGGATACGATTCGCTCGAGCAGGTGCGGGAGCTGTCACACCGGTATGGGGTTCGGATTGTGGGGCTTTGTCCCGAGCAGAACAACCCCAAGCCGTGGAATATCGCGGCGCGCGGGAATGAGGCGCGTGCCCGCACGCTCGCGTACTTTAAGAACGTTGTGGATATCGCGGCGGAACTTGGAGCCGAGCAGGTCATGGTCTCGAGCGGCTGGGCATTTTTGAACGAGCCGATCGAGGACGCGTGGGGTCGCAGCGCCTCGATGCTGCGTGCGATTGCCGAGCATGCGGGAGAGCGCGGCGTGCGACTGGTGCTCGAGGCCCTACAGCCGGTTGAGTCGATGATCGTGAACTCGGCGGCCGACACGAAGCGCATGATCGAGGCAGTTGATCATCCGGCACTTAAGGCGTGTCTGGATTTGGGCGCTATGGCGGTGGCAGGGGATACCATCGACGATTATTTCGATCTGCTTGGCGATGATGTCGCCCACGTGCATTTTGTCGATGTTGCGGCAGACGGCACGACGCATCTTGCTTGGGGTGACGGCGACCGCGATATGCGCGCCGACCTAGATAGGCTGGTGGCGCGCGGCTATCGCGGAGTTGTTTCGGCCGAGACCTATGACTGGCGCTATTTTGCCAATCCCGCGGCAGCCGACGCTCAGGTTATGGCGGAGTACCGACGCGCGATTGGCGCCTAAGTGGGACAGGGCGCCGAGTTGGCGTTTGACGCTTTTTGAGAAACGGGACGTGCTTTCCGCTTGAGGCTTCTGGCGGAAAGCACGTCCCAGAACAGGCGCTCAGAATGGGACACACTTTCCGCTGAGGACCTCAACCGGAAACCGCATCCCAGTTTTTGGCTGGCGGGCGGGACGCGCTTTCCCCTATGTTTCCAAATGAATACGGTGTGAGCCGAGGAGGACGATTCTCCCCGCAAACACTCTAGTATGCTAAAGTACCCAGAAGACCGGCGGAGCTATGCCGGTCTTCTGCTCTATATGAAACACAGCATGAGGAGGCTCACCAGATGACGGCCACACCGTGGGGATTCCGGGACATATTGCCCGAGGAGGCTCAGGCGCGCGAGGAGATTGCGCTGACGGTGAAGGGCTGCTTTAGGGAGCATCATTACCTGCCGGTCGAAACGCCGCTGCTCGAGGACAAGGGTTCGCTCGAGGAGGGCGGCCGCATTGCGGACACGCCGTTTAAGCTCTTTGACGATGATGGCCGCCTGCTGGTGGTCCGTCCCGACAACACATTGCCGATCGTGCGTCTGGTTTCGACCCGCATGCGCGCGGCCGACCTGCCCCTGCGCCTTCGCTACGAGGCGCCGGTGGTTCGCGAGTGCCAGCGCAATGCCGGTGGCTCGCGTCAGTTTACACAGCTGGGCTTTGAGCTTATCGGTGCGGGCGATACCGCGGGCGATGTCGAGATCGTCTCGCTCGTGGCCGAGGCCGTGCGCAAGCTGGCGCTGCCCGATGCACGCATTATCGCGGGCAGTGTGCGTCCGTTTAAGGAACTGCTCGCGGCGTGCGAGGATCGCGAGCTGGCCGCCGAGGCCCTGTGCTGCGTGCACGCCAACGACTTTGTGGGCCTCGATGCCCGCGTGGCGGCAAGCGTCGAGTCCGATGCCGTCAAGGCCGCCATTAGCGAGCTGCCGCGTCTGCACGGCGGTGCCGAGGTGCTCGACCGCGTGGACGCGCTGCTGGAGGCCGCCGGTATCGTCGCGCCGCTGACGCGCGAGCTGCGTGCTCTGGTCGAGGGCCTGACACCCGAGGACGCCCAGGTACTGTCATTCGACTTCTCCATCATGAACTCGTTTGATTACTACACGGGCCTGGTTTTTAAGGCCTATGCCGGCGGCCTGCCCGATCCAGTCGGTTCGGGCGGACGCTACGACTCCATCTTTACCGGCGCTTTTGGCGACGGTATCGAGGTGCCGGCGGCGGGCTTCGCCTTTTCGCTCGAGCGTCTGGAGGCCGCGCGCACCTCGGCCGAGGATGCCGCTTCCGACGGCAATCACGCCGCGGGCCGTGGCGCCGAGGGTCCGCTGCGCATCGCCGTGCCCAAGGGCTCGCTTAAGGCCGACACGCTCGACGTGCTCGAGGCCGCGGGCCTGGACGTCTCTGAGCTGCGCGACCCCGGCCGTCACCTGATCGTGCGCGGACGCGACACGCGTGCCGGTGAGGGCGCGGTCGGCGATATCGAGTTTGTCATCGTGCGTCCCAGCGATGCGCCTGCCTTTGTGGGCTGCGGTGGTGCCGATTGCGGCATCTGCGGTTGGGACTCGCTCATTGAGGCAGACCTCAACCTGCTGCAGCTGGTCGACCTGGGCTATGGTCTGTGCACCTTTATCGAGGCGGAGCCCGCGTGGCGCGCCGGCCAGGCCGAGCGCAACTATGCCCGCCGCGGTTCGCTTCGCGTGGCCACCAAGTACCCGCGCATCGCGAGTGCCTGGTATGCCGAGCGCGGCGTGAACGCCGATATCGTTTCACTGCACGGTAACATCGAGCTGGGCCCCATTGTCGGCATGACCGATCGCATCGTGGACATCACCGCCACGGGCGCCACGCTGCGCGACAACGACCTGGTCATCACCGGCCGCATCATGGACTGCACGGCCCGCTTCTTTGTCAATCCGGGTGCTGCGCGCCTGGATCCGCGCGTACGCAATCTGGCAGATCGCTTAGCCGCGGCCGTTAAGGACAAGCATTTTGAGCCCGTCGCGGGCTCGGCACAATAGCGCGAGCGCGCACGGGCGCCCCGACGTACGGGCTGCGGGCCGATTGGCGCCGCTGCCCAGTCGCTCGTTTTTCGAACACAACCTCGACCGATAGGGGATACCGATATGAAGACCATCAAGCTTGCTCCCGGTGAGCGCCTCGTTACCAACCAGCTCAACCGCAAGGGCGTGCTGCCGCAAAACATCATCGACGCCGCCCGCGATATCGTGGCCAACGTGCGTGCCAACGGGGATGCCGCGGTGCGCGATTACTGTCAGCGTTTTGACGGCGTTGAGCTGCAGAGCTTCCGCTTGCCGCAGGAGCAGATCGATGCCGCGCTCGAAGGCAAGCATGCCGGATGCTACAGCCGCGACGTCGATGCGCTCGTATTCACCGATGACGATATCGACGACTATGCCAACATGATCGAACACGGCCGCCCGGACCTCGATTTCATCCAGTGCCGCGAGATCGCGTCGCAAGCCGTGACGGACTGGAACGACGGGCACGCCATGGACGGATTTACCGAATTCCTCTACGACTACGCCGATGAGCATGCGCCCGCCGAAAGCGTGAAGCAGGGCGGCGGCATCAGGCATTGACGCATCCCCGGGGGCGTCAGGGATGAAGCCCGATTCTCCCCGATGCCGCTCGGCTGGCCGTCGCGGCGGCCGCCTCTCGGGCGGCCGCGCGCATCGCCGCCGGGGTGGGCAGGCCCATCTCGGAGCGTTTCGCGTACACGGCCGAAAGCGAGCGGCCGGTCTCGGCCGCGATCTGCTTCGGCGATGCGGCGTAGTCTCGCAGCCGGCCGATCTCTTCCGCCGTCCACCTGGTCCGGCAGATGCCTCGGCGCGAGCGCGCCGCCCTTACGGCCATCTCGGTCCGCCCCGTCGCGGCGGCCACATCCGCGGCGGCAAGCGACCTGTCGGCGAGCAATTCGAGCTCGGCGTCCGTCCAATGGCGATATCCCGCGGCGTCAACCATCGCAGCCCCCATCCTCGTGTAGCAAAGTCTCGAGACTCATACCCATTGGGGGCCCGGCTATTTCAGCGCTTCCCGTCCGGGAAGTGCTTTTCTATCGGCTCGCGGCACGGCGGTCTTCCCGTTCGGGAAACACCGTGGTGCCGCCCTAGCGGTACGGGTAGCATCGTCGGGGAAGCACCTATCCGCCATCTGCCTCCTGGAGCTGATCTGTATGGCTAAGCATGAACATGATTTCCACGACGGCTTCGACGTCTGCGTGGGCAACTACGGGTATTACAACGAGGGCGAGCTTCACGATACCTGGATGCGCCTCCCCATGGACCCCGATAAGATCGAGCCGTGGCTGCGCTCCCATGACCTTTTCGATGAGGAGCACGAGGAGATATATATCTCGGACTACGATGCGCTGCCGTTCAGGTGCCCGGAGGTGTTCGATGAATACGCCCACCTTGACGAGCTGAACGTCCTCGCCATGCAGCTTACGCTCCTTCCCGACGGGGCGCTCGAGCATATCGACGCCGCCGTCGAATACGGCGAGTCGCTGAACTACCTCGACGAGCTCATGATCCTCGTGGCGCAGGCGGACGATCTGCCCGTATACGACTACGAGTATGACGAAATGCATGTCGAGGACCAGTGGCACGAGACCTGTCTCGAGCGCTCGACGCCGGAGGAAAACTACGCATACACCGTCCTCGACGGCGATTCCGAGTTCTGGGCCCTCATGAACCGCGGAAACGGCGAACTCCTCTACTGCTTCGACTTCAACCGCTACGGCGAGATCGCCGTGAACAACGGCTACGTCGACCTGTGCGAGACCTGCTATGTCGACAAGCGCGCCGACTGGCCGGCGCTCGACGAGTACTCGTTCGAGGAGATCAGGGACGAAACCGTGGCCGAGTGGCGCGCGCACATCGCCGAGGGCGTCGTCGAGAAACCCGTCACGCCGACCGACCTCGCCCGCTCCGCCAGCGCCGCGGCGG
>MNQC01000095.1:0-12184 GCA_001915225.1 Collinsella sp. 60_9
CCGATCGGCGGCCCCTCGGGGCTTGCCCGTATCGTAGGCAATGCGCCGAATGCTCGCCATCGAAATTTATCGATGGCCTATTTCAGACTGTAATGGGCAATATGCTGTCATTTTATTTGCTACAAAATACAATCTAATTCGGATTAAGGTAAATGGATGGAATTGCTCGATAAATGGTAGTGATTAGCGGACCGGTATCGCGATCCTCGTCACATACGCTCCCGGGTCGTCGCTGATGATGTCGTCGATGAGGGCGATTTCGCGCGAGGGACCGGCGGGGGACAGGTCGCGCTCGTGCATGTAATCGAGTAAGCGCTCATAGCGCGGGGCCGCCTGACCGTGCGTGCCGCGGAAGCTGACCGTCAGACACCGCGCGGCGGGACGTACTTCGACATCGCCCAGGTAGGTAATCGTCCGTGTCATCCAGCAGCAGAAAGACTTCGTCGTAGCCGTCAAAGTCGCCGCCGGCCAGGCGATCGGCGCTAATCCCGACGCCTAAGTTGCCCAGAAAAACAAAGGTCTCGTGCTGGCCCTTCTGCAGCTGACGAATCTGCCACTCCAGCGCATAGGCGTCGGTAGGGTTGACGCGTTCACGCAGCACAGCGCAGCGGAGCTCGGGCGCATCGATTGTGCAGATGGTATCGAGCTCGGTGTTCAGGGCATCATGCAGCAGCGCAAGCCGGTTATCGATCTTGCGCGACACGCGTTCAAGTTCACGGCGCTTGCGCTCGATGAGCTCCTGCTGCTGAGCTAGCTGCCGCTGCATGAGGTCCACATCGCGCGTGGTCACAAACTCGCGGATTTGCGCCAACGGCAAGTCGAGAACACGCAGGTGGCTGATGGTGTTGAGGGTGGAGAGCTGCCGCGATCCGTAGTAGCGGTACCCGCTTGCCGGATCGATGTACGCCGGGTCCAGCAAGCCCATCTGCTCGTAATGACGTAGCGTCCCCACGCTCAGGTTAAACAGGCGCGCCACCTCGCCAATGCGGAGCAGGCCCTCGGTATGTTCACTTGGCATGTCGGTCACAGGACCGCTCCTTTCAATGGAGTCGGGGAGGGATGCCAGGCCTGCGTCGCCTCGCTACGCTACCAACTTGTCAAAAGCCCCGCGCCGGTTGAGCACGGTAAACGCGACAACACAGATGACTGTCGACAAAATCGATCCGCACGGCGACGCGATGCCCATGGGAAACAACGTATCGGAATAGGCGTTCGACAACAGCCACGCACCGGGCACGCGAATGAGTGCCACGGCCAGCACGTTGTGCGCAAAGCCGATGTAGCTCTTGCCGTATGCAGCGAAAAAGCCGCTAAAGCAAATGTGGATGCCGGCAAAAATCGCGTCGAAAATATAACTGTGCATATAGCCGGTACCGGCCGCGACCACCGCGGGGTCCTTGGCAAAAAAGCCAATAAACGCCGGCGCCACCAGCCACATCAGCACCGTGATCAGGCAGCCGTACACCACCGAGATCGTCATGGCGTCCTTGAGCACCTGACGTGCGCGGTCGCCCTTGCCCGCGCCGGCATTTTGCGCCGTGAGCGCGCTGACGGTGGCGCCCATGGAACTCGGCACAATGAACAAAAAGCTGATCATCTTTTCGACCAGGCCCACAGCGGCGGCGTCGACGAGCCCTCGGTGGTTGGCGATGACGGTGATAAACATAAACGCCACTTGGATGCAGCCGTCCTGCACGGCCACAGGCACGCCGATCTTAAGAATGCTGCCGAGCACCTCGGGCTGGGGGCACAGGTCGCTGCGCTTAACGTGGATGTTCGTGCGGCGGCTCTTGAGCCAGATGAGCGCGAGGGCAACGCTGGCCGTCTGGGCGGTCACCGTGCCGAGCGCCGCGCCCACGGGGCCGAGCCCTATATGGCCAATGAACAGAAAGTCGAGCGCGATGTTGATGATACATGCCACGCCGATCACGTACATAGGCGAGCGCGAATCGCCCAGGCCGCGAAAAATGGCCGAGAGGATGTTGTACGCGGCGATAAACGGAATGCCGACAAAGCAGATACGCAGGTAGGCAGCGGTGCCTTCGACCGCCTCGGCCGGCGTGCCAATGAGCGCCACGATCTGCGGGCACAGTGCGAGCAGGACAGCGGCCAGCACCACCGAGACACCCATAAAGAGCGTGATGGTGTTGCCGATGGCGGTCTCGGCGCGATCGAAGCGACGCGAGCCCACGGCGTGGCCGACGATCACCGTCGTTCCCATGGCCAGGCCCACGAGCGTCACGGTAATGATATAGAGCGTCTGCGCGCCATTGCCCACGGCGGTGATGCCGGCAGCGCCGCTAAACTGCCCCATCATGTACAGGTCGGCCATGCCGTAGAGCATCTGCAAAAAGTACGAGAGCATATAGGGCAGGGCAAAGACCGCGATGGTCTTAAGGACATTGCCGCGTGTGAGGTCGTGTTCCATGGGCGGGGCTTTCTGGCTGGGTTCGTTTAGCTACCAGTGTAGTGAAAACCCTACAACGATTGTAGAGTCAAGGTTTGTGTTGGCAGTGGGGCGAAAAAGGTCACGCTTCGAGCACGATGCCTTGATCTCTCCGTGCCCCTCACCTCGCCTCAAACCATCACAACATTCGACGTTTTTTGCCAAAAACGGGAAAAGCATCGAATGTTGTGATGGTTTTTCTACCACTCGATCGGGTGGAATCGCTTTCTTGCGCGCGAAGGTGTGCGGACCCGTGGGCAGGGGAATAAGGTTGGTTATCCGACT
Organism: Collinsella sp. 60_9; assembly: GCA_001915225.1. Classification (GTDB taxonomy): domain Bacteria; phylum Actinomycetota; class Coriobacteriia; order Coriobacteriales; family Coriobacteriaceae; genus Collinsella. The sequence goes on from MNQC01000095.1 coordinate 2,732, forward strand.
CCATTGGAGGGCTCATGGACCTGCCGATCGTCCTGTCCCATAAGACTGCCTGGCTGTACCACAACGTGGCGCGCACGTCCGAGCCGCTCTCGCGAGCAAGCAGCCTATACGATGAGGACTCGCTTGCTAACGAGGCGGAGCCGACCGCGAGCCTGCCCAAATTGGGACTCGATACCAAGGGGCTGAGGGCTTCAACGGCAGTTGGGATCGTTACCGACTATCTAGTTTCGCTCGGTATTCCACGAGAAGAGCTCGATCATATCGACACGCTCGTCAACTTCGATTTTGAGCGTTCGACGCCGGCTGGATTTAGGTGCCACGTGTTTGGAGCGCCGGTACCTCCAGGCCATCTTATCGAGGTGGCAGAGGGCCTTCTGGTGGTTGATGAGGTCATGTGCTTTGTCCAAGCGGGTTCGTGGATGAGCGAGCCCGAGCAGCTGGAATATGGGTATGAAATCTGCGCCCGATACCATTTGAATCATCTGTCGACAGGCGATTATATCGAGATGGGGCAGAGGTATACCGTTGCCGACTCGATTGCTTATTGCAATGAGAACCGATCTCGTCAGGGGGCTATACGCGCGGCCGCCGTGCTCAAGCGCGTGCACGATGGCGCGCGGTCGCCCATGGAGACGGCCACCGCAATCATGGTCGTAGCAAAACGTTCCCAGGGAGGGCTGGGATACGCCAAGATCGAGCTCAACCATCGGGTCGATGTTCCCAACGAGTTCAAGTATCTCGCAAAGGCCGGGTATTTCGAGATCGACGTATATGCGCCTGCGAGCGGTACGGGGGTTGAATACAACGGCTCGGACCATCTTGATAAACAGCGCAGCCTCACCGGGACTCAGTTTGCCCACCAGCTGCAATTGCACCGGGCGATGAACGCCATCGCGCTCGCTATGGGTCTCAAGTGCGACCGAAGCGAAGCGTTCCAAAAGCGGCAGAACGACCTGCGAGAATTCGTGATTCGGCACTGGGACGGCGGCCTTTAGGGGCGCTTTGGTCCTTCTACGGGCGCTGCGGCAGGCAAACCATCACAACATTCGACGTTTTTTGCCAAAATCGGGAAAAGCATCGAATGTTGTGATGGTTTGTATGTTGAGGATGGGCTTGGAAAGTCCGTTTTGCTCGAAGCGACCTGTCCTGTCGTACGGGTGTCGGCATGATTCTCTCGTGGGGTATTATGTTTTCCGAAGAATAAAACGCCGCGTGAGGGGAGGGCTGCGTGGACGGGCACGTGCAACATGACGGTTTTGGCCGCGATATCAACTACCTGCGCATTGCCGTTACCGACAAGTGCAATTTCCGCTGCATTTACTGCATGCCGGCCGATGGCGTGGCACCCCGTGCACACGGCGAGCTGCTCAGCGCCGAGGAAATCGCCCGTTTTGTGCGCTTGGTAGCGGGGGAGGGCATTCGCCGCGTGCGCCTGACGGGTGGCGAGCCGCTGGTCAGCCGCCGTATTATTCCGCTTATCCGCGACATCCGCGCGATTCCGCAGATCGAGGACATCTCGCTCACCACTAACGGCGCCCTGCTGCCCAAGCTGGCGCCGCAGCTCAAAGACGCCGGGCTCAACCGCGTCAACATTTCGCTCGATACGCTCGACCCTACGCTGTTTGGAAAGATTACGCGCCTGGGTCGGCTCGAGCAGACCATGGCTGGCATCGACGCGGCACTGGCTTGGGGCTTTGAGCCCGTTAAGGTCAACTGCGTTGTGGTGCGCCGGCTCAACCAGGATGTGGCGGCCCTCGCGCGCCTGACCGTCGACCGCCCCATCCACCTGCGCTTTATCGAATACATGCCCATTGGCGACGAGCGTACGAGCTCGCATTGCGCTGTGGACCCGCATGCGCCCGCGCTCAATCCCGAGCTGTGGGACGCGAGCGATACCGTGCCGAGCGTCGAGTTGCGGGCGCGCATCAATGCCGGGGCCGCCGCGGTGGGTCTGGGCGAGCTCGAGCCGCTCGACATCAACGACGCTCCTGCCGGCGCAGGCCCTGCGCGCTATTGGCACTTTCCGGGCGCGGCGGGAACGGTCGGCTTTATTAGCGCCATGTCCAACCATTTTTGTGCGAACTGCAACCGTCTGCGCCTGACGGCCGATGGCAACGTGCGTCCGTGCCTATTCAGCGATGCCGAGTATTCGGTGCGTGAGGCGCTGCGCCGTGGTGATGATATGCAGGTACTTTCGATTTGGCGCGATGCCGTGGCCCACAAACCGCAGGAACACGCGATAATTGAGGGCACGCAACGATTTATGTCCCAAATCGGAGGATGATCATATGGCCAAGAGCAGGTACGCCGATGCCACCAAGGCCGCTCGCAGGGCCGCGATGTCTGCCCACAAAGTCACGGCTGCGGCGAATGCTGGCAACGCCGACGCGTCCGCGCAGCCGACTGCCAGCGCTGTCGCCGAGCCCGCCCGTGACGCCCGTCGTGACGAGCTGACGCACGTGGACGCCAAGGGCGAGGTGCGCATGGTCGACGTGTCCGACAAGGTCGAGACCCATCGCATTGCCATCGCCGAGGGCACCATCCTCATGCACCCCGAGACACAGGCCATGGTGCTGCAGGACCGCGCCAAAAAGGGCGACGTGCTTGCCTGCGCGCGCGTGGCGGGCATCATGGCCATCAAACGCACGAGCGACATTATCCCCATGTGCCATCCGTTGCTCATTACCAAGAGCAAGTGCGACATTGCGCCCATCGCTGCGGCGGGGACGCCGGCCGAGGACGTGCCCGAGGGCTGGGCACCGGCGCGTGCGGACGGGCAGGTTGGCTTTCATGTGCTGGTCACGGCCGGCGTGACGGGCAAGACTGGTATCGAGATGGAGGCTCTGACTGGAGCGAGCGCCGCGTGTCTAACGATCTACGACATGTGCAAGGCCGTCGATCGCGGTATGGAGATCGTCGACGTGCGCCTGCTGCACAAGGAGGGCGGCCGCTCGGGCGTGTGGGATCGTGCAGAGCGTCAGACCGCTGCTGTTGAGGCCGTGGCCGCTGACGGCGCCGCACCCGCGAACGCACCCGTCGCCGTCGCGCCCGCAGCTCCCACTCCGGCTGTCCCCGCGATCGCGTTTATCGGCTACCAAAACTCGGGCAAGACCACGCTCGTCGAGAAGGTTATCGCCGAGCTCACCCGCCGCGGCCTGCGCGTGGGCTCGCTCAAGCATCATGGGCATCACGGCTTTGATATCGACGTGCCCGCTAAGGACACCTGGCGCCATCACCAAGCCGGATCCAAGCACGTGGGCCTCATCTGCGCCACGCGCTGGGCGGAGTACGCCGACACGCGCGAGGAGGACGAGATGCCCGCGCGCGAGCTGCTGTCGCGCTACAACGATGTCGACGTGGTGATCATCGAGGGCTACAAGACCGAGGGCTTCGACAACATCGTGGTCGCGCGCTCTGGTGTCGACCGTCTGCGCGGCAAGAGCTCGCTCGACCTGGTCGACGGTCACACGCTGGCCCTTGCCTGCAACGAAGCCCTGGCGCGTCAGGCCTTTGACGCCGGCTTTGCGACCCGAGCCATCAACATCAACGACGCTCGAGCCATCTGCGACCTCATCCAAGACCACCTTTAAGGCTTGACGCTGCGCCGGCCCCAAGCACCCCATCTCGCCCCTCAAGCCGTCGCTCGCGTACCAAAGTACGCGTCGCTCCTCTTTCGGGGCGACCTGGGGCACTTGGAACCGGCTCGCTGCGCTGCCATAACATGCCAAAAAGGGACAGGTTTATTTTGGCAGGTTTTAGCTGGGCAAACGTCATTTCCACCACAAAGGGGCCAGGCGCCTTTGTGGTGTTTTTTGCTTTGGTAGATGTGTGGGACATGCCTTACAATCTACCAAGTAGTTCATGACGGGCGAAAAACGGAGAAAAGGGGCTTGATGCGTCCTTAATGTTTCATGCGGATTGATTGATTTGACAGACGGCGGCGAATGCCCGCCGTCCGCATTTGTATGAAACAAGGAGTCTCCATGCTCGCCTCTCTCTTCTCAAAGCCTCAATCGTCGCTGTCCGTGCAGGCCAAGCGCCTGGTGGCGATGCGCTTTCTCATCTACACCGGTTTTCAGACCAGCTACTTTATCGGCGTCATCGGAACGCTCACCTATGCAGACGATGCCTCGGTCGTGGCGACATCGCTGGCCGTCCTTTTTATGAACGTATTCGTGATCTTGGGATCCTTTGCGGGTGGCGCGGCGCTTGACGCTTTGGGCCCACGCCGCCATTTCTTGCTGAGCGTCATCAGCACGCTGGCGACCGGCGCGGCGATCATCGTCTTTGGCAGCGCTACCGAAACAGTTCTTGCCGGCGCGGTGCTCCTGGGCTTTGTGATGGGGTTCGCCCAGCCCATCGCCACATCCTATCCGGCGTATCTCACCGACGACCCCGTCGAGCTCAAAGACATCAACTCCGCCATCGCCATGTTTTCAAACGTGAGTATCATCGTTGGCCCCACGCTGGGCGGCTTTGTCGCAGCGGCCGCGTCGTCGCGCGCGGTGTTCGTGCTCATGATGCTCTTTACAGTGCTGGCGCTCATTGCCGGTTGGGACTTTAGGCAAAGTGCAGGTCAGGCCGCCACACACGAAGGCAAACCCGCGATCGGCGACATCACATCGGATAAGGCCAGCCAAAGCCCCGACCCCAACACATCTTCCCGCGCAACCTTCGCGACCAGCATCAAGACAGTCTTTACCAACAGCGTCCTTGCCCTGCTGTTCTGCATCTTTTTCCTTTCAAACTTTGGCTACGGTGCTTTCGATCCGCTGGAGTCGTTCTTCTACCGCGATGTCCTGCATGTCGGTGTTGAGTGGATGGGCTGGCTCACGTCGGCCAGCGGTGTGGGCGCGGTGCTGGGCGCCGTGGTCGCGCTCCGCTTGCCGGCGCGCTTTGTCAGCCTCAAAACGCTGCTCGTGGCGCTCATGTCCGTGGGTCTGGGAAGCCTGCTCTACGTGGGAACGCCGTACGTGGGCGTGGCCCTCGTCGGCCACATCGCCCTGGGCGTTGCCTGGGGTGTCGTCAATCCGCTTCACAACACCATCGTGCAAACGACGGCTCCGCTCGAGCAGCTCGGCCGCGTCAACTCGGTCATGGGCTTTGGCAACATGTTCGCCGGCGTGGCCCCGCTGGCGATTGCCCCCTGGCTGGCGGCGACATTTGGCGTGCAGCAGACGCTCGTAGGGGCGGGCATGGTCGTGACGGCGGTTCCCGCGGCGTTGCTGCTGTTTGGCCGCCGGCATTTTGATCGTGCCGGGAGGCAGTAAAAACCATCACAACATTCGATGAAAATCGCGATTTTGCCGAAAAACGTCGAATGTTGTGATGGTTTGCGCCCCGGGCCAGGCCAACCTGCGAGTCCGGGCACCTCCAATGGGCCAGGGACCTTTGTGGTGGTTTTTGCTTTGACGGGCCGCGGCTGCGCCTTGGTATACCATGTACGCCGTTCACGAATACACCCCACACCGCCGCACAACCCAGAAAGGCCCCCATGGACACCACCTTCAGCCACATCAAAGCCGTGTTCTGCGATATCGACGGTACGCTGCTCACGAGCCGGCACACGGTGTCCCCGCGCACCGTGGCGGCGATCCGCGCCCTGCGCGAGCGCGGCGTGCTCTTTGGCCTGTGCACCGGACGCGACGCCCACGCGACCGAGGCCATGTACGAGCTCTGGGGCATCGAAGGCCTGGTAGACGTGCTGGTGGGCTGCGGTGGCGCCGAGGTCATCGACCGCGCGCACGACATCAACGAGCTGAGCTATCCGCTGCCGGGCGAGACCATCGCGCGCATCTGCAAGCACATGGCGGACCTTCCGGCAACGCCCGTCTGTCCCCGAGACGGCGTGTTCTACGTGCCCGAGAGCAACGCGTGCGTCGAGCACCTGTCGCGCGTCGACGGCGTGCCCTACCAGGTGGTCGATTTTGCCGAGTTTTTGCGCGAGCCGCAGCCCAAGGTGATGTTTACCATGGCGCCTGAGGTGATGCCGCAGGTCATCGAGCGAGCATCGACGTTTGCCGATAACACCGTTAAGGCGGCGGCTCTGCAAACCACGCAGCGGCTCTACGAGTTCATGGATCCGCGCGTGTCCAAGACGCGCGGCCTTGTGCGCGTGGCGGAGCTCAACGACATGGAGCTCCAGGACATCTGCGTGTTTGGCGATGCAGACAACGACACCTGCATGGTGGCTGACGCCGGCGTGGGCGTGGCCATGGCAAATGGCAGCGATGCCACCCGTGCCGCCGCCGATTTTGTAACCGCGAGCAACGACAAAGACGGCATCGCGATCTTTATCGAGGAGCATCTGCTTTAGCGCCGGGGGAGAACCACCACAAAGGGGAGCGATTTGGGCGAATTGATACCAAAAATCTGTGTGAAAATTCAAATATTGTTGTCTGAACATCATGCTTCTAACCACCGATGGGTTTAAGATATTCTCATCAATTTGGTAGGATATTCATCCCGGTTAATGATCTACCGTTCATGGTCGTTTTCGACTGTTCGCAGGATGTTTACTCTTGAGCAAAATGTTGTGCAAATTAATCTAATGCCATTAAAAAATGATTGGCAACTAAATTACCAGTAGAAACAAAAAATAAATAGCGAATAAACGAAGGTAAATCTGAGAAAATGTCAAGAGAATTGAGAATTCGCTACAAAATTGTCGGTTTTGTTGCTCAGATGTTCAAACAATCGTTACAATATGGATTACTAAACGTGCGCAATTACAGGTTGCGCAGATACGTTTGATAGTGAAAGAGCAAGATCGCGGTCTCTTGGGGAGGAGACATCGATGAAAGCGAATTCAGACAAATCTAAGCAGAGTAATAAAGCGACGCGCCGTGTACTGGCAGGCGTTTTGTGCGGAGCCTCCGTGTTGAGCCTGGTACTGTCGCTCGTCATGCCTCCGATCTCGCAGGCCATTGCCAACGATGCCCAGACAGATTCTACCGAGGAAACTGTGATGGGGGGGTTCCTCAAGTGAGTCCGCTGCTGTAGGTAACACCAGCGAGGATGCCGAAAACCAGAATAGCGACGAGACCGATGGCGGCGAGTCTGGCTCTTCAAATAGTGTTGAGCAGGCTCAGAGTGCGAATGCGGCTTCAGCGGGAGCGACGGCCACCGTGAAGCCGGGAATTTACGTTCCCACGTCTATCGGTATCGGTACGAATATCGATGTCTCCACCCCCGATCCCGGCGTGGCCACCTACGTCGGCCGCGACATGTACATCGGTGGTAAGCCGAGCGACACTAGTAATCTTGATGCGGACAACGCCCCCACCGGCTCATATGCCGCTGAGGCGGAGGGCCTTACCGTGGTCCGTGGCAAGCTTGCCATGAATCCACTCAAAGAGAGCTGGCCCTATAATAATAGTGGCGGCGCTGGTTTCCGCTTTGGCACCGTTGGTTTTGGTTCCCAGTTCCGTCCTGTCTACGGCAGCACCGTGCTTGCGGTCGCCGGAATCGACAGTGCGATCACCAAAATGAGCGTTGGTTACAACGGCAACTTGCCGGGGGCGACTACCGTTGGCGCTTGGAACAAAGGCGCTTGGGTCGGACAGCAGAGACCTTCTGAGGGCGCGACTCCTTCCGGCTTTGCCTACACCGCGCAAATCGCAGGCCCCATCACATACTGGCGCGATAGCGAGTATAAACGCCAGTCTGTGGTGACAATGCAGGGTAATTGGTACGAGGGCTTGTCTGCTCTGGAAAGCACCCTGTTCAATAAAGCTGTTGATTTGACTAATGTCAACGGTAGCGATTATTCGAGCTATAACGGTACAAATGGATACCTCTCGAAGCTATCGAAACAGCTCGACTCGTTTGAAGATACCGGCGAGGTGGATGTCAACGGCTTTGCAGAGCCTAATAGCAACTACGTCATCAACAAGTACAATAACGACGGAACAAGCTATACACTCAAATTCGATGGTAGCGACGATGGTAGCGGCAAGTCTGTTTCCGGTGCGCTCGATACCGGAATCCCGAACAATATGATTCGCAACACCGAGCGACTCATCACCTTTACCGGCGATGGAACTTCTATGCAACAGGTCTTCACCATCGCCGGTTCCGAGCTCTCCAACTGGAAGGATGGCGTCTACTACCGCGGCGTCGACTTTAAGTTCACCAATATCCCCGAAGGCGCATCCATTGTCGTGAACGTTACAGGTACTAATCCTGTCGAGTTCCACAACGGCTGGCGCTTCTGGTGGGGAGATACAGAAATATCTCGCGGTTACGAGAGTCAGTACGCCAAGAAAGACCTTGACGCGAAATACTCGCTGGCCTCCCAGTCCATCATGTGGAACTTCGTCGATACCACCAGCCTTACCATTCGAGGCGGCATCGCGGGAGAGGACCGCGCGGACTGGGGATACAGTGGCACAGTCAGCGGTGCTAAGTGGACTGACGACGATCCTGCGGCGGCTATGATCGGATCGATTCTCGTTCCCAACGGAAGTTTCGACGACCATGTGACTACCAACGGTCGCGTTTATGTGGGCGTCGATTTCTCAATGAACAGTCCGAAGGTTGCCGCAGCATTTGGTGAGGGTAACTCGGCTTCCGTCATCGATATGGATCAGGAGCGTCACAACTTCCCGTGGTCCGGGTCGTATACACCGGACGGCTCTGCCATTGCGTGGAGCAAGGTCGACGCTGCGGACGGCACTACGCTGCTCCCCGGTTCCTCGTGGGCTATCTATGGTTCTGTCGAGGATGCTGTCGCGGGCCAACACGCTATCGTGACGGTGACTGACGGTGGCGCAAATGATTACGCTTCGGTTCATGGCGAGCTTCAGTTCAACTATTTGAATCAGAAGGCCAACATCGGCGATCCCAAGGATACCAAGTACTTCACGTATTACATCAAAGAGGAGACGGCGCCGGAGGGTTACCAGGTTTCGGACAAGATCTACTATGCCACCATGAACAATGCTGGTGAGACGGTCAACTACGTTCAGGGCTATGTGGATACGGCAAATCGCAACTCACTGGTCCCGTTCGAGAATAACCTTACGGGTGCCATCCCCAACGCCAGGATCACCGGTACGGTGTCTTGGACCAAGGTGGCGGAGGACGACACAAAACACACTCCTTTGCCTGGTTCTGAGTGGAAGCTCACCAAGAAAAAGGATGCCGATAGTACGGCCGACCAGTCCTGGACCGTGATCGACCAGGTGAGCGACCAGTCGACTTCGAGCGATACCACGTTGGTAGACACCGACACCGCGCCTGGCAAGTTCACGCTCGAGGGCCTGCTGCCGGGCACGTACACGCTTGTTGAGACCCAGGCTCCGTTTGGCTACGAGAAGAACCCGACGGAATATTGGTTCACGGTGAACACGAACGGTTCCATTGCGTGGACCGGGGACGAGAAGCCGAGCATCGTTGATGGCACTACGTACATCTCTGACACTCTCACCACCACGTCCGTGGAGATCCCGG
>MNQC01000096.1:0-3929 GCA_001915225.1 Collinsella sp. 60_9
GCTGCAGGTCGTCTGCACCAGCGACATGGTCATCCAGCGCGAGGACGGCATATCCCATGGCGGTAAATCTCGTCATGTGATGCCAGCCGCGCACAGGCCGATCGATGTCGTGGAACATCAGGCACAGCGGCACGCGCTCAGATACTCGGGCACGACCGACAGGCTCGATCAAACGAGCGTGAATCGCATCGTCACCGAGCTCAAAGGAGAGCTCCGAGTAACGGGCGCAGGGGTTAACAAAGTCAATCGCCGTAATGGCCAGGCCTTGAATCTCAAGATTCGAAGCGCATGTCTCTAAATCAGAAACATCTGCTTGGACATCACCGCGCCAGTCCCGATATTCTGCGAGCCTTGACGAAAGCGTTCCAGGAATTCCCACAAGCCCGGGGACAATCAGCTCGTCAACATTGCTCTCGCATTTAGACATGAGCCTCCCCTCCCTTGCAGAAAAACGGAATGATCAAATCGTCAAAATCCTGAATCTCCTCGTGGCCAAAGCCTTCAAAGAACTCATGACGCTTTTCGCAGGTCAGGTTGTTATAGACCGCAAACTGCGTCGCTGGCGGACAGACGATATCGGCTGTGCCGGTGCCAAACAGCACGGGGCATTTGACCATAGGGGCAAAGTTCTTGGAATCGAAGTACGCCAGCTTGGCATAGGCTTCGTCAATACGAGTCGAGTCCTCGTCAAACCAGCGCGACCAATAGCGCAGACCCTCGTAGGCAATGTCGTCGGCGTCCAGATCCCAAACCAGGCGAAAATCTGACAGGAAGGGATAGAGGATGGCGGCGCGATTGATAAGCTCGCTGTTAAGCGCACAGGTCGCAATGCCCAAACCGCCGCCCTGCGACGCGCCGTTCACAAACACACGCGCAAGATCGATGCCCTCGAGCTCGCGAACGATGCGGCACAGGATGCGAATATCTTGGTGCAAGCGGACATAGTAGAGGTTGGCCGGGTCGCCGTCGATACCGGCGACGATATGACCGGCAACCGTTGTGCCCTCAAATCCACCAATGTCCTCGGAGGGACCTCCTTGGCCGGGGCAGTCGAGGGCGATGAGTGCCATGCCCATGCCCGCAAACGACGCCTGCTCAAACCAGCTGCGACTTGCACCCGGATACCCATGGAACTGAAGTACCAATGGCACGGGCTCGCCCGAGACGGGTTTAAGGTACTTGGCATGCAGGCGCGCGCCACACATGCCGGTATACCAGAGGTCGAAAAGCTGGCAGGTCGCGGCATCGGTGACCGATGCCGTCTCGATCGCGTAGTCAAGCCCGACGGCGTCGGCCTCGGCCATGCGATCCTTCCAAAAGAGATCGAAATCTGATGGACGGGGCATGGCGCCTCGATATTCACCAAATTGATGTTGTAGCTCCTGAGCACTTGGCATGGCTCGTGAACCCAACCTTTCGAAATCGCAACGGAGGTGCGCCCGGCAAGGGAGCCGGGCGCACGGGAGGGAAAGCGAGGCTACTCGCCGAGCTTGGGGTGCAGCAGCGACGGCGCAGCGCCGAGCAGCATCTTGGTGTAGGGGTCCTGGGGGTGCTGGAAGACCTGCTTGGCCTCGCCCTGCTCGACGATCTTGCCGCCATTCATAACGATGATGTCGTCAGAGATATAGCGGACCGTCTGGATGTCATGGCTGATGAACACCATGGCCAGGCCGAGCTCCTTCTTAAGGTCGGTCAGCAGGTTCAGAATCTGCGCGCGGACCGAAACGTCCAGAGCCGAGGTGGGCTCGTCGGCGATGATGGCATCGGGGTTCAGCGACAGGGCACGGGCAATTGCGACGCGCTGACGCTGGCCGCCCGAAAGCTGGCCGGGAAGAACCTCGGCAGCGGAGCTGGGCAGACCGGTGAGCTCCAAGAGTTCCTTGACGCGCTTCTCCTGCTCGGCCTCGGTACCCAGGTTGTGGACGCGCATGGGGTCGAGCAGCTGCTCGCGAACGACCATGCGGGGGTTGAGCGCCGTGGCCGGGTTCTGGAACACGACCGAGATGACGCGACCCATGTGGCGACGGTCCTCGGCGGTACGTTTGGTAACGTCCTTGCCCTTAAAGTAGACCTTGCCGCTCGTGGGGGCCTGCAGGCCGCACATGACGTTAGCGGTGGTGGACTTACCGCAACCGGACTCGCCGACGATGCCAATCGTCTGACCGGGCATGAGCTTAATCGTTACACCCTGGACGGCGTGAACCAGGTTGGGGTGCAGAATCGAGCCGGTACGGGTCCTAAAGGTGACGTGGACGTCATCAAGGAAGATGATCGGCTCGACGCCGTTTACTGCGGTCTCGCTCATCTACATCACCTCCGCGTGAGGGGTCAAACCATTTGCCTTGAGCACCTCGTCGGAGAGCTCGGAATAGAAGTGCTCGGTGCCGGGCACGCGCTTGAAGACCGGACGGGTGTCCAGGCCAATACGCGGGTGGCTCGCGGGCTCGGAACGGCGCCGGGCACCTGGTGCAGACGGCCCGAACCGCTCTCGATGGACAGAACGGAACCCAGAAGACCGCGGGTGTACTCGTGGATCGGGTTAGTGAGCAGCTCCTTGGTGGGTGCCTGCTCGATAACTTGACCGGCGTACATAACCGTGATGTTATGGGCGACCTCGGCGACCAGCGCCAGGTCGTGCGAAACGAAGATCATGGCAAAGCCGAGCTTGGCCTGAAGATCGTTGAGCAGCTTGATGACCTGCTTCTGGACGGTAACGTCCAGAGCGGTCGTGGGCTCGTCGCAGATGACCAGCTTGGGGTCGCGGGTAAGGGCCATAGCGATCAGGACACGCTGACGCTGGCCGCCGGAAAGCTCGTGCGGATAGCTCTCGAGCGTGCGCTTGGGATCGAGGCCGACGAGCTCCAGGAGCTCCTCGGCGCTGCGGGTTCCGCCGCGCTTGGTGAGCTGCTTCATCTGGGCAGAGATGAGCATGGAGGGGTTGAGCGAGGACAGGGCGTCCTGATAGACCATAGCGATATCGGTACCGCGCAGGCCGAACCACTCCTTCTTGCTCATCTTGAGCAGGTCACGGCCCTCCCAGAGGACCTCGCCGGAAAGATGCTCGTCCTCATCGGTCAGGCCCATGATGGCCAGCGTGGTGATGGACTTACCGCAACCGGACTCGCCCACCAAGCCCATGGTCTGACCAGGACGGACGTCAAAGTTGACATGGTCGACGACGTTGATATCACCGTGATGCTCAAACTGAATGCAGAAGTCACGGACCGAGAGAATCGGTTCGACAGACTCGTCGGGCACATGGCGATCGTCACGCTTGAGCTCGACATCGCGCAGGGCGCCAAGGCGAGCGGAGAGGGACTGGGCCTGCTCCTTGTAGGCGCGAACGGGGTCGGAGACCAGCAGGTCGGCCTCGCGACGCTTGGAGGAATCGGTCGGATCCAGGGCGGCAGAGGGAGATCATGATGGCCAGGCCCGGGAACAGCGCCTGCCACCAACGGCCGGCGAGCACGCCGCCGCGGGCGTCGGCGAGGATGTTGCCCCAGGTAGCGGTGGGCTCCTGGATACCAGCGCCGATGAAGGTCAGCGAGGCCTCGAAGATGATAGCGTCGGCGGCCAGGGTAACGGTGAAGACCATGATCGGGGCGATGCAGTTACGCAGAACATGCTTGATCAAAATCCACGGAGCCTTGGCGCCGGAAACGATGACCGCGCGGACATAGTCCTCGCCGTACTCGGACACGATGTTGGCGCGCACGATACGGGCAATCTGCGGAGTGTACATAAAGCCGATGGCGAAGATGATCGACGGCACGGAGTTGCCCAGGATGGAGACGAAGACGGCCGCGAGGGCGATGCCTGGGATGGACATGATGATGTCCAAGATACGCATGATCGTCTCGGAGACGGCCTTGCGCGAAACCGCTGCAAGGGCGCCAACGACCGAGCCGCAGACCAGAGCCATGGCAGTG
>MNQC01000096.1:4045-4403 GCA_001915225.1 Collinsella sp. 60_9
GGCGCCAGAATCGCAGTCAGGGCGACCAGCACCAGCACGACGGCTGCAATCTTAGAAGACAGCGTCATCTTCTTCCAGCCACCGAGCTTGAGCCCCTTGGAGGCAGCCTTCTCGAGCTGCTCGGTTTGCTTCTCTCGAATCTTTACCATAATCTACACCGTCCTGATGCGCGGGTTGATGAGCAGGTAGAGCATGTCAACCACGATGTTGATGATGATGAAGGCAAGAGCAACGACGATAACGACGCCCTGAACCAGGTTCGCCTCGTTGCCCTGAACGCCCTGCAGAATCGCGGTGCCCATGCCGGGGAGGTTGAAGATAACCTCGATGACGACGGCGCCGCCCATGAGGTAACCGA
>MNQC01000096.1:4416-8307 GCA_001915225.1 Collinsella sp. 60_9
GGCAAAGCCGGTGACGGACACGCCGCCGAGCAGGCCGACGACGCCCTCCGCGGGACCGCCGGCGCCGGGAGCCATACGGACATAATCCTTATCGAGCTCCTCGACCATGGCGGTACGCACGATACGAGTCATCTGGCCCGTCAGCGGAAATGCCAAGGCGATAGCGGGCATGATCATACGTCCCAGATAGCCAACCGGATTCGTGGTGAAGTGAGGCAGAGCACCCGATGCCGGGAGCACCTTAAGGTAGGAAGAGAACAGCAGGATCAACAGAACGGCAAGCCAGAACGACGGGGTTGCCAAGCCGGCGATGGAAAAGACGCGGATCACTTGGTCCGGCCATTTGTCGCGATACAGTGCTGCGATGACGCCGAGCAAAAACGAAACGACCGCACCGATGGCAAGACCGATGAAGGTCAGCTGCATCGTGACGGGCAGGGCCGTGGAGATGCGCTTGGCAACGGAGTTGCGAGCAGCACCATAGGTGCCCATGTCGCCATGGATCAGATCGCCCATATAGCGCACGTAGCGCACGGGCCAGGGGTCGTCCAGACCATACTTCTCATGGTACTCGGCAACCGCCTCGGGCGAGGCACCGTCACCCAACGCCGTGTAGGCGGGGTCGGTCTTGGAGAACGACATAAGGAAGAACACCAGGACGGTGACGCCCAATGCCATGATCGGCAGCGCCACAAGACGCCTTCCAATCAAACGTAGCAAGTTGTTCACGTTCTCTCCCCTTTCTTTTGTCGGTAGGACCAACTGGTATATGAGTACGGATACTCATTACAAGACCCGAGCGACATCGTTGCCGCCCGGGTCTTTGTTTCAACTATGAGGATACGGTCCCAACGACCGACATCCTGCATACAGACTCAAGCGAGTCTTACGCCTTGACGGTCGCAACGCCCCTGAAGGACATGCTCGTCGTGCCGATGCCCTTGAAGCCATCGAGGGCCTCGCCGTTGGGTGCAGTGGACGGATCGTCCCAGGAAGCGGAGACGGTCTTGACGTGGACAACGGGGTACAGAACGGCGTTGTCGGCAATGATGTCGAAGCACTCGTTCCACTTCTTCTGCTGCTCGTCGCCCTCGGCGGCAAGAGCCTCGTCCATGAGGCCGTGGAGCTTCTGCCACTCAGCGGACTCCTTCCACGGGCAACGGGTCTGCATCCAGACGTTGTCGCCGTACCACCAGTTGAGCAGCAGGTCGGGGTCGGCGCCGAAGCAGGAAGGATCGCCAGGGGCAAGGAGGATATCGTAGGCCTCGCCGCCGTCGATGGCAGCGTAAGTGGCCGGCGAGGTATCGGTCTGGATGGTCACATCGAAGCCGAGAGCGTCGAGGTCGTTCTTGACCTGGGCGGCCATGCCCTTAATCTGCTCGTTGTCGGTGGTGCGCAGGGTGATGGCACCCGGGGTGATGCCAGACTCCTCGATGAGCTTCTTAGCCTTCTTGGCGTCGGTCTTGTACACCGTGGAAGCCTCATGATAGTTGGTGAAGCTCTTGGGCAGGTAGCAGCTGGCAGCGGTGGCAAGGCCGGCGAAGGTGTTGCTGACCATCTTCTCGGTGTCGAGCGCATACATGACAGCCTGACGGACCTTGACGTTGTTCCAAGGCTCCTTGGCGACGTTGAACATGATGAAGCGGGTGCCGAAACCCTGAACGTTATCTATCTTGCAGCCGGCGCTCTGGAGCTGGTCGACGGCGTCAGCGGTAACGAGCTCCATAACGAGCGTGGAGCCCTCCTGCTGAGCGGTAACGCGAGCGGTGGGGTCGGTCAGGATGCTGTACTGGATCTTCTTATCCTCGGCAGCATACTCACCGTTGTACTCGGGGTTGGGAACCAAGGTGATCTCGGTATCGGAGATAGAGTCGTACATCCAGGGGCCGGAACCGATCGGCTGCTTGGCGGGATCCTCCTCGGTCTGGGTGGCCGGGGTAACGCGGACGATGGCCAGACGATCCTTGAGCAGGGAGAAGTTGGGGACCTTAGTCTTGACCGTCACGGTGCTGGCGTCCTTGGCCTCGATGGACTCGAAGGGCTGGAAGAACGGAGCATAGGTAGCGGAAGCGGCGCAAGCGGTGTAGGAGGCAACGACATCGTCAGCGGTGACCTCGGTGCCATCGGAGAACTTGGCGCCCTTGCGGATGGTGACCTCGAAAGTGGTGTCGTCCACAGACTTGGGATCGTCGGTGGCGAGCTCGTTGAAGGTGCTGTAGTCGTGGTAATCGATGCCGTAGAGGCCCTCGACGACGTGCCAGTTAGCACCCAGGCCCACAGCGGAGCCGGTGCTGGCGGGATCGAAGCTGGACGGAGCGTAAGCGGAACCAGCGGTGATCACGCCGCCGCCACGGTTGGCGGAATCGGTGGAGCCGGAAGCGGAACCCTCGTCGCTAGAGCTGCCACCGCAGCCAGTGAGACCAAGGCCGGCGACAGCAGCGACGCTGCCGGTGAGGCCGAGGAACGAACGCCTGGACATACCCTTGTTGATGATGGCCATGTCTTCTCCTATCAATAGAGAATCTTACTCGGGAGCACCTAGACGTGCCCCCGCGCAACTTGCGGACGATATATACCTTACCTACCGACGAACCCAACTGAGGTGCCGCGCTCGGCGACCGATACATACATACGCTTGAACGGTATTTACTACCGTTCACCGAATTCATTGACAAATGATACGCCAGACAGTATGTATCGGCGAGGTGAGATATCAGTCTTCGTCAACCCGCAGGATAGCAGGGTTTTCGCTTGGGTTAGTCAAACGTTTTAGCGTTAATAAAACCCGAAACCAGCAGGCAATCATGGCGAAATAAATGGTTGATAATCGCGCAATCATGTATATCAGTTGTTTAGGCTCGTGTTTAGCTATCGGAATGGCCAGCCGCCGCCTCGGTGCGCTCGGCATTCCATGCAACGAGCGCCTCGTGGACCGCCTTGGCAACATCGGCAGGTATGCCGCGAACTTCCGCGATCTCTTGCTCGCTCGCCGCGCGCAAACGCTTCATCGAGCCAAAATGGCGCATAAGGGCACGTTTTCTGGTGGGTCCCACGCCCGGAACGTCATCGAGTACCGAAACCGTCATGGCTTTATCGCGCAACTCACGGTGGAACGTGATGGCAAATCGGTGGGACTCATCGCGTACCTGTTTAATTAGATAGAGCGAAGCAGACCCGGTCGGCAGCACGACAGGAGTCTCGTCCCAAGGCACAAAAACTTCCTCGTCGGCCTTCGCCAAGCCACAAACTGGTATATCGAGCCCAAGAGCCTCAAGTTGCTTGATCGCAGCGGTCAATTGCGGCTTACCGCCATCGACAACGAGCAAATCGGGGCGCGAGCCAAAGCGCTCGTCGGCCATGCGCTCGGGAGCATAGCGTCGTCCCAAAACCTCGGACATCGACACGAAGTCGTTTGCCTCGTCCAATTCGGCCTGAATTTTAAAACGACGGCACTGGCTCTTGTCGGCGCGCCCGTTGGTAAACACCACCATCGAGGCGACCGTAAAGGTGCCATGCAGTGTAGAGATATCGAAGCACTCGATACGCAACGGCGGCGATGGCAGCGCCAACGCACTTTCGAGCTCCAGGAGCGCTTGATTGGTGCGGTCGTCAGCGTACCCCGTTCGCATCATGTAGCGCGTGAGGGCATGGCGCGCATTTTTGGATGCCATATCGAGCAGACGGTGCTTTTCGCCACGCTGCGGCCTATGGAGATGGCAGGAACGCTCCCGCTTGCCCGCAAGCCACTCCCCCAGCGCCTCCGCATCCTCAAGCTCGACGGAAAGGTTGACCTCAGCTGGAATATCAGCCGTCTCGTCGTAATAGCGCTTAAGAAAGCCCGACTGGAGCTCTTCCTCGTCAACATCAAGACCCTTGTCGAGAATGAACTCG
>MNQC01000096.1:8393-8771 GCA_001915225.1 Collinsella sp. 60_9
CAAGCGGCGGAGATGGTCTCCTCGCGATAGAACCCGATGACATCGATATCGACACTGGAGGGAAAAACGACTTGCTGACGATCGTCCAGACCCCTGATGACCTCCAAACGACGTTTGACGCGTGCCGCGCGCTCAAAGTCGAGCGCCTCGGCGGCATCCGTCATCTCGGAGGTCAGCTCATCGACGACATCCTTGCGATGGCCCGACAAAAAGCGCTCGACACGCTTGACGTTCTTGGCATAGTCTGCCGGGGAAATCGCGCCGACACACGCACCCGGGCCGCGCCCGACATGGTAGTCAAAGCAGGGACGCCCGTTTTGTGCGCAAATCATATTGACGATGTCTTCCTCGCCCTTGTGGGACTCGATGGTACGGCGA
>MNQC01000096.1:8787-22835 GCA_001915225.1 Collinsella sp. 60_9
GACGCCACTCCGCACAGGATGCAGAGCAGATGGGGATAACCTTGCGCAGCGTATCTATCGTCTCACGTGCCGCACGGCTATCGGTATAGGGTCCAAAATAGCGCGTTCCCGGCTTATGACGCTCACGCGTGTATTTGATCGCGGGATACAGGTCGCCCTTTGTAATGGCGATAAAGGGGTAGCTCTTGTCATCCTTGAGGTCGACGTTAAAGTACGGATGGTACTGGCCGATCAGGTTGCGCTCGAGTACAAGCGCCTCATGCTCGGTTTCGACAACGATGTAGTCAAAGCTCGCCACCAGCTGCATCATCAGCGGGATCTTTTGACGCTCATCCTGCAGTGTCACGTATTGACGCATGCGGGCGCGCAGGTTTTTCGCCTTGCCCACGTAGATGACATCGCCCTTGGCATCCTTCCAAAGGTAGCATCCGGGCTGTGTGGGAACGCGCGAAACCTGCTCGGCAAGCGTTGGTATGTTGTCGTGACCGGCCACGCGCACCTACTTGCGACGAAGCAGCGCCGAGACCTCGGGCATCTTAAGGACGACGGCAAGGCCAAAGGTAACAACAAGCGAGGCGACACCCGCAACGCAAACGTAGCCAAGAGTAATCAGAATCGAGCCGCCAAGTGCCCCGACAAAGTGTTCAAGCGCCCACATGACGCCGGCGCCTGCGGCAGCACCTAGGCCACCGAGCAAAAGGCCAAAGAAACCGCCATGTAGGATAGATTTGACCTGAAGGCCACGCAGGCGACGACGCAGCCACCACAGCGAACAGCCGACCAAGATCACGTAGTCGACGACATACGAAAGCGCGATTGCCGGCATACCGAAGCCCAGCACAACGCCAAACAGCAGAACCGAGCCGGCCTGGCCGATGGCGGAATACAGGCAATAGCGGCTATAGGGCTTCATGTCGAGCAAGGCAGAGAAGCTCTTCTGCATCAACACGACCACGCCGTAGAGCGGCAGCGAGAGCGCCAGGTAGACAAGGAACTCGGACACCAGCGCCACGCCGGACTCATCAAACTTGCCAGCACAGTAGATCATATTGAGCGGACGTGCGAAGACAATCAGGTACAGTGCGAACGGAATCAGGAAGAACAGCATCTGGGCGACGCCACGCGAAATGCCCGTGCGAACGCTGTCGTAATCCTTCTCCTGTGCGTCATGAGAGAGCTCGGTATAGAGCGCCGTCGAAAGCGAGGCGGCAATCAGCGCGTAGGGCAGCGTGTACCACAGGCGCGCATAGGCGATGACGGAAGGACCCGTCTCGGGCTGGACCACCAGCGCGGCAGCGTTGGTGATAGAACACACCGTGGCGAGCAGCGTCGGGATACCGAGCGCAATCGTCTGGCGCAGCGCGGGGTCCTTAAAGTCGATATGGATATGGGGATGCACGCCGTGCTTGCCAAGCGCGGGAATCTGACATGCCATCTGAACAAAGACACCGAGGGTCGTACCGGCCGCAATCAAGATGATGCCGGCACGTTCGCCAAACTGTGCGGACACGGGCGCAAAACCCATAAAGCTCGCAATGACGATCACATTGTTGAGGACCGGGGCAAACGTCGACCAAAAGTAGTCGCGGTGTGCGTTGAGAACGCCCGAGAACACCGAGCCCAGCCCGTAGAACAGAATCTGGATGGCGAAGAAACGAAACATGAACGCGGCAGTATTCATGCTGCCGCCGTCACCCGAAAGGAACGACTGCGTCCAGATAAAGCCCGGAGCGAACACGGTGCCCAGCACCGAAATGCCGCCCAGCAGCAAAAGCAGGATGCCGAGCAGATTGCCTACGTATTCGTTTGAGGCGTCGCGACCCTGTTCACGACGCACACCCATGTACACCGGCAAAAAGGCGGTAACCAACATGCCGCCCATCACGAGCTCGTAGAGCATATTGGGCAGGTTGTTGGCGACCTGATAGGAAGACGAGAGCAGCGACATACCGATGGCGGCAGCCATAGCCCACGTGCGGATAAACCCGGTGACGCGCGACACGATGGTCAGCACGGTCATGAGCCCAGCAGAACGACCGATCGTGGAGTAATCCGACGAGCCCATATCATCTACATCGTCCTGCGATTGGGGACTGACTTCAGTATGTCGTCGAGAATCAACCTCGATATCAGGCTCATCGATTATCGCGAAGGGGTCGTCGACCAAAACGGCATCATCGGCAGAAAAGGCTCCGTCAACAGGCGTGACATCGTTGTCAAACGAAGCGTCATCGTTAGCAACGGCATTATCACCAAACACCGTGTCAACTTCCCTGACGGCAGCGGTTCGTCCAGAAAACGACAAAAGGTCCCAATCATCGTCGTCGACAGCAACGCCCTCGACCGGATCGGTCGAGCCGAGCGGTGACCACTCGTCATCCAAAAGCAGCTGCTCGTCATCACCGTCGGTTGCAGGTCTCGCGGGACGATCGGCTGGGACACCCTGCAGCGTGCCCTTTCCCTGAGCCGCCATCAAGAACACTGCCGTCTCATCGGGACGCGGAGCACGAGACGCCCCGGCGGCGGCAGGCATCCGTCCGGCACGGGATTGAGCCGCGGCCAAAAACACCGCCGTCTCATCGGGACGGCCCGAAGAGAGAATCGTACGAGGAAGCACCGTACCGGCACCGGCGGCACGCAAATACACAGCCGTCTCCCCTGGATCTGCAGCAGCGGACCAGGCGTTTCGAATCTGGTCGTCGACCGAAGAAGCCTCAGGCGCGGGCGCCTGAGAAGCCGAACCCTTTGCAAAGTGAGCTCCGCGCTTCGAGTCTTCCTGCGGCATCGCTCAGTCCTCTCTCGTGATCGGGGCAACCGTCGCCCCGCAAAATGCAACTAAATCGTCGGGGGCAAGCTCAAGCTGATAGCCACGCTTACCGCCTGAGATAAAAATGGTATCCCAAAGGACGCATGTCTCATCGATCAGCGTCCGAAAGCGTTTTTTCATGCCGACTGGACTGCAGCCGCCCCGGACATACCCCGTCGCGGCAAGCAAGTCCTTGACATGCATCATGGTCAGCGACTTTTCACCAGCGGCGCGCGCGGCGGCCTTTAGGTCAAGCTCGTCGGCAACGGGAATACAGCACACAACGTGTTCGTTGGACGGCGTCACGCAAACCAAGGTCTTAAAACCCTGGCCAGGCTCCTCGCCAAGTTGTTCCGAAATCGCAACGCCTAAACCCACCGACTCATCGCCATCGTCTTCATACGTATGGAGAATATAGGAGATGCCGGCGTTTTCCTTTCGGCGTCTTTGTAGCCTTTGCCATGGCATGCCCCTTCCCTCGCATTCGAACGTAACGCCTAAGTATATGTCCAATGTAGCCGCATACGTCATCTCGACACACAGAAGCGCCACCGAATCGAAAGGAATCGGTGGCGCTTCCCGCATGACGGCGTCTCTTTACTGGGCGTCGAGTTGTGCCTGACGCTCACGATCGCGCACGAGCAGCGGCGCCAAGAACTTGCCCGTGTAACTCTGCGAACATGCCGCGACCTGCTCCGGCGTACCCGAGACCACGACGGTTCCGCCGCCATTGCCGCCCTCGGGACCCATATCGATCAGACGGTCGGCGACCTTGATGACATCGAGATTGTGCTCGATCACCAGAACCGTGTTGCCCGCATCGACCAGGCGCTGCAGCACGTCGAGCAGCTGGCGGACATCCTCAAAATGGAGACCGGTCGTCGGCTCATCCAGAATGTAGAACGTCTTACCCGTCTGACGGCGGTGGAGTTCCTTGGCGAGCTTTACGCGCTGTGCCTCGCCACCCGAAAGCGTCGTTGCCGGCTGGCCCAAGCTCACATAACCCAGGCCCACATCATACAGAGTCTGGAGCTTGCGCTTAATCTGAGGAATATTGCCAAAGAAAGCCAGCGCCTCGGTGACGCTCATGTCGAGCACGTCAGAGATGGTCTTACCACGGTAGGTGACCTCAAGCGTCTCGCGGTTATAGCGCTTGCCGCCGCAGACCTCACAGGGGACATAGATATCGGGAAGGAAGTGCATCTCGATCTTAATTTGTCCGTCGCCCTTGCATGCTTCGCAGCGGCCTCCGCTCACGTTAAAGGAGAAACGTCCCGGCGAGTAGCCACGCGCCTTCGACTCCGGTGTGCTCGCAAACAGCGCTCGCAGATCATCCCACAGGCCAATGTACGTAGCGGGATTGGAACGCGGTGTGCGGCCGATCGGCGACTGGTCAATGTCGATCACCTTATCGATGCACTCGATACCCTCGAGCTTTTTGTACGGTCCCACAGGACGCGTCGAGCGATGAATGGCATTCGTAAGGGCAGGCGCGATGGTGTCGGTAACCAGGGAGCTCTTGCCCGATCCGGACACGCCGGTAACAACCGTAAGCGTACCGAACTCAATCTTGGCGGTAACGTTTTTAAGGTTGTTGGCACG
The DNA here is from genome assembly GCA_001915225.1 of Collinsella sp. 60_9. Lineage (GTDB taxonomy): Bacteria > Actinomycetota > Coriobacteriia > Coriobacteriales > Coriobacteriaceae > Collinsella. Next base: position 13,196 of record MNQC01000096.1, read on the forward strand.
GGCACCCGTGATCTTAAGGCAGCCGCGACCGGGCTTGCGGCGCTTATCGGGAACCCGAATCATTCGCTTGCCGGTCAGGTAGGCACCCGTCATCGAATCGGGGCACGCCATGATATCGGCAGGCGTTCCCGCGGGGACCACGGGTCCGCCGTTCACGCCCGCGCCGGGGGCCCTGTCGGTCACATAGTCGGCAGCACGAATCGTATCCTCATCATGCTCGACGACAATAACGGTATTGCCGATATCGCGCAGGCGCTCAAGTGTCTTGATCAGGCGCTCGTTATCGCGCTGATGGAGGCCAATCGATGGCTCGTCCAAAATGTACAGGACACCCATGAGGCCGGCGCCAATCTGCGTTGCCAGGCGAATGCGCTGGGCCTCGCCTCCGGAAAGCGTCGCCGAGGCACGGTCGAGGGTCAGATAGTCGAGTCCGACATCGACCAGAAAGCGCAGGCGCTCCAGGATTTCCTTAACAATGCGCCCGCCGATAAATTGTTGGCGCTCGGTAAGCTCCAGGCCCTCAAAAAACTCGAGCGACTCGCGGCACGACAGGCAGCAGACCTCGTAAATGGACTTACCGCCTACGGTAACGGCGAGCATCTCGGGGCGCAGACGAGCACCATGGCAACTCGAGCACGGCTCCTCGCGAATGTACTTCTCCAAGCGCGCCCTGGTGTTCTCGTTCGTCGTCTCGTTATAGCGCTCGTACAGGATATTGCGCACGCCCGAGAACTTGGTGTCCCACTGGCTGCGACGCCCATCGAGCTTTTGATAGTCGACCGAAATCTTCTGGTCGCCCATGCCGTCTAAAAACGCGCGACGTACCCGCGCAGGCAGATCCTCCCACGGCGTATCGACGCTCACCTTAAAGTGTTTGCAGACCGCAGCGAAAATCTGCGGATAGTAGTTAGAGTTGCCAAACAGGCTGCCAAAGACCCCGTCGGCAATCGACTTCGAGGGGTCTTCGATTAGCGCTTCGGCATCGACCGTCTTCTTAAAGCCCAGGCCATCGCACTCGGGGCACGCGCCATAGGGCGCGTTGAACGAGAAATCGCGCGGCTGCAGATCATCGATGGAGTGTCCGTGCTCCGGGCACGCCAGCGCCAGCGAATACTCCAGCAACTCGCCTTCGGTCCCCTCGGGAGCGTCGCGGTCGGGCAGCAAGTATACGTTCACATTGCCGTGCGCCAGCGCAGTAGCCTGTTCAACGGACTCGGCAATACGGCCCAGGGAGTTCTCGCGAATCACGATACGGTCGACCACGACCTCGATATCGTGCTTGAATTTCTTATCCAAATCGATAGGGTCATCAAGCGAGCGAACCTCGCCGTCGACGCGCACGCGGCTAAAGCCCTCGGCGCGAAGATCCTCAAACAGCTTGGCATACTCGCCCTTGCGACCGCGAACCACCGGTGCCAGCACGAACGCGCGGCGGCCCTCCCCCGCAGCCAGGACTTTATCGGCAACCTGATCGGTTGTCTGGCGCTCGATTATGCGACCGCACTCGGGGCAGTGCGGCGTACCGACGCGAGCAAACAGCAGTCGTAGGTAGTCATAAATCTCGGTTACGGTACCCACCGTCGATCGAGGATTCTTGGATGTCGTCTTTTGGTCAATCGACACGGCAGGCGACAGACCGTCAATCGAATCCAGGTCGGGCTTGTCCATCTGGCCCAAGAACTGGCGAGCATAGCTCGACAGGCTCTCAACATAACGACGCTGGCCCTCGGCATAGATCGTGTCGAACGCTAGCGAGCTTTTGCCCGAGCCGGAAAGACCGGTAATGACCACGAGCTGGTCGCGTGGAATGGATACATCGATATCGCGCAAGTTGTGTTCGCGCGCACCGCGAATAACGATAGAGGAATCAGACATGGAAGCTCCTTGCCTCCTATAACTTCAAATCACACTGCCGATGAGTTTAGCGCACTGAACGCGCACAGATGTTCGTAATACAAGATTCGCAGACCTTTTGCTTTATCCGACGCGCGCGTCGCAATGCCTGACCCATGCTTTCGAATGCCGTCGATCGCCCGCCGCACATCACAAATGACTCCCGCTCGCAAACGAGGGTACAATGACGCTCGAGATATGGGTTGCGAGCACGCACAGGCGGCCGGCGGACAAACCGCACCGCAGGAATTTGAAGAGAACACGCTATCCGAGGTCAAGCGCGTTATCGCCGTGCTATCCGGCAAGGGCGGCGTCGGCAAGTCGTTCGTCACCGGTGCCATCGCCACCGAGCTTGCCCGCCGCGGCAACAAAGTCGGCATCCTCGATGCCGACATCACCGGCCCCTCCATCCCCAAGATGTTCGGTATGAGCGGACGTCATGTCCATGCTCTCGGCAATCTTATGCTGCCTGAAATCTCCGAGCGCGGCGTCAAGGTCATGAGCTCCAACCTTCTGCTCCAAAACGAGACCGACCCCGTCCTTTGGCGCGGTCCGGTCATCGCAGGCGCCATTAGGCAGTTCTGGAGCGAGACCTCATGGGGCCCCATCGACTACCTGCTGGTCGACATGCCTCCGGGAACAGGCGACGTCGCTCTCACCGTCTTCCAGTCACTGCCCGTCGACGGCATCGTCATCGTCACGAGCCCGCAGGATCTGGTCTCGATGATCGTCGCCAAGGCGGTCAACATGGCCGAGAAGATGAACGTCCCCATTCTGGGCATTGTCGAGAACATGAGCTATATTGAGTGCCCCGACTGCGGCAAGAAGATCGAGGTCTTTGGCAAGAGCAAGCTCCCCGAGGTCGCAGAGCGCTATAACCTCGACATCTTGGGCCAGCTTCCCATTAATCCGGCACTCGCCGAGGCCTGCGATAAGGGCGAGGTCGAGACCGCACTGCCCGATGGCATGTTGCCCAAGGCAGTCTCTGCCGTCGAGGCCATTACCCCGCACGAGACCGACGAGGCCTAAGTGAACGCGAGCGCCTTCTATGACGTCCTGGTAATCGGCGGCGGGGCTTCAGGCCTCGCCGCCGCCATTACGGCCGCACGAGCTGGCAAAAGCGTCTGCATCGTTGAGCGCGATGTCGCCTGCGGCCTTAAGCTCCTTGCGACCGGCAACGGCCGCTGCAACCTCTCCAACGAATCGATTGATCCACAGCGGTATAACCACCCCGCATTCGTTGAATCCGTTATGGGCCCCCGGCCCGAACAAGAGCTTATGGGTTTCTTCTCCTCGCTGGGCATCATGACAACCTCCGAGGAAGGCCGGCTGTACCCGCGCTCCCTTCGCGCCGAATCGGTGCGCGACGCGCTTCTCAACGTTTGCGACCGCCTAGGTATCACCTTAATCTGCGGAGCCAACGTTGCCTCGGCGCGCAAAGCTTCCGAAGGCTGGACACTCCAAATAGACCGTCCAGCGCGGGCACTCAAGGCAAAGAAGCACGACGACCGAAAATCGGAGCTCCGCTCGCTTCGGAAAGCGCTCGCCGATGTCCCTCGCAAGAACGAGGCCCTGGAGGCACATGCCGTAATTATCGCCACGGGCGGCAACCCCACCGGTATCGCCGATACGTTTGGCCTCCCCCTCACCTCGCTGCGCCCCATCCTCTGCCCCGTATCGGCAACGGTCGTTGGCGATCGGGCGGCACTCAAGACGTTGGATGGTCTGCGCGTCCGCGCCCGCTTGACGCTCACCCGTAACCATAGTGAGCTCTGGCACGAAGACGGTGAAGTACTGTTTCGAGCCTTCGGCATCTCGGGCGTCGCTGTCTTCAACCTCTCCCGTCGTATCCAGCGCGGTGATACGATCCTGCTCGACGTTTTCCCCGACCTCTCCAAAGACGAGCTGCTCGATATGCTCAACCGGCGCGTTGAGCTGCTCGGCGGCTTTTCGCCCCGCGATCCCCGTTGGCTCGACGGCATGCTCGCCCCGCAACTCTCCCGCGTCGTCTGCACGGCGTTCGAGCAGTGCCATCCAGGCTCCAACGATGTCATCCACCTGGTCTCGATCCTCAAGCACTTTAAGTTGCTCGTCGAGGGAACAGCCGAGGAGCGCTCGGCGCAGGTCACGCGTGGTGGCGTATCTGTCGAGAGTATCTCAACACCCAGTCTACGCGCGCGCAGCGTTGTCGACGCCCCGCTTTACGTCTGTGGCGAAGCGCTCGACATCGACGCCGATTGCGGAGGCTTTAACCTTGCGTGGGCATGGCTCTCGGGCATTCGCGCTGCAAGCAGCCTGTAGCCGCGCAGTCTATAATCAAAAACGCATTCGGGCCGTCTGGGATACCGGACGGCCTCTTTCTTGCCTCTAAGGAGACCTCGATGATCGAAATCACCCAAGTCAACGCTTCGCTCGATGAAGCCGGCGATGAAAATGCCTGCCTCATTGTTGGCAAGCGAGTCGCCAAGCGCGTCCTACGTTGCAAGGACTCCGAGATCAAGTCCATCGAGCTCCACCGCAAGTCAATCGACGCTCGCAAAAAACGAGACGTCCATTTTATCCTGAGCTTTCGTGTTGAGCTGACCAGTCCCCACCTCGAGCGAGAAGTGGTCGACAGCGTTTCCGAACGTGACCGCTCGCGCGTACGCGCGATAGAAGACGATGAGCCTTCATTCCCCTCCCCCATTTCCGACGCATCCAAAGAGCGCCCCGTCGTTGTCGGCGCCGGATGCGCCGGCCTTTTCGCTGCGCTCACGCTCGCCGAAGCAGGTCTTAAGCCCTTGCTTATCGAGCGCGGCGACCCGGCATTTCGCCGCTCGCAGGCGATCGACCTCTTTCTAAAGGAGCGCATCCTCGACCCCGAGAGCAATATTCAGTTTGGTCTGGGCGGCGCGGGGACCTTCTCGGACGGCAAGCTCAATACGGGAACAAAAAATCCCGCCCATCGCCTTATCCTCGAAACCTTCGTCGAGGCAGGTGCGCCCCGCGATATTCTGTGGGATGCCAAGCCGCACATTGGCTCCGACATCCTTCCCACGGTTGTCACCGCTATATCCCAGCGCATCGAGCAGCTCGGAGGTGTCGTCCGTTATCGAACGAAGCTCGTCGACATTCGCACCGACGCGTCTGGCGCCATCACCGGTATTGATGTCCAATCGTCCCAAGACGCCGCTTACGAGCCAATCGAAACAAAGCACCTCATCCTCGCCTGTGGGCATTCTGCTCGCGATATTTTTGAGCTCCTTAAGGACCACAACGTGGCCCTCGCACAAAAGACCTTTGCCATGGGCGTTCGCATCGAGCATCCGCAGCGCGACATCGACCGAGCCCAATATGGAGCCTCGGCGGGACATCCTGCCCTCGGAGCAGCCCCCTACAAGCTCGTCGCCCATCTTCCCAACGGCCGCAGCGTGTTCTCGTTTTGCATGTGCCCCGGCGGGCAGGTTGTCGCCGCCTCTTCCGAGCAGGGCCACCTGTGCGTCAACGGCGCCAGCCTCAATGCCCGCGACGGACGCAACGCAAACGCCGCCCTGCTCGTTAACGTCACGCCTGAGGACCTTCCCAACGATGACCCGCTCGCCGGCATCGAGCTCCAGCGTGCCTGCGAGGCGGCCGCCTATCGCCTGGGCGGTTCCAACTGGAACGCACCGGCACAGCTCGTCGGAGATTTCCTCGCAGGACGCGTCAGCAAGGCGCCCGGAAAGGTAAAGCCCACCTATCCGCTCGGTGTGACCTGGACGGAAATTGACGAAGCCCTGCCGCAGCATATCGTCGAGTCGCTCCGCCTGGGACTTCCCCTACTCGGAAAAAAGCTACGAGGCTACGACCGCCCCGATGCCGTTCTTACCGGCGTGGAGACTCGTTCAAGCTCACCGGTCACTGTCACCCGAGACCGAACGTGCCATGCCGTGTCGACCCTGGGCCTCTACCCTTGTGGTGAGGGAGCTGGATATGCCGGCGGCATCATGAGCGCGGCCACCGACGGCATCCGTTGTGCCGAAGCCCTGATCGCAGACCTCTAACGCACGAATTCCAGCGCGCAAAAGACACAGGCCCCGAGCTCCACAGGGAACTCGGGGCCTGTTCGCTATTTCTTAAACCGTGCACCCTGGCGTTTTCTGCCCGATGCGAACGTGGAACCCTTGCGGGCCTGTGAACGTAAGCGCTCGATCGTCTCGTCCTCAGACGCGCCCTCGAGCATCGCCCGAATCTGAACGACGGCATCGCGCAGGCGCGCCGCCTCCTCAAAGTCCATGGCGGCAGAAGCGTTACGCATATCCTCTTCCATGGTTTCGACAATCCGCACAAGCTCGTCATGCGGCAGTTCTTCCAACTGCTCCGCAAGTGTCTGCTCGGGCGCCACCGTTTCCGGCACGCCGCCCTCGCCCGACTCATCGGGCGTATAGAATGCACCATGGCCAAGAGAGTCGCCCTTCGAGCGTCCCTTGGAACCCACGGTTTTTTCGGCCTCGGCAATAAAACTTGAGATGTCGTTGATGGCCTTGCGCACCGTCTTGGGCACGATGCCATGCTCTTCGTTATATGCCATCTGAATCTCGCGACGGCGCTGCGTCTCTTCGATGGCCTCTTTCATCGAATCGGTCACAACGTCCGCATACATGATGACTTCGCCATCGGCGTTACGGGCCGCGCGGCCAATCGTCTGAATCAGCGAACGGCGGTTGCGCAAGAAGCCTTCCTTATCGGCATCGAGAATTGCCACCAGTGAGACCTCGGGGAGATCCAAGCCCTCGCGAAGCAGGTTGATGCCAACGAGGACATCGATCTTGCCCTCGCGCAGCGTTCGCAGGATCTCGACACGGTCCATTGTCGCCGTATCAGAGTGCATGTAATTGACCTTAATGCCCGCGTCGAGCAGATGGTCGGTCAGGTCCTCGGCCATGCGCTTGGTCAACGTGGTCACCAGCACGCGCTCCTTGCGGGCAACGCGCTCGCGAATCTCGTCCTCAAGATCGTCAATCTGCCCACGAACCGGACGCACATCGATCTTGGGATCGAGCAGACCGGTCGGACGAATAATCTGCTCAACGTCGTTCTGGCTCACCCGCAGCTCATAGTCGCCCGGTGTTGCCGAAACGTAGATGAACTGGGGAATCCTCGCCTCAAACTCATCGAAACGAAGCGGGCGGTTATCGAGCGCCGAGGGCAGGCGAAAACCGTGTTCCAACAGCGTCACCTTACGCGAGCGGTCACCTTCGTGCATGCCGCGAATCTGCGGCACCGTCACATGGCTCTCATCGATGATGCAGAGCATATCCTTGGGAAAGTAATCGATTAGGGTAAACGGCGGCTCACCCGGTTTGCGACCGTCCAGATGACGCGAGTAGTTCTCGATGCCGTTGCAAAAGCCCATCGTCTCGAGCATCTCAAGATCATAATCGGTGCGCTGCTGCAGACGCTGCGCCTCGAGCAACTTGTCGGTCGCCTTGAGCTCCGCCACGCGCTTCTCGCACTCTTCGCTGATCGATTTCAGAGCCGCCTTGATCACCGGTGACCTCATCGATCTCGGCAATCAGCTCGACCTCGTCGCCAAAGAACTCAAACCGCAACGGATGCTCAGCATAAGGCGGATACACGTCGACAACATCGCCGCGCACGCGGAACGTGCCGCGTGCCAGGTCATAGTCATTGCGATCATATTGAATGTCGATAAGTGCATGGATAAAGTCATCGCGCTCGAGCGGCACCTTCTTGTCGACGTTTGGAGCCAGACCCGCATAGTCCTCAGGAGAGCCAATGCCATAGATACACGAGACCGATGCGACAACGATCACATCGCGTCGAGAGAGCAGTGACGCGGTCGCCTGATGGCGCAGCATCTCGACCTCTTCGTTAATCGAGGAGTCTTTCTCGATATATGTATCGCTTTGCGGCACATACGCCTCGGGCTGATAGTAGTCGTAGTACGAGACGAAGTAGACCACAGCGTTGTTGGGAAAGAACTCTTTGAGCTCGCTCGCAAGCTGAGCGGCGAGCGTTTTATTCGGAGCCATGACCAGCGTCGGCTTTCCCAGGGCTTCAATAGTCTTTGCCATCGTGAAGGTCTTGCCCGAACCAGTCACGCCCAGCAAAACCTGATAGCGGTCTCCGTCCCTCACGCCCTGCACAAGCGACTCAATGGCCTTAGGCTGGGAACCGGCAGGCTCATAGGGAGACACGACCTTAAACGGCACGTCAGAGCCTTCAACGCCAAAGCGCTTAAGTTCACCACCAACGCGTTCTACTTCAAATTCCGCCATGGATACTCCTAACTCATATATCTGCAGTATACGCAGGCGGCAGGCATAGTCCTATACGAACCGATCGGGATAGAGGGTCTTGTAGCGAACCCAGGCATTATTGACACGAATCAGATATGCCTGCGTCTCGGGAAAGGTGATTGCATTATGAAGCGACGTACTCTGCTGCGCCCATCCGTCGACATTGCCCATGCCGGCGTTATAGGCGGCAATGGCACTGTCAGTCGACCCGTTAAAATACGCTAGAAGATACGAAAGATACGCACAGCCAAACTCGATATTCGTAGCCGGATCGTTAAGGTTGTCGGCCGAATACTCGCCACCGTCGACAAGGCCCTTGGCGATCATATCCTGGGCAGTCTCGGGCATCAGCTGCATTAATCCCTGAGCGCCCTGATTCGACTCGGCCTCGGGATCCCAATTCGATTCAGACTTAATGACAGCGCACACCAAATACGGATCCAGATTATGCGAAATACTGGATTGCTTTACATACGCCTCGTAGTCAATCGGATACAGCGGCTTTAAGAAAGCGGCAGGAGCATACGAGTAAACGAATGAGATAAGGCCGAAGGCAAAAACGGCAGTCAGCGGTATAAGGCGATACCACGTAAGGAAACGTGTCTTAGGCATCGGACTCCTCCTTATCCACTACATCCCCGAACCCATGGCGCGAAAGCCATGCGTCCAGTTGTTCAAAGAGCGAGTTATCACCTGCCGCATTGTCAATCACCGTTGTAGCGAGATTGCACAGCGCAGACTCTTCGGGCTGGCAAGCAGAACGGGCATCGAAATCAGATGGCTCCATGCCACGTTGAATAGCGCGCTCACGACGAACTGACAAAGGCGCGCTAATGACCAAAATTTCATCAGCCAAGCCAAATGCATCCTCAAAACCAGTCGGAGCAGAAACCTCGACCACCGCAAAGGGATAACGGGGAGATGAAACAGTACAACAAACCGGATCGAGAATCCTAAGCGAAAGCTGTTCAATCAGAATGGGATGCACGATGTCATTGAGCCGTGCGACCGAATCAGGAGAAGCGAAAGCTCGAGAAGCGAGGATGCTGCGGCGAATGCCGCCTTCCTCATCCAAAATGTCCCAACCGAATTCATCCGCGAGTGTATTGACGATATCAGAGCCCGGCACATACAGCGATTTTGCAAGCTCATCCAGATCGATAAGCATAGCGCCACGAGATTCGAAATAGCGGCAGGCAGTCGACTTACCCGAAGCAATATTGCCCAAGACAAATACGGTAAACATCAAGCCCTCCCTAACGCCAATGCGAGTAATTATCGCTCAAATACACTAGATGGACTCAAAATACAGCCAAACAGTAAGAGCGCATACGGGGGGGCTAGGTCCCAAAGTACAACGTGTATACAACGCAAAAAAGGGGGAGGCCGCGAGGCCTCCCCCTTCTTCAAGTCGATCGACGGCTCGGTGCCGTCCACCGGTCAGCGGCGCCCTGGCCTCCCACGGG
>MNQC01000097.1:0-7528 GCA_001915225.1 Collinsella sp. 60_9
CCAGATTGATACGCTTGACCGGTCGCTTGGGGTCGACCGTTTGTGCCCAAAGGTCATCGAAATAGCCCATGATCTTCTTAAACGAATTAGTGCTCTCGGGCAGCTTGCGCGAGGCGTTGGAGTGCGCAAAGAACGCGGCATAGCCACCACGCGGCTTGCCGCCGTGTTCGCCCACAAAGATGCCGTCAATCGCTTGTGCCTCCCGTACCAAACGTCGGCGTTCGTCATCTCGCTGGACGGGTTTCGGTGCGCGGTGCGCGAGCTCGAGGCCGTCGGTCGCTGCGGGCTCGATGCCCGAAGTGCTCGAGCGCAGGTGTCCGCAGCCGTCTATATACTGCGCCGTGCCGCTGGCGTTGAGCCGGCGTATGTCGGCGTGCTCGCTTGCATAGCCCACAAAGAGCGAGATGCTGTTGCACACCACGTGCTTGTCGATCAAATCCAGCACGGCGGCATCGACCATTTCGCGCAAGACGGTGTAGGCCTGCTCGTAGGCATAGCCCTTCGAGAGCACCTGCCCCGTGGTGGTCGAGGTCGCTTGTGGGCGATAAGCTTGGATATCGGCGATGGTTGTCGGCTCACGCCCGAAGGCGTGGTCGATAAGATATTCGGCATTGACGCCGAGCTCGTCGTAGAGCAGGTTCTCGTCGAGTGCGGCGACGCCCATTAGGTCGTAGACGCCGTATTTCTCGAGACGGGCCGCCACGCCGGGGCCGATGCCCCAGATGTCGGTGATGGGGCGATGGGGCCAGATCTCCTTGCGAAAGGTCTCGTCGTCGAGTATGCCGATACGGCTGGGCACGTGCTTGGCGGTAATATCGAGTGCAACCTTGGCCTGGAATAGGTTGGGGCCGATGCCGACCGTCGCCGTGATGCCGGTGCGCGCCAGGACCTCGTCGCGCAGTATGCAGGCGAAGCCTTCCGCATCGGTGTGATAGAGGTCCAGATAGGGCGTCACGTCGATAAAGCACTCGTCAATTGAGTAGACGTGAACGTCTTGCGGACTGACGTATTTCAGGTAGATACCGTAGATCTGCGCCGACACCTCCATGTAGTGCTGCATGCGCGGTACGGCCTTGATGTAGTCGATGCCATCGGGTATTTCGAACAGGCGACAGCGATTGTGAATCCCTAGGTCCTTCATGGCCTGCGTGATAGCGAGACAGATGGTCGTGCGTCCGCGCGATTCGTCGGCAACGACCAGGTTGGTGGTGAGCGGATCGAGCCCACGATCGACGCACTCGACGCTGGCATAAAACGTCTTGAGGTCGATACAGATGTAGGTGTGCTGCTCGTGCGCCATCCGTGCCCTTTCATCAAACACATGTTCTTATCGAATACCTGTTCGATAATACCCGCTCGACCGGACACCGTCAAAACCTACCAAAAAGGGACAGGTTTTTTGGTCGGTTTACCGAGTGCTTACGGTGGGTCGGTAGCCTTAATGTGTTAAATACGCTGAGGGGGTATGGATGACCATAGGTATGGGTGATCTTGCACTTTTGATACTGTTCGTGCTGTGCCTTGCGATCTTTGTTTACCTGCTGATCAAGGTCCTCAAAGGACGGGCTATAAGAATCGATGAGGTGGGATACTTGCTGCTTGTCGAGAGGCTTCGGTCGCCGGTGTTGACGGCCGCGATGAAAGCCGCCTCGAGTTTGGCGTCGCTGCCGTTTGTCGTCGGTGTGCTAGCCGCGGCGATGCTGTGGGCGCCCAATTGGGCCCATGTTGTCTGGGCCGCCTTCAATGTCGGTGCTATCAGCGCAATCGACCAGCTGTTAAAGGTCCTTGTGCGTCGACCTCGTCCACAGGGATTTCGGCTTGTCGAGGCACCGGGGCTGAGCTTCCCCTCGGGCCACTCGATGGCGGCCATGGCGTTTTATGGCTATGGCATATGGTTGGTGCGGTGTGGCGTGTGTGGCCTTCCGTTCGGCGCCGCCATCGAGGTTGCACTTGCGTGCGTCATCCTTGCGGTGGGTGTCAGCCGTGTCTACCTGGGCGTGCACTACGTTTCGGATGTGCTGGGCGGGTTTTGCCTGTCTTTTGTCTGGCTCATCCTGTTCGTGCGTCTTGGCCCTTGGATTTTGACCGCCTAATTGTCGCAACTGGACGCCATGTCGGATCGAATCTGATTTTAACGCAGCCCTAAAGAGCGCGAAACAGCTCGGAAAAGCTCGCTTCGTAGCATGAGCCTAACAATCGATACCACCATAAAGCACGGAAGGGCTGTGGGGACAATGGTCAACTATGGGTTTGGTATGCCGACGCGCTTGGTTGCGGATGGGGATGTGGCTCGCTGGTGCGGACGATTGGTTGCCCACTATGGCGGCACCAAGGCACTGGTCGTGCTGGGAGGCGACAAGCACACGCGACGCATACTCTTTCGTTGCGGCTTGGTCGGGGGCGACGGGGGAGACGATTTGGTCGATGAGGCCGTAGCCCTGGCGACCGATGAGGGCGTGGACTTTGTCCTGGCGATCGGCGATGCCGATACGGCGAGCTTTGTGCGCGAACTCGCTCATCGCATGGCCGTGCTCGATGCCGGCGAGGGCGGCTTTGTTCCCTACGGATGTATCGTCTCCGAGGGAAAAGTGCCCGCCGTTGTGGGTGCCGGCGAGGTTCCCGTTTTTGCCATTATCGCACCCGAGCTGTTGGAGGGCATCGGCTCTCCCCTGCGCGAGCTGCTCGGCAGCGTATGCGCCGCGGCATAATGGCTCACCAGGAAGGGGCAGGTAAATTATGGTAGGGAAAGCGTTTGACCTGCCAAAATAAACCTGCCCTTTTTTGGTCGGTCGCCGTTCGGGGGCCGATTGGCAACGCTCGCTGATTACGGTCTTGACCTGCGTTAGAATAGGGGCATCTGATTATCCGGGCGCATGGAGGAATGCGCCCGTATGCTGAGGAGGACTTTATGGCAACTGTTGCCGCACCTATCGACGCTACGTCGACCGCCGCTTGGAAGGCGCTCGAGGCCCATCAGGAGAAGCTCGAGGCCGAGGGCATCGACCTCAAGGCCTGGTTCGCTGCTGACGCCGACCGCGTGAATAAGTTGAGCTTTGACGCCGGCGACCTGCACTTCGATCTGTCCAAGAACCTGGTGACCGATGAGACCGTCAAGCTGCTGTGCGATCTTGCCCGCGAGGTGAAGCTCGAGGAGCGCCGCGACGCCATGTTCTCCGGCGAGCACATCAACACCACCGAGGACCGCGCTGTTCTGCACACCGCACTTCGCCGTCCGGCAAGCGAGAAAGGCCAGCTCATCGTTGACGGCCAGGATGTCGTCGCCGACGTGCACGAGGTCCTCGACCGCATGTATGCCTTCGCCGAGCGCGTGCGCTCCGGTGAGTGGAAGGGTGTTACCGGCAAAAAGATCGAGCACCTGGTGTCCATCGGCATCGGCGGCTCCGATTTGGGCCCGGTCATGGCTTACGAGGCTCTGCGTCCCTATGCCGACGCCGGTATCGACTGCCGCTACATCTCCAACATCGACCCCAACGACCAGGCCGAGAAGCTCAAGGGCTTGGATCCCGAGACCACGCTCGTGATCATCGTCTCCAAGACCTTCACCACGCTCGAGACCCTCACCAACGCCCGCGAAGTCAAGACCTGGATGCTCGAGCAGCTCAAGGCTCAGGGCGCCATCGACGGCTCCGATGAGCAGAACGCCGAGGCCGTGGCAAAGCACTTCGTCGCCGTTTCCACCGCACTCGAGAAGGTCGAGGCCTTCGGTATCGACCCCGCCAACGCCTTCGGTTTCTGGAACTGGGTTGGCGGCCGCTATTCCGTTGACTCCGCCGTGGGCCTGTCGCTGATCGTCGTGCTCGGCCCCGAGCGCTTCCAACAGTTCCTCGAGGGCTTCCACGCCATCGACGAGTACTTCTGCAACACGCCGCTCGAGAACAATGCCGTCGCGCTGATGGGCCTGCTCAACGTCTGGTACGTCAACTTCTTCGGTTCCAAGAGCCACGCCGTGCTGCCGTACTGCCAGTACCTGCATCGTTTCCCGGCCTACCTGCAGCAGCTCACCATGGAGTCCAACGGCAAGCATGTCCGTTGGGACGGCAGCGCCGTGACCTCCGACACCGGTGAGATCTTCTGGGGTGAGCCCGGCACCAACGGCCAGCATGCCTTCTATCAGCTGCTGCACCAGGGCACTGTGGTGGTTCCGGCCGACTTTATCGCCTTCGCCAACACTGCTAACCCCGCAACCGACAGCGGCCAGGATGTCCACGAGCTGTTCCTGGGCAACTTCCTGGCCCAGACCAAGGCGCTCGCCTTTGGTAAGACGGCCGACGAGGTTCGTGCCGAGGGCACGCCCGAGCAGATCGTCCCGGCCCGTTGCTTTGAGGGCAACCGCCCGACGACCTCGATCTTCGGCGACACGCTAACCCCGTTTGCGCTCGGCGAGCTCATCGCCCTGTACGAGCACATCACGTTTGTCGAGGGCACGGTCTGGGGCATCGACTCCTACGACCAGTGGGGCGTTGAGCTGGGCAAGCAGCTTGCCAAGCAGATTACCCCGGCCTTCCACGACGACGCCGCAAAGGCCGAGCAGGACGCTTCGACCCAGGCGCTCATCGAGTTCTACCGCGCGCATCGCAAGTAGTCGCTGCTGTTAACGCATCGCGTCTTATAGTCAGGGGCCCGTATCCTATCGGATGCGGGCCCCTTTGCTTTGCCGTGGTCCCGGGGCGCACGGCCTTTGTGGAACATCGCCGGGGCGCCGCGCGCTGCGAGAACCCTGCGCCTAGATCCCGGTCTCCGCATGGCCTCGCTGCGCCTCGGGCAGCTCCCCGTAGAGCGGATGGTCTTCGAGCCTAAAGCGCTCGACCTGTTCGGGAATGCGACCGCGTACAAAGAGCCACGAGCGATCGATCGGCGTCACCATGAGCGTGCTGGGCAGCGCGTCGGCGCGGTCAGAAAACACCCGGGCACTCTCGGGATCCTGGAACGCCAGCACCAGATGCGTGTCGCAGTTGCCCATGATGGAGCGTGCGCGTGCCTCGCCATAGAGCGCATCGAGCTGGTTGGTCGACTGCAACAGCAGCGTTGCCCAGATGTTGCGGCTTCGGATAATCGAGAGCACGTTGTCGATCTGGGGGATCTGCAGATTTGCGAAGTCATCGAGCATAAAGCGCACGGGCACGGGCAGGCTGCCGTCGGGCTGCCTATCGGCCTCACGAATGAGGCCCATAAACGCCTGCGAAATAAAGAGGCCGGTCAGCGGATCGAGATTGCGGTCAATATCGCTCACGGTTACAAACAGGGCGCAGGGGGTGTGTCCCATGGAAGCGAAGTCCACCTGATGGCACTCACGATAGAGCTGTGCCGCACCGTCGAACCCCAGACACATGACCTTTTCGGCAAGGATGCCGACGATGCTCGCGTGCATGCGCTCGGCATTTTGCGTAATGGCGTAGCGCCGCCATAGCAAGAGGGCATAGCTTTGGGGGTCGGTCGTGATCAGATCGTCAAACAATCGACCCGTGGCACCGTCCTGCAGGTGCTCGATCAGCTTGATGACCGAGCTGATCGTCTGCTCGTCGGCGGGTAGCTGTTCGGTGACGTAGGCGATAAGACACGACAGCAGGTTTGCCGCCGCATGATCCCAAAAAGGCTGGTTGTTGTCCTCGATGGGGCAGATGGCCTTTGCCACCGAGAGGATGTCCTGCTGGTTGGGCCTGCCGTCCGCCTTGCGGCGAATGTGCCTCAGGGGGTTGTAGCCGCAGCGCTCGATGCCGGGCGCAAGGGCCGGGACGGTGTTGAGGTCGGCGAAGTTGAGACATTGCACGCGGTAGCTGTGGGCTGCCAGCACGGGTCCCACTTCGTGACAGAGCGTGCCTTTGGTGTCGAGCACGATGTAGCTTGCGTTCATTTGCAGCAGGTTGGGCTTGAGGACGTTTCGGGTCTTGCCGGCTCCCGAGGGGCCGATTACAAGTGCGTTGTTGTTGAGTCCCGTTTGGCGGGTGTCGCAGGAAAGCGTTCGATCCTTGGCGAGGATGGTGGACGATGCGGACTCAGATGCGGCGAGGCGGCTGGCGAGGTTAGACATGGGCGACCTCCTTGGTGGTCGAGAGGATTTCGTGGGCAAAGCCGAGCTCGACGGCGCGCTTGGCCGAAAGGTAGGTGTCTTTTGCAGTGAGGGACTGGATGCGCTTGGGCGTGAGGCCGCTGCGGTCCGAGAGGATTTGCGTGAGGGTCTTGCGGGTCTGCATGAGACGCCGGCTGGTTTCCTGCAGCGCAAGTGCCGAGCCGCCTGCCCCCTGGGGGATCAGCGGGTCGTGAATCATGAGCTCTGCATGGGGCGCCATACGGCGATCGTCGCCGCCCATAAAGATCACGGCGCCCATGGACGCGGCGAATTCCAGGCAGACGGTGCGGATGGGGCACGATGCGAGGCGCATGGCGTCATAGATCGCAAGGCCCGATCGCACGCTTCCGCCGGCGCTGGCGACAAATATGGTGATGGGGCGGCTGGGGTCGGTGGCATCGAGCAGGCGGATCTGCTGGCATAGGTCGTGGGCCATCGGGGTTTCGATGTTTCCCATGACGGAGAGCTCGCGACGGGCGAGCATCTCATCGTAAATGCTGGTGAGCGTGATACCTCGGGCGGATTCACGCATGGTGAGGGGGCTGATGATGGGGGAATGATTGGTGTCCATGGGGACTCCTTTCTGTTGGTTCTGTTGTGGAATAGGGTTATAGCCCGCGCAGAGGCTGGTGGGCTACAGGGTTCGTCCGAGTCTGAGATCGAGCTCGGTTGTGGGGCAGGCTGCCTGTCCGTGCGGCTCGCAAGCGCCAAGGGCTCCAAAGCGATGGAGCGTTGCGACGGGCGTGGTATAGGCGAGCCGCAGCTGATGCTCGACAGGGGCACATCCGTCATTTTTGTAATGAGCCGCGTAGTACTGCGCGATGCTGGCGTTCATCTCGCTGCCATTGCGATGGCGCTCAAACTGGCGCCTGCAGGTCTCGATGATCTTTGCTACCGACTTGGGTGCCGTCGCGGGAACAAGGGCGAGATAGCCCTCAAATAGCTCGTTGATGCTCAGGAGGCACAGCAGGTCGATCAGCGTCCTTATGGCTGCTCCCTCGGCGGAAAAGTGCGCGGTCATGCGGTTATATCGGTTGCGGTCGACGATGGCCGCATGGGGTCTTGGAGTTTTCTGCCCCGTGGTCCCGGACTTTTGCCGCGCCTGTGTATTGAGCTCGACGTTGCAGCGCTTGAGGCCGTCCAACGGAAGGAACAGTGCGGTGCGCAGGGTGTTCCGCTTGCTTTCGAGTTCATGACGCTCGTCGGGTTCCCATTCGAGCTTGAGTTTCGTGTCGAGCGCCGTAAGCATATGGGCTAGGCAGCCTATGGTAAGAACGTACGAATCGTTGTCGCGTTTTGGGGCATAGGGGTCTGTCAGCTTGCGAATGTCGGGGTCGCCCATGATCTTTGTGCAGCGCTTCAGCAGTTGAGGGTGGTCGGCCAAGATCGTCGCGAGTGGTAGCGACGCGTAGTTCTTGATGGTCGCGGCGGCAAAGGCGG
>MNQC01000098.1:0-4858 GCA_001915225.1 Collinsella sp. 60_9
GCCTCCGGTGCGGTGCGAGCCAAAGTGTTGTTTGAGATGGTTGAGCATGGTGAGCTCCTGCGTATGGGCGGCGTGACGTCGCATCTGGGTCGTGCGGCGCCACGCGTCGGATTTAGGTTGGGGCTACTTGTGCGCTTTGCCCTGATTGGCAACGGCATCGATCTTGGCGGCGATGGTTGCCGGGTCGCCGATGTAGCGCTTGTCGAGGACGTTGAAATCGGTGTCGAAGGTGTAAACGAGCGGCACGCCGGTGGGGATGTTGACCTTGAGGATTTCCTCGGGCGTGAGGTGCTCGAACTTCATGACGAGAGAGCGCAGTGAGTTGCCGTGTGCGGCGATGAGTACGCGCTTGCCGGTGAGCATTTGGGGGCGAATCTCGTCTTCGAAATAAGGTCAGGCGCGGGCGATCGTATCCTTGAGGCACTCGGTATAGGGCAGTTGATCGGGCGCGACGTCGCGGTATTGCTCCTGGGTGTGGGGGTCGCGCTCGTCGCCCGGCTCGAGCGCCGGCGGGCAGACGTCGAAGGAGCGGCGCCAGATGAGCACCTGCTCGTCGCCGTGCTCCGCCGCGGCATCGGCCTTGTTGAGACCCTGCAGCGCGCCGTAGTGGCGCTCGTTGAGCTTCCAGGATTTGATGACGGGCAGCCACTCGCGATCCATCTGGCCGAGCACGATGTTGAGGGTGTGGATCGCGCGCTTGAGGCGCGAAGTGTAGCAGACGTCAAAGTCGAAACCGGCTTCTTTGAGGGCTCGACCGCCTGCGGCGGCTTCTTCGCGGCCCGTGTCGGTGAGCTCAACATCGGTCCAGCCGGTGAACAGGTTGAGTTTGTTCCACTCGGATTCTCCGTGACGGATAAGGACAAGTTGCATCGTCTGTTGGTCTGTCTGGCATGCCATGGGGGCCTCCTTGATCTGGCACGGCGCGCGTGCCGTTTGCTTGACGCCGCAAATGATACCCGTTTTAGGCCAGAAAGTTAACCGTGACTAACAAAATTGTTGTATTTGAATGGGACGGTGAAAGGGGATTGCCGAAATGTCTTGATCTGTAACAACTAGGGATGGAAATTGGACCTAGGTGTTACAGATCGAGACAGGAAGAAATGGTCCTATGGAAAATCTCGATCTGTAACAGTTAGCTGCAAAAACCGGCCCTTCGTGTTACAGATCGAGACATTCGGAGCCGTTTCTCAAAAACGTCTCAATCTGTAACATCTAGGCGCCAAAATTGGGTCTTCCTGTTACAGATTGAGATGTTTGAAGCGGTGAGCTTACGGGCCGAACCTGGGCCCTTGTTGTCGCCCTTGAGGTCGGCGGTGTCCATTCGTAGGGCGTGCGTTACGCGATTGTTTCGAAACGGGCGGGAAACACAACGGGCCGGTGATGCTCCTAGTATGCCTATTCAACTGACTGTCTAACACCAAGGGGAGGATCGCGATGCAGGCAGATTCCGCTCAGCAGCAGGGCCTTTATCGCCCCGAATTCGACCACGATGCATGTGGCATCGGCGCGCTTGCCGATATCAACGGCGAGCGCCATCACCAGATTCTGGACGACGCACTGTCCATTCTGGTCAACTTGGAGCACCGCGGCGGCACCGGACTCGAGAAGAACACCGGCGACGGCGCCGGAATCCTGTTCCAGGTTCCGCATCACTTTTTCCGTAAAGAGGCCCAAAAGTGCGGCCAGATTCTGCCGGCAGAGGGCGACTATGGCGTGGCCATGCTGTTCTTCCCGCAGGACGACAAGGGCGTAGAGGATGCCCGTCGCGTGTTTGAGGAGGGCTGCGCCGAGGCCGGCGTGCCGCTGCTCTTTTGGCGCGAGGTGCCGGTCGACCCGCACGACCTGGGCGAGACGGCCCGCGCCTGCATGCCTACTATCCTGCAGGCTTTCCTGGGCCGTCCGGACGACACGCCCGCCGGCGATGCCTTTGAGCGTCGCCTGTACGTGTGCCGCCGCACCATCGAAAAGAAGGCCGACGCTGAGTTCGCCCTGCGCGACAAGATCTTCTATGTGTGCTCCATGAGCTCGCGCACCATCGTGTACAAGGGCATGCTTGTGGCCACGCAGATGCGCCGTTTCTTCATCGACCTCAACGACGCCGCCGTCAAAACGGCCGTGGCGCTCGTCCACTCGCGCTACTCCACCAACACCACGCCCAGCTGGGAGCGCGCACATCCCAACCGCTTTATCATCCACAACGGCGAGATCAATACCCTCAAGGGCAACGTCAACTGGATTCGCGCCCGCGAACCCAACCTGTACAGCCCCGTGCTGCAGCACGATCTTGAGCGCGTGATGCCCATCATCAACCGCGAGGGCTCCGACTCCGCGATTCTGGACAATGTGCTTGAGTTTTTGGTCATGAACGGTCGTCCGCTCACGCGTGCCGCATCCATGCTGCTGCCCGAGCCGTGGGACCACAACGACAGCCTGAGTGAGGAGTGCCGCGCCTACGACGCTTACCAGTCCATGCTCATGGAGCCGTGGGATGGCCCGGCGGCCATCGCCTTTACCGACGGTCGCACGCTGGGTGCCGCCCTCGACCGTAACGGCCTGCGTCCCGCCCGCTACTATGTGACGCGCGACGGTCGCTTTATGCTGGCGAGCGAGGTGGGCACCATCGAGGTGAGCCCCGAGAACATCCTGACGAGCGGCTGCCTAGGACCGGGCCAGATGCTCGAGGTCGACTTTGCCCGCGGGCGCGTCATCTACAACGATGAGCTGCGTGCCCGTTACGCCAAGGAAAAGCCCTATCGCGACTGGATCGCCGAAGAGACGCTGACCGTCGACGCGCTCGACAAGCCCGTCGCGCCCACGCCCGCCGAGGACGCCGAGGTGCCCGCCGCCGTGCGCATGGCCAAGCTCGGGTCGCCTCGATGGGTATCGATGCGCCGCTGGCCTGCCTGTCCAAGAAGACGCGTTCGTTCTTCGACTACTTCTATCAGCTGTTCGCCCAGGTCACGAACCCGCCGATCGATGCCCTGCGCGAGCACATGGTGACTTCGACCACGCTCTACCTGGGCAACCACGGCAACCTGCTCGAGGATTCCCGCACGGCCTGCCAGCTGGTGCGCTTGGAGCGTCCGCTGCTGAGCGAGGAGGAGTTCGAGCGTATCTGCGCCATCGACCGCGTGGGCTTTAAGACCCGCCGTTTCCGTGCCGTGTACCGCCGCGACGCGGGTGAGGGCGCGCTGCAGGCTGCACTCAAGCAGCTTGCCGAAGACGTCGAGGCCGCGGTTCGCGATGGCGTGAACATCGTGGTGCTGAGCGACCGTGCTGCGGCGGGCGAGGTCCCTGTGCCGTCGCTGCTCGCCGTGGGCTGCGTGCACAACCACCTGATTCGCGCCGGCGTGCGTACCTTTGCCGACATCGTGGTGGAGTGTGGCGACGCCGTGTCCCCGCACGACTTTGCGGCGCTGGTGGGCTACTCCGCGAGCGGCATCTATCCGTACAACGCGCATGCGTGCATTCGCGACTTGGCGGCGCACGGCGATCTGGACGTGACAGCCGAGCAGGGCATCGCCAACTACAACAAGGCTGCGACCGCCGGCATCGTCTCCATCATGTCCAAGATGGGCATCTCCACGGTGCAGAGCTACCACTCCGCGCAGATCTTCGAGGCCGTGGGCTTCACTCCGGAGTTCGTCAACGCGTACTTCGCCGGCACGGTGAGCCGTGTGGGCGGTATGGGTGTCGAGGACGTCGAGCGCGAGCAGAATGAGCGCTACGACGCCGCGCTCGCTATCCTTAAGAGCCCGGCTCCCGATCAGCTGCCCACGCTGGGTCTGACCAAGTGGCGCCCGCTCGGCGGCGAGGATCACCTTATCGACCCGCAGACCGTCTACCTGCTGCAGACCGCCTGCCGCGAGGACAGCTACGACACCTTTAAGGAGTACAGCGCCCGCCTGCACCGCACCGGCCGTGCCGTGCGCCTGCGTGACCTGCTGGACTTTAATGCCAACGGTCGCACGCCGGTTTCGCTCGACGAGGTGGAGCCCGCGCTCAACATCGTCCGCCGCTTTAACACCGGCGCCATGTCGTACGGCTCCATCAGCAAGGAAGCACACGAGTGCATGGTCATCGCCATGAACCGCCTGCACGGCCGTTCCAACTCGGGCGAGGGCGGCGAGGACCCGCGTCGCGAGACCCCGCTGGCTAACGGTGACTCCAAGAACTCCGCCATCAAGCAGGTGGCAAGCGCGCGCTTTGGCGTGACGAGCCGCTACCTGTGCAGCGCCTTCGAGATTCAGATCAAGATGGCCCAGGGCGCCAAGCCCGGCGAGGGCGGCCACCTGCCCGGCAAGAAGGTCTACCCCTGGATCGCCGAGGTCCGTCAGTCCACGCCCGGCATCGGCCTGATCTCGCCCCCGCCGCACCACGATATTTACTCTATCGAGGACCTGGCAGAGCTGATCTTTGACCTTAAGAACGCCAACCCCGGCGCACGCGTGTCGGTCAAGCTGGTCAGCGAGGCCGGCGTCGGCACCATCGCCACCGGCGTGGCCAAGGGCGCTGCCGACAAGATCTTGATCAGCGGCCACAATGGCGGCTCGGGTGCCGCTGCGCGCGACTCTATCTGGCACGCGGGTCTGCCGCTGGAGCTTGGCCTTGCCGAGGCCCAGCAGACGCTGCTGCAAAACGGCCTGCGCTCTCGCGTGGTGCTCGAGGCCGACGGCAAGCTCATGGACGGTACCGATGTCGCCGTCGCCTGCCTGCTGGGTGCCGAGGAGTTTGGCTTTGCGACCATGCCGCTCATCTCCATGGGCTGCCTCATGCAGCGCGACTGCCAGCAGGATACCTGCCCGGCCGGCATTGCCACGCAAAACTGTCGCTTGCGTCGCGGCTTCCGCGGCAAGCC
>MNQC01000098.1:4913-6507 GCA_001915225.1 Collinsella sp. 60_9
CATCCCGAGTGCTTGCGCCAGATTGAGGTCCCGGGCAACCGCAAGGCTAACCTGCTGGATCTGTCGCCCGTGCTGGCGAGCGCGACCTGTGAGTTTGGTGCCCACATCCCGGGTGCCGACGGCCGTCACTTCCTGCCCCAGATGGCTGCGGACAGCGAGCTCGAAAAGACGCTCGACTCCACGTTGTTTGTGCCCTATACGGCCGATGCCCGTGCGCACCTGCGTCCGATTCGCTTCCGCGCCGATATCGCCAACGTCAACCGCTGCGTGGGCACCATCTTGGGCAACGCGGTGACCAAGGCGCATCCCGAGGGCCTGCCCGCCGGCTCCATCACCATCGATTGCGATGGTTCGGCCGGTCAGAGCTTTGGCGCCTTCCTGCCGCGCGGCATTACGCTCAACGTGTGCGGCGACGCCAACGACTACTTTGGCAAGGGCCTTTCGGGCGGCGAGGTGTCGGTGCGCCCCAACCCGCATGCGACCTACAAGTTCGACGAGAACATCATCGTGGGCAACGTTGCGTTCTTTGGCGCTACGAGCGGTCGCGGCTTCATTAACGGCCTTGCCGGCCAGCGTTTCGCCGTGCGCAACTCCGGTGCCACGGTGGTGGTCGAGGGCTGCGGCAACCATGGCTGCGAGTACATGACGGGCGGTCTGGCGCTCATCCTGGGCGAGGTCGGGCAGAACTTCGCCGCCGGCATGACGGGCGGCGTGGCTTACGTCTTTGACCAGTACGGCACGCTCGATGCCCGTGTGAACCACGAGAGCGTTGAGCTTAAAGCCCCGACGGCCGGTGAGCTTGCGCAGATTCGTGCGCTCATCCAGGAGCACGTGGACGCGACGCAGAGCCCGCGCGGTATTAAGCTGCTCTACAGCTTTGAGACGATGAGCAAGCACTTTGTGAAGGTCATTCCAACCGAGTACGAGCGCGTGCTGGCGATTGTCGCCGCCGCCGAGGCCGTCGGCAAGACGCATGCGCAGGCCGAGGAGCTGGCGTTTGACATTGTGACCGGTCGCGCGAGTGCCGCGGATGTTGCTCGCTTCGATGTTGCGGGCGCTGCGTCCGTGGCTGCCAGCTCTGTTGCTTCGACTAAGAAGGAGGCGTAAGTGCCATGGGTAAGCCCGGTGCTTTTCTTGATATCGATCGCGTGACCCACGAGCTTCGCCCCGTGGAGGAGCGCAGCCGCGATTTCGATCCGCTGTACGTGGAACTCGACGACGATGCGCGCCGCGCCCAGGCGAGCCGCTGCATGATGTGCGGCGTGGCAGCTTTGGCAAGGCACGTCCGAGCGGCTGTCCGCTGCACAACCTGATTCCCGAGTGGAACGAGCTGGTGTACCGCGGCCGTTGGGACGAGGCTGCCGAGCGCCTGTCACTCACCTCGCCCATGCCCGAGTTCACGAGTCGCGTGTGCCCGGCGCTGTGCGAGGCCGCGTGCAACCTGGGTTCGGTTGACGGCCAGCCCACGACGATCCATGACAACGAGCGTGCGATCAGCGACCATGAGTGGGCCAACGGCGGTCCGCGCCGCTTTGAGCCGGCAGGGGAGGGCGCACCCACGGTTGCCGTGGTGGGCTCCGGTCCCGCTGGTCTG
>MNQC01000098.1:6514-9718 GCA_001915225.1 Collinsella sp. 60_9
TCTGGTGGCAGCATGGGAGCTTGCGCGTCGCGGTGCCCGCGTGACGGTGTTTGAGCGTGACGACCGCCCGGGCGGCCTGCTCATGTACGGCATTCCCAACATGAAGCTCGAGAAGTCCGTGGTCGAGCGTCGCGTGGCGCTCATGCGCGAGCTGGGCATTGTGTTCGAGCTGGGTGCTGACGTTACGAACCCTGCGGTGGCGGCCAAGCTCAATGGCTTTGACGCCGTCGTGGTGGCTGCCGGTGCTCGCGCCCCGCGTGGGCTGGCTGCTGAGAATATTGACGCACCCGGCGTGGTGTATGCCGTGGACTACCTGACGGCCTCGACCGTCTCGGTGCTCGATGGCGGCGAGCCTGTCGTCGATGCACACGGCCTGGACGTCGTGGTCATTGGCGGCGGCGATACCGGTAACGACTGCGTGGGCACCGCGGTACGTCAGGGTGCGCGCAGCGTGCGCCAGTTTGAGTTCTTGCCGGCGGCGCCTGATGCGCGCGCGGCGAGCAACCCCTGGCCGCAGTGGCCAAACGTTAAGAAGACCGACTACGGCCAGCAGGAGGCCATCGCTGTCATGGGCGGCGAGATGCGCGCTTGGGGCGTGGATACGCTCGAGGTGCTGCTGGACAAGAAGGGCGCGGCCGCGGGCCTGCGCGTGGTCGATCTGGATTGGTCGGCTGGCAAGCCCGAGCGCATCGCGGGCTCCGAGCACGAGGTGCCGGCCCAGCTGGTGCTCATCGCCTGCGGCTTTACGGGCCCAGAGCACGGTGTGTTCGACGCCGTTGGCGTGCCCGTTGCCACTGCTGGTCGTCCGCTGCCTGTGATGGCCGCCGAGGGCTCGCATCTTGCGGCGCGTGTTGGCGGCGTCGCTGTGGATGCCGCGCCGGTGTATGTTGCCGGTGACGCTCGTAACGGCAGCTCGCTCGTGGTGAACGCTATGGCCGACGCCCTGGCCTGCGCTGCCGAAGTCGCCGACGCGCTGGAGCTGTAAGGCGGCTGTCCACAGCTGAATCGTCAAGGGCTGTCCCCGAATGCCGGCCCAAAAGGAACGTCCCCAAGTGCCGGCAGCTGGGGACGTTCCTTATGTGCCGGCATTCGGGGACACTCCTTGCGAGTTCGCAGGCGACTTTGTCATTTGCCGACGTGCAAGTGTTCATTCGTCGACGTTTGCGACTGTGCTACTCTGCTCTTTCTGTGGTGGTAGCGGGCGTTTGCCTCAAATGAGTGAACTGACTGTCTATATCTACCTGCGGTTTCTTTGCGGTGCGCTCATTCGGTCAAGTGTCCCGTCAAGTGTTTGGTCAGCATCTGGTTTGCAGCCGGAGGCCTATTTTGCCCGCGCTGGTCGTGGCTGCCCACCCTCCTCGTAAGCTCAAATTGAGGTTCATCAGTTTGAGGAGGATGCCGTGACTGACCACGTTTTAGACCGAGCGCAGCTGGCTGAAGCCGTCGGCAACGATATTGCCGACATGGCCCATTTTTGGATGCTGCGGAAGTTCCAGTTTTTGGAGCCGGCACGCGAACAGTTCGAGATCATTGTCGACCCGTGGCTCAGCTATTGCACCGAGCCTTCGCAAAACGAAATCATGGCCTACAACATGGCATTTACCGATTGGCTGCTCTTCGAGCGCCCCTATCGCCATGGCAAGACGCTGCTCGAGCTGTATGTTGACGAACCGCCGGCATCGCTTTCGCCTGCCTCGCTCAAGCGGCTCGAGCAGGTACGCGACACGCAGTATTTCTCGCGCTTTGGCATTTTGGACAAGGATCCTGCGAACGGCATGGTTGCGCTGAAGGATACGCGTGCCGACCGTCGCTTTGATGTCTACGACCCGCATATCGTGCAAAAGGAGCATTGGAGCGACGGCGCGATCGCGGTGCGCCTCGCCTGCATCGACGATGTCTGGCTGACGGCGGGACAGCTCTATCTGTATGACATCGCGCGCCTGAGTGACACGGCGGTCGATGGACCGGGTGCGGTGCATCCCGAGGATCTGCAGGACGGCTTTGACACCTCGTGCGTCAGCTTCTTTTTGCGCCTGGTCCGCGACATCATGGGCGCCCAGGGGCGGTACGTGAAGTCGCTCAACATCTACGAGCAGGAGTGGGAGTAGGGGATGTGACTGGCGTCGCCCTGCTGCCCTGACTTTGTCTCAATCTGTAACGTTTGGCGGCTGTTTGGGCCCGTAACTGTTACAGATTGAGACGGAAGGTTGGCGGCTGCCGAAAGATCTTGTTCTGTAACAACTAGAGGCTCAAAGACTGTCTTCCTGTTACAGATCAAGACATTTGTCAGCGGAGGCAACGGTGACGATGGTCCATTTGTCTGACGTGGTGGTGATGAAAGTGCCTAATACCGTTCTCAAACACAAACATGCGACTCGCAACACGTTGGCGCGGAATAGGATGCTCGCGCGGCTCGCGGAGACGGCCAAGCAAGGTGCGCTGCTCGCAACGCATGACAATACCGAGCTCATGTGGCTGCGACGCCATGTTGGAACCGACGATATCGCGGAGCCCGAGCCGTACCTGTTCTGTTTTCAGCATGATTGGGATGCATTGACGCCGGCGGAGCGAGCGCTGAGGACTATCAAAGGGCTTGCGAAATATCATCCCGATTGGGCGTTTTGGGGATATGACGCCGCGCTGATATGGGGTCTGGAGGTGCCGAATGATCTGCTCGGGCCGCGTTTCCTTGTTAAGACTTGCTGTTCGGTGACGTTGAGCGGCGGGTGCAGGTTGTTGCGTCCGCAGATTGCGGGCGCGCTCGAGCGCGTCGACGGCGTGCGGGTGACGTCGTTTTGGCGCACGGCGGAGGATTGCTTGCTGCGTGCGCCGTTCTCCTACGGGTTGGCGATTGCCGATTCTGCACTGCGGGTGAAAGACGTATCACGTGGGGATTTGTGCGAGCGCCTCCGCGCCGATTGCGAGGGCAGGCGAGGGTATCGCAGGGCACAGGCGATTGCGTCGTATGCGGACGGGCTGTCCGAAAACGGCGGCGAGTCTCGGTTCCGAGCGTTCTTTATTGCGTACGGCTTTCCGGTTCCGGAGCTGCAGGTGGAGTTTCGCGACCCGCTCGATCCGAGCCAGGTGTTTCGCGTCGACTTTTTTTGGCGGCTCGAGGAGGGAACGTGCGTGATTGGCGAGCTGGACGGTAAGGGGAAGTACACCCTGCAGAGCGGCGAGGCCCGGGAGCCGGTCGACCCATTC
>MNQC01000098.1:9740-24802 GCA_001915225.1 Collinsella sp. 60_9
CTCATCTGACAATGCTCGGGCACAAGGTGCTTCGGTTTACGTTTGATGAGCTCAAGAATCCGGGGAAGCTGGTTGAGAAGATGAGGCTGGCGGGTATTCCGCGACGGCCCGATTTGGCTGAGGAGTGGAGACGTCGGTGGTATGGGCGCTGAGAGGTTTTGTCTTGATCTGTAACGTTTAGAAGTTGTTTGAGTTCGTAATTGTTACAGATCGAGACAAACCGGTGAAACGTCGACCGAATGTCTCGATCTGTAACATCAAGGGGCCCAACAACCCTGTATCTGTTACAGATCGAGATATTTCCCTGGTGTCGCTGGGGCGGGACTGCAGCATATTCCGTCTCCCACATCCCCTCTTCCCTCCGTTAACCGATGCGTCTGCAGCAATCCAGCGGGACTAGGTGATAATGGACAAATGTTCAAGTTAATCGTGAGGGAGGAGCTCGATATGGCGTCTGCCGATCGTTCCACGTTGTTTATCAATGCGACCATTCTGGATGGCTCGGAGCATATGGAGCCGCAACCCGATATGGCCGTGACTGTTGAGCGCGGCGTCATCACCTGGATGGGGCCGAGTGCTGTGGCGCAGGCGCCCGCGGGTGCCGAGGTTATCGACCTGGGCGGTGCGTATCTCATGCCCGGTCTCATCAATATGCACGTGCACCTGTGCGGCTCGGGCAAGCCTGTCTCGGCCGGCGATGCGGGCGCGCTGATGAAGAAGCTCGATAATCCCGTGGGGCGCGCCATCGTGCGCCATATTCTTAAGGGCAGCGCCCAACAACAACTGGCAAGTGGCGTGACCACGGTGCGCGGCGCGGGCGATCCGCTGTTTGCCGATCTGGCCGTGCGCGATGCTATCGATGCCGGCAAGTATCAAGGTCCTCGCCTGGTGGCGCCGGGAACGGGCGTCACGGTGCCGGGCGGCCATGGTGCGGGCTTGTTCGCCCAGGTGGCCAACAGTCCCGCCGAGGCAGCCGAACAGGTGCGCGACCTGTATGCGCGTGGTGCCGACGTCATTAAGCTGTTCGTGACGGGCGGCGTGTTCGACGCTACCGAGGTGGGCGAGCCGGGCGTGCTGCGCATGCCGGTCGAGGTTGCCGCGGCGGCGTGCAAGGCTGCGCACGAGGTGAGTCTGCCGGTTATGGCCCATGTCGAGAGTACCGAGGGCGTGAAGGCCGCGCTTGAGGCCGGCGTTGACACGATTGAGCACGGCGCTCCGTTGACGCCCGAGATTCTGGAGCTGTACCGTGGCGCCGCGGGCACGCAACTCGAGGGGCGTGCGCCCAGTGTTACCTGCACTATCAGCCCGGCGCTGCCGTTTGTATTGCTCGACCCGAAAAAGACCCATTCGACCGATACGCAAAAGAAGAACGGCGATATCGTGTGCTCGGGCATTATCGAGAGCGCCCGTGCCGCACTGGAAGCTGGCGTTAAGGTGGGCCTGGGTACGGACTCGAGCTGCCCGTTCGTGACGCAGTACGACATGTGGCGTGAGGTGGCCTATTTTGCCAAGTATGTCGGCGTGAGCAACGCCTTCGCACTGCATACGGCTACGCAAGTCAACGCCGAGCTGCTGGGGCTGGACGGCGAGACTGGCACGATCGAGTGCGGCAAGGCCGCCGATATCTTGGTGACGCGCGAGAACCCGCTCGATGACCTGTGCGCTCTGCGTGAGCCGATGCACGTGATGTGTCGCGGCGATCTGGTGTGCAAACTCAAGGTGAAGCGCATCCCCGAGGTGGATGCCGAGCTCGACGCGATTATGGCCATGCCAGCCGAAGCGCTGGCTGAGGAGCTGGCCCGCGACGGCGTAGCATAGGTGTGACAAAGGGACAGCTCCGTTGTCGCATACAAAAAGCCGAGGTCTCAGCGCGAGGCCTCGGCTTTTATTTGTCCTATGGTATGGCGGCTAGGAGCGCGTCTCCATCTTGGCGTGGCACTTGGGGCAGGTGACGCGGATCTTGCCCTTGCCCTTGGGGACGGAGAGCATCTGGCCGCAGTTGGGGCACTTGAGATAGGCCGTGGTCTTGCGGCCCTTCCACATCTTCTTGGCCGTGCGCTTGGCACGCTCAAAGTCTTCCTTACTGGTGCCGGCCGCGCGTGAGGTGCTGGCCGCTGCGGTTCCGCCGCCCAAGCTGGCGACGAATTTGCCCAGGCAGGGGACGTTTGCAGTCGCGGCGACAAAGGCCTCGTTCTCCTTGTGACGTGCGTCGATATTTTTGGACAGGCCGCGCAGCACGCCAATCACGATTACGGCGATGGCAATCCAGCTGAGCCACTGGATGCGGGCTATCGATCCGATCATCGCGATGACGATGCCGGCAAAACCCATCACGATGGTGAGTTCATCGGCACCATTGCGACCCTTCATAAAGTCATTCATGCAAATTGCCTTTCGTTCGATATGCTGCACGCCTTTATACCCGATTTAGAGCAAGGGGGACAGGTTAATCTGCACCAATGTGGTGCAAACATACCTGTCCCCGGAATACCAAGACGGTGCAAACGTACCTGTCCCCAATGCCCCAATTACTTGGAGAGTTTGTCGACGACGCGTTCGATTTCGGCGAGTTTGGCGGCTTTGAGGTCTTCGTCGCCCGATTCGATTGCCGAAGTCACGCAGCCCTCGATATGCGCCTTGAGCACGTCGGCGTTAATGCGCGCGAGGAGCGCCTGTGTGGCCATGAGCTGCGTGGAGATATCGACGCAGTAGCGGTCCTCCTCGACCATCCGCAGGATGCCGTCGATCTGACCGCGTGCCGTCTTGAGCATGCGGGTCACCGATTTATGGTCTGCCATCATGTCGGGTCCTCGTTTCTGGTCGATCTTCCGGATGTCCCCGTCAGTTGCGGTGAAATACGGACCGTTTAAAGGCCTAGGGCGGCACAACAGTCCGTATTTCACCGCAACTTCTGAGGATTCAGTAGGCAGCGACTGCTATGCGGCGGTCACAGACAGGGCGTGGAATTTCTCGCCCGCGGCCTCGACAGCGGCGGCGAGTTGCTCGGCGGTTACGGTGTCGGCGCACTCAACCTGGACGGTCTGGGTCTCGTGATCGGCGTCGGCGTCGGTCACGCCGGCCACGTTGAGCAACGCCGTCTCGACAGTAGCGTCGCAGTGGCCGCACATGAGGCCAGACGTTTTAACGATGTAGTTCATGATTATCTCCTTTTCGTTGAGTACCTAAAGTTGCGGTGGAGTACGGACTAAATAGCGGTTTAGCTAAGCATGTTACGCCTTATTTCACCGCAACTGATGGTTTAAAGGTTCGTAGGCGCAGAGCGTTGCTTACGACGCAGACACTCGACAGGCTCATGGCCGCGGCGCCAAACATCGGCGAGAGCTGCCAACCGGTGAGGGGGAAGAACACGCCCGCCGCCAGCGGAATGCCGATGCCGTTGTAGAACAGCGCAGCGACGTCCATGAGGTCGCTGCGCATGAGAACCACATCTGCCCCTTCTTTGGCGATGTCGGCGCCGGTACCGATGGCAAGGCCCACGTCGGCGCGCGCCAGGGCGGGGGAGTCGTTGATGCCGTCGCCCACCATGGCGACCTTGCTGCTCGCATCCTGCAGCTCGCGCACGTGGCGTTCCTTGTCGGCGGGGAGGACGTCGGCGATGACCTGCTCGCTGCTCAGTCCCACGCGGCGGGCGATCGCTTCGGCTGTCACGCGGTTGTCGCCGGTGAGCATGCGCACGTCGACGCCGAGCTTGCGGAGCGCGGCGATGGCCTCGGCGCTCGTCTCTTTGACCTCGTCAGCCACGGCGATGGTGCCGACAAGTTCGCTGTTCTTGGCAAAGAACAGTGGCGTCTTGCCCTCGGCCGCGAACTGTTCGGCAAGGCCGGCGGGAACCTTCACGCCCAGCTCGTCCATCAGACGCACGTTGCCGGCGGCGATGACATTCTGCCCCTCGCGTGCCGTAACGCCTCGCCCGGGCACGGCGGCAAAGTCCTCGACCATGCGTGCGACGATTCCGCGCGCCTCGCACTCGGCCATAATCGCCTCGGCCAGCGGGTGCTCGCTTGAGCGCTCCAGCGCAGCGGCCAGCTTGAGCAGCGCCTTTTCGCTCATGGCGGGCGATCCGTCGGCACGCGTGGCTACCACGATATCGGTCACGGCAGGCTTGCCGCGAGTGACCGTTCCCGTCTTATCGAGCACCACGGTGCCCACGCTGCGCAGATTCTCCAGCGCCTCGGCGCTCTTGAACAGAATGCCCATCTCGGCGCCCTTGCCGGTGCCGACCATAATGGCGACGGGCGTGGCCAGACCCAATGCGCACGGACAGCTGATCACCAGCACGGCCACGGCGGAGGTGAGCGCCTCGTTTATGCTGCCGGTCAGTGCCATCCACGCCGCAAAGGTCACAGCCGAGATCACGAACACCACGGGCACGAACACGCCGGCGACTTTGTCGGCCATGCGGGCGATAGGCGCCTTGGTGGCGTTGGCGTCCTCGACGAGCTGGATAATCTTGGCGAGCGACGTGTCGGCGCCCACGCGTGTGGCACGGAAGGTAAACGAGCCGGTGCGGTTGACAGTGGCGGCGTTGACGGTGTCGCCGGCGGTCTTTTCCACGGGGATGGACTCGCCGGTGAGCGCGCTCTCGTCCACGGCCGAGCTGCCCTCGAGCACCACGCCATCGACAGGGATGGACGCTCCGGGGCGCACGCGCAGGACCTGGCCGGGAAGGATACTGTCGACGTCGACGGTGGTTTCGGTGCCGTCGTCGGCAACGACGGTCGCGGTCTTGGGTGCCAAGTCGATGAGTGCCTCGATGGCGCCGCCGGTTTTTGACTTGCTGCGCGTCTCGAGGTATTTGCCCACGGTAACGAGCGACAGGATCGTGCCCGCACTCTCAAAATACAGATTGTCCATGCTCGTCATCATGGCCTCGTGGACCTGACCCGCGGCTAATTGGTCGGCCATGATGAACATGGCGTAGAGCGACCAGGCGATGGAGGCGGTGGCGCCCACGGCAATAAGGGCGTCCATGGTGGGTGCGCCGTGCGCGAGCGATTTAAACCCGTTGATAAAGTACGCGTCGTTGACATAGACGATGGGGATGAGCAAGACGAGCTCGGTGAGGGCGAGCGTCATGCTGTGGATGTGGTCCGTGAAGATGCCGGGCAGCGGCCAGCCGAGCATGTGCCCCATGCCTATGTAGAACAGTGGGATGAGGAATACGATCGAGATGATGAGGCGGGTGCGCATGGCAGAGGCGGCGGCCTCCAACTTTTTGGTCGGCGACTCCATATGGGTGACGCCAGACCTGGCCTGCGAGCTGCCGCTTGAGCCGGCGGCACCGGTGCCCGCATCGACGGGCGAGGCCGAGTAGCCGGCACGGTCGACGGCGGTGCAGATATCGTCGGGGGAGACCTGCGCGGGGTCATAGTCGACCATCATGGAACCGGCGAGCAGGTTGACCGCGACGCTCTCGACGCCGTCGAGCTTGCTCACGGCGCGGTCCACATGCGCCTGGCAGGCGGCGCATGTCATGCCGCCCACGTCGAACTTATCTTGAGCCATGGCTTCTCCTTTCTGTGACGTAGTGTCGGAAATGTTAACCATCCGATACTATACACCCATACCCCCTGGGGGTGTCCAGTAGTAGTTGGAGTGTATGACTTTTCATTACAGATGAGGGTGGCTGCTCAATCGGCGGTCGTCTTTGCCAAACATCTCAATCTGTAACGTCTGGACCGGTTTTTGAACCATAGCTGTTACAGATTTAGACAAACATTTCAGCCGAAAACTAACGTCTCGATCTGTAACAACTAGGCCCCGTTTTACCGAGTATTTGTTACAGATCGAGACAATCTCGGAGCAGATGACCCGGGCATACAACGTAAAACGCCGGGGCGCCCGCGTGATGGGCGCCCCGGCGCATGCTGGGCAGGGTTTGCGAAGCGGTGGGAGGGAGGAGAAGCCGTCCTCCTGAAATCCTTACTTCTGACGACGCTTCTTGTCGGTCAGGAAGACGCCGGCGGCTACGAGCACGACACCTCCGATGACAAACGTCTCACCGGTGAGCGCAGCATTGTCGCCTGTGGTGGGAAGTGCCGAGTTGGCGGCCGTCTTGGCGTTGCCGGTAGACGGCTTTCCAGCAGCCGGCTTAGCGGCAGCCTGCGTGATCTTGGCCTGCTCGGCCTTCGCTGCCTCTTGCTCCTGGCGGGCGATCTCGTCCTTCAGGGCTTGCTCGGCGGCTACGCGTTTTGCCTTCGCCTCGTTGTAGGCATTGAGCGCTGCGGTGTAGGCGGGCGTCGCAGCATCAAGGTCTGCCTGAGCGGCATCAAGTGCGGCCTTTGCGTTATGTTCTGCCTGCTTGGCGGCGACGCACTTGGCAAAGAGGGCATTGAGCGTATCATTCGCGTTTGCATCAGAGCCAGTAGCAATGCCGTTTTCGACGTTGATGGACTTTAGCTTTCCGAGGGTAGCGACAGCGGCATCCGATGCGGCCTGAGAATTCTCGATCGCCTGTTCGGCGTTCGCGATGGCATCATTTGCCGCACCAAGGGCGACTCCGGCCTCAGTCACTGCTGCGTCGGCGTCCTTCTTGGCCGCCTTGGCCGCGGTAAGATTGTTGGCCGCGTTGCTCAGGGCGTCGGCATGGGCCTTCTTTGAAGCAAAGTCGTTTTTCGCCGTGGTCAGATCGCTCGCAGCGTGCTCCGCGGTCGCCGCCTTGGCCTCGGCGTTGTCCTTCGCGGTGTCGAGGGCCTGCTTCTTGGCAGCCGCGTCGCGCTCCGCCTTTTCGAGAGCACTCTGGGCAGACGTCTGGGCTGCCGTGGCTTCATCAAGCGTTTGATGGGCCTTGTCAGCCTTTTCCTGAGCCGCAGCAACATCGGCAGAATACTTGGCAAGTTCCTTCTTTGCATCTTGCAGAGCCTGCTGCTTTACGAGAGTCTCTGCCTTGGCGTCATCAACCTTCTTCTGACTCTGAGCGGCTTGCTCTTGCGATGCCTTAAGCTCGGCGCGCTTCTGGTTGACGACCTGCTCTGCGGTCGCCACGTTACTTTGGGCGGCTTTGACCTGGTCTTCGGCTTCGGTAACTTTTCCGTTTGCCTTGGCGAGATTCTGCTCTGCTAGGGCAACAGCGGCGGCGGCACTTGCTACGCTGTCGTTCTTGGCGGCAAGGTTGCTGTTCGCGGTATCAACGCCTTCCTGCTTTTGAGCGACGAGGGTCTCAGCTACCCTCGATGCCGCTGTGCTGCGCTTTTGTTCAAGGTCCGTCTTTGCGGCGGCGAGCTTTTCGCTGGCTTTGGAGAGGCTCAGCTGATACTGATCAAAGAGATTCTCGAGTTCATCGATCGAGTATTCTTTCTCGTACGAACCGTAATTGTTGTCGATCTCCAAGACGAACACATACGGCCAAAGGGTTCCGCGCGAGTTGATGCCGTATCCCATGGTTTTGGCGTTAGGTTGTACGATATTCAAATAATGGCCGACGGTGCCAAAACCCACGCCTTGGGCTCCGAATTCGGTACCGTGACTCCAGAAAGTCTTCCAAACATCTTTGGGGGCAACGTTGCCAAGGCCGGCTTTCGCTGCAGCATCGTCAAATATTTTCTTTTCGCCATCAACCCATTGGTGCGCGATGTTTTCTTTCGTGCTGAAGTTCCAAGCGGCATTTTCAAATCCGGCATAGTCTGAGTGCCCCTTCGTTGCGTCGGAGTAATTGGAATCAGACTGAGCGATTGCCATTTGCTCTGCCGTTACCTTAAGCTCGCTAAGGCCGACGCTTTTGCGATATTCATTAATTTCGCGCAGCTTGCCAAACGAAAGCTTGGCGTTGTCGAGTGACGTGCCGTCTTTTTTATCGCCAATGGTCGTCGGGTTTTTATCGCTCTGCCTATAGATGATGTTTGCAGCGTCGTTGGCACCGATGAACTGGTAGAAGCCGATGACGCTCTGCGCCTCCGCCGTCGTTGCCTTATCGGTTGCCGCCTTGCACGTATCGTATGCTTTCTGTGCATCGATAACGGCTTGATCGGCGGCCGCCTGGTTTGCCTTGGCAGTTTTGAGCGCCTTGTCTGCCTGCTCCTTCTCGGCTTTTGCCTGATCGACTTGTTTCTGAGCGGCCTTTGCTTTCTCCAGTTCGGTAGCATGTGCCTGCTTTGCCGAGGTCAACTCCGATTGCGCCGCATCGGCTTTCGTCTGGGCTGCCGTTACATCATTTTCGGCTGCTGCGACTGTCTGCTTCTTGGTTTCGAGCTCGCTTTCGGCACCGGTGAGGGCGTCCTGCTTGGATGCAACGTCGCTATTTGCCTGAGAAAGGCCTGCTTCGGCAGCCGCCTGCTGCTGCTTCGCCTGGTCGAGTGCGCTTTGGGCAGCATCGACCTTTGCCTGGGCGGCGTCATACTCCGGGCCCTCGGCGCCTGCCTTTGCGGCCGCCAAATCGGCTTGTGCGTTGTCGTACGCTGTCTGTGCCGCAACTACCTTACCATCCGCGGCGGTCTTTTCCTGCTGAGCGGAAGCCAGCGTGCCTGCCGCCTCGTCGTAAGCGCTCTGCGCGGCGCTCTGAGCCTGCTGGGCATCGGCGAGCGCGGAATCGGCAGCGGCCTTCGCAGCCTTTGCTTGGTCCAGAGCGGCCTGCGCATCTGCGGCAGCCTGCTCGGCGACCTTGATTTCCTCCGGCGTTGCGTTGGCGGCTGCCTTCTGGGCTGCCTCGAGCTTGGCCTGCGCATCAGCTGCCGCCTGCTTTGCGGCATCAAGGACCTTCGACTTGTCCTCGGCGTCGGTCTTGGCTGCATCGAGCTTTCCTTGGGCATCCTTCAGCGTGGCACTGGCGCTGTCGGCCGCCTTGACGCTTTCATCGAGCTGGCGAGCATATTCGGCGCGCGCGGCGGCCTCTGCCTGCGAATTATCGGAGACGGAGGCGTCATAGGTGCTTTGTGCGTTGTCGCGGGCCGCCTGCTTTTCGGTATAGGGGGCAGCCACCGTGTCGTAGTCGGATTTGGCGTCTGCCTCGGCAGCCTTTGCGGCATCGATCGCAGCCTGCAGGTCGGCAATCTTCTGGGCGTTTGCCTTTACTGCGGAGCCTGCCGCCTCGCCGGCGTGGACAGCAAGCGGCGACATGATCGCGTCCTGTGCCGTGGTATCACTCGCATCGTTGGCAAATGCCGAGAACGGCGCGAGCAGCGTCGAGCCAGTCATAGCGATGGTGGTTGCCGCGGTGACGGCGAGTCGTGTTGCCTTGTGGCCCGAGAATGTGGGGCGAGGCTCGGCGCCGCCTGAGACTTCCAAGTGTTTAGGTGCGTACTTTGCCATTTCTTCTCCCAATCGTTGAAGGGGTACCTATGACAATTCGTACGTTACGACCGCCGAAAGGGTTCCTGTTGCGCAACATTGGCAAGGAAATATCGACACACTTGAATCACATTTACGAGGCGAAGTTCTCGGCAAGCTAATGTCTCGTTCTGTAACATCTAGAGAGGTTTTTGACCCCTTACTGTTACAGATTGAGATGTTGTCTCGCGGGGTTGGGGTTTGTCTCGTTCTGTAACATCTAGACCTGTATCTGCCGAGCTAGTGTTACAGATCGAGACAATTGCCGGGGAGGGGTCCCGTCACGGCAAGATGCCCGTCGCCTAGATACAGAACCCGGGGATCACACAGGTTCGCTTATTTGGCTTGTCCGCGGGGGTGGCGTACATAAAGACGTCGCCGTCGTGTCCCACGCGATTCATATAGAGTGTGCCTTCACTCTCCGATGTGTCAGGACTCGCCGTTCGTTCCCACCAGCAGGTGTCCTTGCCCTTCCACTGGCGGACCATCGTCTCGTTCGTGGAATACGGGCTCACCTTGAGCTCGCGGAAGAGCTGATACTCCTTGCCCTCGCCGTTGTAGATGTCTGCCAGGTAGTGATAGTCCTTGGCAAACGAATCGGGCGGTTGCGTACCGCACAGCTCGACCACTCGCTCAGACACGATGCACTGTTGGCGGCGCCAGCGTTATTCGAGATCTTTTTGACAGATTTGATGAGTGCGCGCAACTCGTTGGGCAGCAGCTTAAGGCCGTCGCCGTTGAGCCATTCCCGCAGCTCGCAATCTGCCCAGCCGGCGCTCGGCGATTCAGCCGCAGCGTTGCGCTCGGCAATACCCGCATCGAACATAAACGTCAGTCCGGCCTTGCCCGTCCCGTCCAGAAGTTCATCGTGGCGGATGCCCACAAGCTGCGCGCCAACCTGCAGCCCGTTGGTGAGCGTGACACGCTTGGTACACGGATAGGGGATACGCCCATCGGCATCGAGCAGGTGATAGCGCTTGGCAATCTCGCGTGCCTCGCTACGGGTCTCGGCGGCCTTAATCTTGAGCGAAATCTCCTGCAGCTGATCCCAGGTGTAGTCGTCAAGTGAACCGCGGATGCCATCGAGGTAGTCGGGGATGCCAAAGCCATGGGTTGCCGCGCCAATGACGCCGAGCCCCGCAACGACTGCAGCGACGCCGCCGATAATAAAGCGACGGCGGGTCATGGCATCGTTCCGGGCCTGCTCCAGGATCTCTCGCGCGCGCTCGCCGGCGACGTCGACCTTAAGGTGCGTGCCAGAATCGATATCAATTGCGGCCTCGTCTCCTGCACCTTCGCGGCCTTCGGATTCGGCGTCGGTGAGGTATGCCGAGAGCACCTCGAGCATCTGCTGCTCGGTGGGACGATCGCACTGCTCGACTGAGAGACCCTTCATGATGATTTGGACGAGCGCTTCATCGCCCTCGCAGCGCGGCTCGAGCGGCGCCGGCTTGGTCTTGGTCTTTACGAGATAGAACGAGCCGGTTGCAGCGGCGTCCGTCGACTCAAAGTCAAACGGTTTGCGACCGCTGTAGAGCTGGTACAGAATGCTCGAAAGCGCATAGACGTCGATTGCCGGCGAACGGCGAAGGGCCGCGATGCCTTCGATATCCTGCGTGAGCATCTCGGGCGCGGCGTATGCGGGCGTGGCAAAGCGCCAGATGTCGGCGCGCCGGGTGATCGTGTCGTCGCCGAGAGCCATGGTCGCGGAGCCCATGTCGATGAGGCAGGGGTCAAAGGAGCAATCGGCAATCTGCTGCTCGAGCGTTCGGCTGGTGGTGCGGAACATGATATTGGCAGGCGACAGGTCGCGATGGATGACCGGATTCACGAGGCCTTGGGTCGTCGTGAGGAAGCAGGGGCAGCGCCTGCTTGAGTGAGGTGCCCTCGACCCACTCCATGAGGATGAGCGGGTCGTCCTCGCACGATCCGTAGCCATAGACGCGCGGAAATCCGCGCAGGTACGAGACGGTACACAGATGACGGTACTCCTCGAACAGCGCAGCGGTGTTGGCCAGGTGCGCTGCCGATTGCTCGGCGGAGCGGTCGGGGGCTTGGCCAGAGAGAAAGGCGTTGTCCTTGAGTAGCTTGACGGCAAAGACCTCGCCGCTTGTGTTGGTCGCGCGAAGCACGTGCCCGATGTTGCCGTTGTTGCGGTGGGCCGTCTGGAGAATAAGCGTCATAAACCGACGCTTGGCGTCGTCCTCGGTACTGGGGTCGACCGCCACGGCGGTGTCGAACGTATCGAGACGGATGAGTTTGTCGCCATAGGCGTTATCGGTAGTATCCATGGCGTTCCATTGTCTGGCATGGGTTGCCGCGCGTACACGTGAGCAGTGCGGATATCGGTAAAGTACCATGATAGCCGCACTGCTCACGTGTACCGCTGAGTATTGTCGTTTACGACGCAGAAGGTAGAAGACGAAAGACGGACGGCGACCGTCTTCCGATCGCTGTCCGTGCTAGTCCACAATGACAAGGAATGTCGTGTAGAGACCCAGATGGAGCCTGTCGCTGTTGGCGATTTCCACGGGGGGATAGACTTTGCCGAGTTCGCGTTGGTCGCGCGGCGGCTCAATCACAATATCGCCGTCGCCCGCGCCCGATTCGAGCACTGTGCCGTTGGTCGATCCAAGGCCCTGGGCGTACCAGTGCTCACCCTCGAGCCAAATACGAAGATGCTCGCGCGAGGCGTCGGCGCCTACATCGGTGATGCTGGGCGAGGTTTTGGGCAAAGAACCAATCACGGTGCCGCGCGGATCGCGTGTGAGGGGATGGATTTGCATGTCGACGCAGTTGTCGGCATGGGTTCTGAGCAGACCGAGGTTGGGAGCGACGGTGTGCGGCTGCTCCAGGCTGCTCATAAAGCCACGTCCGACGGTAGTTTCGGTGGTGCCAAAGTGCCCGCCCGTCTTGCTGTCGCAAAAGCGCTCGACGGTGGCCACGCCCTGAACGGGATCGGCGAGCGCCCCCGTTGCCACAAAGAGCATAAGGTAAAGCGTGCTTTTCTCGCGCACGGCATTGCCGTCAAAGTTGTCGATGCGATTGAGGGCATTTGCATATAGGCGGCTGTCCAGCTTGTAGCTGGCGAGAGCCGACATCATTTCGTTGGCGGCCGGACCGCGATAGTGCTCGGCGATTGCCTGATAGGCGGACTCGCCGCCGCCGAGCTTGCTGCAGATTGCCGCGGAAAGGTTGAGCGTGGTGACGGTAAAGTCGCTGTAGATGGCGGGCGCGCACTGGTCAGGCTTGCGATGGACGATGTAACGGGTGAGATACGAGCGGTTGGAAGAGCATTTCTCGAGCAGGGTACTGCCGAGATAGGAGTTTCCATTGATGAGCATTCGGGCGATCTCGAGATGTTTAAGACCGCCGAACGAGCGAATATCGTTATAGAGGACCGAGCAAGGCGTCTCTGCTGCCACGGATACCTCCTTTGATTGCTTCCTAGCCAATATGGCGATAGGAATTAATGGCCCCCGGTGGGCGACGTATTAAATGGTTGCGCAATATATAGCGTAACCAAAGCAACATTATAGGCCACATGTTCGAAATTGCAGGAAGACTGAGAGATTTGGTTTGGACTGGACGGAAATCCCCCTCTGTCTTGATCTATAACAATTAGGGCCGATTTTACTCGTTAACTGTTACAGATTGAGACGTTTGTGAGCCGTGTCGACCGTTTGTCTCGATCTGTAACACGTAGAGGAAGATTCGCCCTGTAGATGTTACAGATTGAGACAATCAGCCGGGCCCACCTCGTCCGCCTCGTCATCTGTGGTTTACGTGGGGGCATGCGAAGCACGGGTATACTAACCGGCGGCGAATCTGCTCCATCGCTTAGAGCTGCTGCGTCTGGACGGCGCGTGATAGGGCTGCCAAAGCGATCGCCAGCGTGCTGAGCAACGTCCTCTCTGTGCGCACCTGTTTTTTATGTATTAGCGCACTACCAAGCACGCCCGCGCGGCCGCATGCCGTGCCCATTGCGCGTGCAGATAAGGAACAACAACATATGCGTAATTCTGTATCCGACGTCACGGACGCCGAGATTCTGGACGAGACCCGCGAGGCCATGACCCAGGCCGCCTTCGATGCTGCCGACGAGGCCAGCGCCGCCCAGGCCGTCGAGTCCGCTACCGAGAGCCTGCCCGCCTTTAACGAGCTGGGGCTTTCGGACGAGATGCTTCGTGCCATCGAGAACCTGGGCTACACGGCGCCCACGCCCGTTCAGGCCGGCTCCATCCCCGTGGTACTCGAGGGTCGCGACCTGCTTGCCGCCGCTCAGACCGGCACCGGCAAGACGGCCGCCTTCTTGCTGCCGACCATGAACAATCTGGAGCACATCGCTCCGCCCAAGCCCGTGCGCGAGCGTGGCGGCCGCAACCGCCGTCGCGGTGCCAAGAAGCCCGAGGGCAACGGCCGCGGCCCCGTGATGCTCGTCATCACCCCCACGCGCGAGCTTGCCCAGCAGATCGACGAAGTCGCCGGCAAGATTGCCGACGTCACCGGCCATGTTGCCGTGACCGTCGTGGGCGGCGTGAGCTACAAGCCCCAGACCGCGGCGCTCAAGTACGGCTGCGACATCCTGGTCGCCACGCCGGGCCGTCTGGTCGATCTGATCGAGCAGGGCGCTTGCCACCTGGACGAGGTCAAGGTGCTGGTGCTCGACGAGGCCGACCGCATGCTCGACATGGGCTTTTTGCCCGCCGTTCGCCGTATTGTGCGCGAGACGCCGGCCGAGCGTCAGACGCTGCTGTTCTCGGCCACGCTCGACGAGGAGGCCGTGGGCGAGATTACCGACCTGGTGAGCGACCCGGCCCGCGTGGAGATCGCGCCTGCCACGTCGACCGCCGACACCGTCGACCAGTTTGTGTTCCCGGTGTCCATCGAGGCCAAGAACAACCTGCTGCCCGAGTTCCTCAAAAAGGAGGGCCCGGAGCGCACCATCGTCTTTATGCGTACCAAGCACCGCGCCGACAGCTGCTGCCGTCGTCTGGAGCGCAAGGGCATCAAGGCCGCCGCGATTCACGGCAACCGCAGCCAGGCCCAGCGCGAGCGTGCCCTTTCGGCCTTCCGCGACGGCACCGTCGACGTGTTGGTGGCGACCGACGTGCTCGCCCGCGGCATCGACATCAGCGACGTGCGCTACGTCGTGAACTTTGACGTGCCGGCCGAGCCGACCGACTACATCCACCGCATCGGCCGCACGGGCCGTGCCGGCGAGCTGGGCTGGGCCATTACGTTTGTGACCGAGCAGGACGTCGATGAGTTCTACGAGATCGAGAAGCTCATGGACAAGACGGCCGACATCTACGAGGCCGGCGACCTGCATGTGGGTCCCAACCCGCCCGCGGTTGACCCCGAGCGCGACCCTGCGGCCTTCAAGGTGAAGAAGAAGACCAAGCGCGGCAAGTCCAAGAGCAAGAAGAAGCTTGAGCAGGCACGTCGCGACGGCAAGCGCAACGGCGATGACTACGGCGATGTGGCCGGTCGTTCCAACCGCGGTCGCGACGAGCGTCGCGGCGACGGCGAGCGTCCGAGCCGTCCCAAGCGTGGCGGCAAGACCCGCGTGCGCGAGGGCGTTCAGGCTCGCGTGGACGAGGCCGTGGAGAGCGTGGCCCGCGAGGTGGCTGCCGAGGAGCGCGGCGGTGCTGTCGAGCAGGCCCCGCGCGGCAACCGTGCCGAGCGCCGTGCCAAGCAGTTCCAGGGCGAGGCGCATCGCCGTCGCCGCGAGGACGAGGACCGCGGCGGTCGTCGCCGTGTTGAGCGCGAGGACGAGG
>MNQC01000098.1:24884-33462 GCA_001915225.1 Collinsella sp. 60_9
ACGAGCGCGGTGGCCGTGATGAGCGTCGCGGCGGCGAGGGTCGCGGTGAGCGAGGTGCCCGTGGCGGTGAGTCCCGTGGCGGCAAGCGCTTTGAAGAGCGCGGTAGCCGCGGCGGCGAGCGTCGCGAGGGTGCTCGCGGCAATGGCGGCCGCGGCGGCGCTGGTCGTTCTAACGAGTCGCGCGATCGTCGTGACCCGCGTGCCAGCCGTGATCGTCGCGATGACTGGCGCAACTACGACGATACCCGCGAAGAGCGTCGCGGCGGCTACCGTGGTGGTCGTGGCGGCAACCAGGCCGGCTCCCGTGGCGGCCGTGCCGGCGGTCGCGATAACCGTGGCAGCTACGGCAACAGCCGTGGCGGCAAGCGCGGTGGCAGCTCCCGTCGCCCCGGCGACGGCGGCGGCAAGCGCAAGTAACATACGCATCGCCCGCTAGGGCGAGGTGAACCAAGGGCCCCGAGCAACTACGTTCGGGGCCCTTTTTGTTTGCCGTATCCGATCGCTAGTTCAAATGTGATTTCCTCGGGAATGCATCTAGAGGATGCCGTGGACCTGTTTCCTGCCATGCGGCAATGGGTCCCATGAGGTGCGCCGTGCATTTTTTGGAGTATTCTGCAGTTCGAGTTGTCTGCATATGATTCGACGTCGCCAACGGTGGTCTTCGGATATCCCTAGCGAGCGTTTTGAGCCAGATCTCGCCGTTTTCCGGAGCAGGGGCGCGTTATTCTCGCCATGTCGGGACTTAGAATGATACGGCGCCCTACAGTTTTGCCCACCCGCGGCGGTGCTGGCGCGGTCACGTTGCAGAATACTCCGTTTTTTGCACGGGCCAGGATGGGGTACCTCGGGAGAACACGGCGGTATCCCGTAAATATATACAATCTGTACCGTAATTTATACAAAACGA
Source organism: Collinsella sp. 60_9 (assembly GCA_001915225.1). GTDB lineage: Bacteria > Actinomycetota > Coriobacteriia > Coriobacteriales > Coriobacteriaceae > Collinsella. Next base: position 25,791 of record MNQC01000098.1, read on the forward strand.
AGAGGCAGACAGCGTAGGGTGGGTGCATTGGGGTGCTTGGCGCATCAAAACGGGGATCCCATGCGCCGTATACTCTGGCTGGATGTGAAAGCGGCTTGACGCGTTGCCAGGCGTAGGGGAGGGTGCCTCGATGAGCGTATTCGAAATTGTGTTTAGTCCGACGGGTGGAACGCGGAAGGTGTCTGGCCTTGTGGCCGGGGCACTGGGCAAGAATACCGTTACCGTCGATCTGGCCGATAGCGGGCTAGATTTCAGCGCTGTCTCGATGACTGAGGACGACGTGGCCGTAATCTCTGTGCCGGCGTATGCCGGTAGAATCCCGGCTGTGGTGGCTGACCGGTTGGGCATGGTGCGCGGCAACGGGGCTCGGGCTGTTTTGGTTTGCGTATACGGAAACCGCGCGTTTGAGGACACGCTCGTAGAGCTGGAGGACGTTGCGAAGCGCGCCGTATTTAGGGTTGTTGCAGCGGTTTCTGCTATTGCTGAGCATTCCGTTGCTCGTCAGTTTGCTGCTGGGCGACCGGATGCGCAGGATGCGGCGCAGCTCGCAGAGTTTGCGCAGCAAATTCAGCAAAAGCTGTTGGCTGAGGATGCGTCCGGGCCCTCTATCCCCGGCAATCGTCCTTATAAACAAGCCGGAGGTCACCGCATGGCACCCGAGGCAACAGAGGATTGTGTCTCCTGCGGTGCATGCGCCGCGGCGTGCCCCGTTTGCGCTATCGACAAGAGTGACCCCAAACGAGCAGCTGGCGAGGCGTGCATCTCCTGCATGCGCTGCATCGCCGTATGTCCGCGAGGTGCTCGCAAGCTTGATTCCAACAAACTATCCGCTGTTTCCCAGATGCTGAGCAAGGTTTGCGTCGCGCGGAAGGAATGCGAGCTCTTCATCTAGCGCAAGTGAGATTGGTGCAAACAAACCTGGCCCTTTTGCACCAAAAACGATCCGTTTTCCTCCGTTCCCAAGGGATCATGTGATCCGAAGGAGACGGAGGAAAACGGATCAAAAAGGAAAAATAGTAAGGCGCTCTTTTTCACATTGAATATTGCAATTTGGTAACGCGTTTTATCAAATATGGCATTTATCTGCGGTAATGTTCTATTTCACCGCTGAGGGTGACATTTTATACCGCCTGCCGAACCGTATGGAGACCTCACAACTTTTTAGGTCAGTGTTGTGCGTGTAGCAATTTCGCCCGGCCTCGCCTCCGGGCTGCCACATGAGAGGGGATCTTATGGCACGACTGCACGTAATGGAACGCAGCCACGCTCAGGCCGTCATGGACGACCTGCACGATGCGCTCGGACGCCGTCTGGCGGTGAGCTCGCTCGCCCCGTGTCCCGTTGAGTTTACGGCAGCGCTCGTCAACCTGTGCTCCACCCAGGGCTGCGGTAAGTGCACGCCCTGCCGCGTGGGCCTGAGCGCGCTGAGCGACCTGCTCGCCGATGTGCTTGAGGGCCGCGCCGACGAGTCCACGCTCAATCTGATCGAGCGCACCGCCCGCACCATCTACCTTTCGAGCGACTGCGCTATCGGCTACGAGGCCGGCGCCATGGCACTCACGGCCATTCGCGGCTTCCGCGACGATTTTGAGCACCACATTCGCGAGCACTCCTGTGGCTTTGACCGCGAGGCCCGCGTCCCGTGCGTCTCGGGCTGCCCGGCGCACGTCGACATTCCCGGTTACATTTCGCTGGTCGAGGCCGGCCGCTATGCCGATGCCGTCAAGGTCATCCGCAAGAACAACCCACTGCCGCTCGTTTGCGGCCTGGTGTGCGAGCATCCCTGTGAGATGCATTGCCGTCGCGGCATGGTCGACGATCCCATGAACATCCTTGCCCTCAAGCGTTTTGCCGTTGAGCACAGCGACCTCAACGATTACAAGCCCAGCGTGGCCGACAACACCGGTAAGCGCATCGCCGTGATCGGCGGCGGCCCGGCTGGCCTTTCCTGCGCCTACTACCTGGCCGTTATGGGCCATAAGGTGACCATCTTTGAGCAGCGCCACCACCTGGGCGGCATGCTGCGCTATGGCATTCCCAGCTACCGTCTGCCGCGCGAGCGCCTGCAGGCCGAGATCGACTGGATCTTGAGCGCCGGCATCGACGTTGAGCTCGATCACTCCGTGAACGGCGAGGAGCTTGCCCGCCTGCGCGACGAGTTCGATGCCGTCTACCTGGCCATCGGTGCCCACAGCGATAAGAAGCTCGGCCTTCCGGGCGAAGAGGCGCCCGGCGTGGAGTCGGCCGTCAAGATGCTGCGTGCCGTTGGAGACGACGAGCTGCCCGACCTGAGCGGCCAGCGCGTGTGCGTCATCGGCGGCGGCAACGTGGCCATGGACGTGGCGCGCTCTGCCGTGCGCTGCGGTGCCGAAAAGGTGAGCATCGTCTACCGCCGTCGTATCTGCGACATGACGGCCCAGGATGCCGAGATCGCCGGCGCCCAGGCCGAGGGCTGCGAGGTTTTGGAACTCACCGCACCGCTCGCTATCGAGACGGGCGAGGAGGGTCACGTGAGCGGCCTGCGCGTGCAGCCGCAGATTATCGGCGAGCCCCGTCGTGGGCGTCCGGCCCCGCGTGCCGCCGCCACGCCCGAGCGCGTCATTCCCTGCGAGCGCGTGTTTGTGGCCATTGGCCAGGACATCGATTCCAAGCCGTTTGAGGACATGGGCATCGCCTGTAAGTGGGGCTGCGTGGTCACCGATTCGGATGGCGCCGTGCCTAACTTCGATGGCCTCTTTAGCGGCGGCGACTGCCAGAGGGCTTTGACCACAAGATAAAGCTCGACGTGGAGCTGCCGACCGTGCAGTTTAAGGGCAAGCACGAGTGCGGCCGCTGCGAGCTGGGCGAGCGCGAGGCTGGCGAGCGCATCCACGATTGGAATCTGGTCGAGCAGGGTCTCACCGAGGAGGAGGCACGCCAGGAGGCAAGTCGCTGCCTGCGTTGCGATCACTTTGGCTTTGGCGCGTTCCGCGGAGGGAGGAACCTGGAATGGTAGAGCCCAACAAAACCACTGTCAGCGACAACACCGAAAGCGGAGCACTCAACATGGTTAAGCTCACTATCGATAATTGCGAGGTCGTGGTGCCCGAGCACACCACGATCCTGGATGCGGCCAAGTCCGTCGGCATTCAGATTCCCACCCTGTGCTACCTGCGCGATCTAAACGAGATTGGCGGCTGCCGCGTGTGCGTGGTCGAGGTTGAGGGCTGCGATCAGCTGGTCGCAGCCTGCAACAACTACGTGCTCGACGGCATGGTGGTCCACACCAACAGCCCCAAGGCCCGCGAGGCCCGTCGCACCAACGTGCAGCTGCTGCTGTCTCAGCACGATTCGCAGTGCACGAGCTGCGTGCGCAGCGGCAACTGCAACCTACAGACCATCGCCAACGACCTGGGCATTTTCTATCTGCCGTATCAAAGGCATTTGGCGGGCGAGGGCTGGGATTTCGATTTTCCCATCATCCGCGAAAACGACAAGTGCATTAAATGCATGCGCTGCATCAAGGTGTGCGAGAGCGTGCAGGGCCTAGGGATTTGGGACCTGACCAACCGCGCCACGCATACCGCTGTGGGTACCCGCGGGCGCGCGCCGATCGGCAAGACCGATTGCGTCGCGTGCGGCCAGTGCGTTACGCATTGTCCGACGGGCGCACTGCGCGAGCGCGACGATACCGAGACCGTGTTCGACGCGCTCGCTAATCCCGACAAGATCGTGCTGGTGCAGATCGCGCCTGCCGTGCGCAGCGCCTGGGGCGAGGAACTCGGCATTCCGCGCGAGGAGGCCACCGTTGAGCGCCTGGCTTGCGCGCTGCGTCGCGTTGGCTTTGAGTACGTGTTCGACACCGATTTCTCGGCCGATCTCACCATTATGGAGGAGGGCTCCGAGCTGCTCGAGCGCTTGGGCGCCGCCGCCAAGGGCGAGGGTGACAGCCGCGGCTGGCCCATGTTTACGAGCTGCTGCCCGGGTTGGGTGCGCTTTGTGAAGGCGCGCTATCCGGAGTTTGTCGACAGCCTGTCTACGTCCAAGTCGCCGCAGCAGATGTTCGGCGCTATTGCCAAGACCTACTACGCCAAGGTGCTGGGCGTGGAGTCCGAGCGCCTGTTCGTGGTGTCCGTTATGCCGTGCACGGCCAAGAAGGCCGAGTGCGCGCTGCCGAGCATGGTGGGCGAGGGCGGCACGCCCGATGTGGACGTTGCGCTGACGGTGCGCGAGATGGTGCGCATGATTCGCGCGAGCCACGTGAGCGTGGACACGCTGGTCGAGGAGCCGCTCGACACGCCGCTGGGCTTTGGCACGGGCGCAGGCGTGATCTTTGGCGCCACGGGCGGTGTGATGGAAGCTGCTGTGCGCTCGGCATATTACCTGGTGACGGGTAAGAACCCGGATGCCGATTTCTTTACCGACGTGCGCGGACTCGACGGCTGGAAGGAAGCCGTCGCCGATATCGATGGCACTAAGGTGCGCGTCGCCGTGGCACACGGGCTGGGCAACGCTGAACGTCTGCTCGACGCGATTCGCGACGGCCGTGTGAGCTATGACTTCGTTGAGGTTATGGCGTGCCCGGGCGGCTGCGTCGGTGGCGGCGGTCAGCCCATTCACGACGGCTGCGAGCTGGCAGCCGAGCGCGGTCAGGTGCTGTGGGGCCTGGACGCCGCTGCGGACATTCGCTTCTCGCACGAGAACCCCGATGTTCAGGCATGCTATCGCGAGTTCTTGGGTGCGCCGCTCTCGCCGCTGGCCGAGGAGTTGCTGCATACCGACCATCATGCGTGGACGATGCCCAACGAGGGGGCGCGCTAGCGATGCGTGCGTTTGATGCTGAGATGACGCGCCGAGGATTTGCCTCGGCGCTCGCCGCGGGCGCCCTGTCGCTTGCGCTCGCGGGCTGTGGCGGCGGGGCTGCCGGTGCCGGGTCTGCCGCGGGCTCGGCTGCCGGGTCTGCCGCTGACGGTGCCGCTGCCGAGCCGGTTGAGGTGCACGTCGCCTCGCTCAAGGGTCCGACCTCGATTGGCCTGGTGCAGTTTATGGACCAGGCTGCCGATGGCGAGACGGACAATAAGTTCGACTTTGCGATCAACACTGCCGCCGACGAGATTGTGCCCAAGGTCATTCAGGGCGATATCGATATCGCCCTGGTGCCCGCCAACGTGGCGAGCGTACTCTACAACAAGACCGAGGGTGCGGTGCAGGTCATCGATATCAACACGCTGGGCGTGCTGAACGTGGTGACGGGTAACGCGGACGTTACTTCGTTTGGCGATCTGGCGGGCCATACCGTCTACATGACGGGCAAGGGCACCACGCCGGAGTACGTCATGAACTACCTGTTGGAGCGCGCGGGCCTGACCGGCCAGGTGGCGCTTGAGTTTAAGAGCGAGCCCACCGAGGTGCTGTCGGCCCTGCTTGCCGATCCGTCTGCCGTGGGCGTGCTGCCCGAGCCGTTCAAGACCGCTGCCATCGCAAAGAGCGAAGGCAAGTTGTCGGCTCCGGTAAGCCTGACCGATGTGTGGGACGAGCTGGCAGGAGACACGGGCTCGCGCCTGCTGACGGGCGTGACCGTGGTGCGCCGTGCCTTTGCCGAGGAGCATCCCGAGGCCGTGGCGGAATTCCTGAGCTGCCATGCTGCGAGCGTTGAGGCCGTGAACGCGGCGCCGGCGGACTGGGCTCAGGCCGTGGTCGATGCGGGTATCGTGGATAACGCCGCGATTGCCGAAAAGGCGATTCCCGGGTGCATGCTCGTGTGCCAGACGGGGAGGGATATGAAGGCGGCGCTCGGTGGGTACCTGCAGGTGCTGGCCGATGCGGACGCGAGCGCCGTGGGCGGCAAGCTCCCGGCTGACGATTTCTACTACATGGAGTAGCCCGTGCGTGCGTTTGCTCGACAAATGACAGAGCGTATGAAGGCGGTGGCGGCAGCAGGTGCCGTTGCCGCCTTTTGGCTTGCCGTGTGGGTGCTGATGGCGGGTTTCGTGGCGCAGCCGTTGATTTTGCCGGGGCCGGGCGCTGTCGTGGTGGCGTTGCTGCGACTGGTATGCGATGCCGGCACATGGGCGATTCTGGCAGGCTCGGGTGCGCGAATCTTGGGCGGGCTGGCGCTTGCCGCGGTGTGCGGCGGCGTACTGGCGGGAGTCTCGGTGCGATCGCTGACGTTTGCCCGCTTGGTGGCGCCGGCGCTTTCGTTTGTTAAGGCGACACCGGTTGCCTGCGTGGTGGTCCTGCTGCTCATTTGGTTGGGGTCGGCGCGCGTGAGCATTGCGGCGGTCTTTTTGATGGCACTTCCGGGCGTGTATTTTTCGCTGGTCGAGGGCTTGGCGCAAGTGGATAAGCCGCTGGAGCAGATGTTTCGTCTGCATGGCGTGCGGGGTTGGCGTCTGTTTTGCGCCCACACCTGGCGCGAGGTCCTGCCGTTTGTGCTTTCGTGTTCCCGCGCCGTGATTGGCATGAGCTGGAAGGCCGGCGTGGCGGCGGAGCTGATCGGCATGGCGGTGGGCACCGTGGGTGAGCGCATCTATCAGGCAAAGCTTTTGATTGAGACGGCTGATCTGCTGGCGTGGACCGTGCTGGTCGTTGCCGCCTCGTGGGCGTGTGAGCGCGTGCTGGTGTGGCTGCTGCGGGTTTCGGGACCCGTGGCGTGGCGCGCGGCCGTGCGGGCACATGGGCATGGACTGCGCGGGCGTGCGGGCGGCTCTGCTGGTGGCGGGGCTGCGGCGGAGCTTGCGCTCGCCGTGGGCGACCGGGCGCCCTGGTCGCCGGCGCTCGACGGACTGGTGCTTCATGTGCCCGCCGGTGGACGCACCTGTGTGATGGGCGCTTCGGGCGTGGGCAAGTCGACGTTGCTTGCGCTGGTGGCGGGGGAGTGCGCACCGTGCTCCATGGTGTTTCAGGATGTGCGCCTGGTCGAGGACGCCTCTGCTTTGGATAACGTGCTGGTGTGCGCCGATGCACGCGTGAATACCTCGAGTGCCGCTGCCTTGTTGCGCCTGCTGGTACCGGGGATCGATGTGCATGCCCGCGTGGCCGAGCTCTCGGGCGGGCAGCGCCGTCGTGTCGAGATTGCCCGAGCCCTGCTGTGTCCGGGCGGCGCAGTGATTCTGGACGAGCCCTTTACCGGTCTAGACATCGCTGCGCGCGACGCATGCACCGAGGTCGTGCTCGACTTGCTCGACGGCCGTATGCTGTTGCTTGCCACGCACGATTCCGCTGACGCTCGGGCCCTCAATATCTCGGACATCATCACGCTCTAAAAGCCATTTCAGGCGCTAACTCAACAATAAAATGATTCGTTTTCTTCTGTCTCCATGGGGTCGGGTATGGTATTCTATCTACGGGGTAATACTTAGGATTACCAAGTAATACCAACGCCGTAGAACAAACTCCAGATGCGGGCCAATCGGGTTGCCTTCACAGCCCGTCGCCCAGCCGCGTGGCCCGCATCCATCCGCACCACCGTCGTTTCAAGAAGGAAGCGCCATGGCAGAACACATGACCCCGGTTGTCGCGAAGGTTTTGCCCGAGGAAAAGGCGGCCTTCGCGGCGGCAACCCAGCTCGTGGGCACCACACCGTCCAACGCCATCCGCATGTTCATCGCCGCTTTCAATCGCTGCGGCACCTTCCCGTTCGACATCTCGCCGAGCGGGGCTTTTGGCGCTGCGCCCGATTCTCATCAACAAT
>MNQC01000098.1:33501-39131 GCA_001915225.1 Collinsella sp. 60_9
TGGGGACGTTCCTTTTCAGCCGGCAGTTAAGGAACGTCCCTAAGTGCCGGGTTTTGAGGAGGTTGGCATGCTCAATGCGATGGCGTGGGCGCTTGCCTGTTTTGGCGTTGTCGCTGCCGATATAGCCCTGAGCGTGGTTCTGTTTTCAGTTCTCGATGCCGTGTCGGTGCTGACGGGTTTCCCGATCGACAACCTCGATATTCAATGGTTCCAGGCTGCCGCTCAGACGGCGTCATTTTTGATGGCGCTGCTGTGGTGGCGTTATCTGTGGCCCCGCTCCTTCATGGCACGCCGGCAAGGCGAGCGCCCGCTCGGTGGGGGAGCAAGCGCGGCATGGAAGCGCATTGCCTGCGTTGTCGTGATCGGCCTATCCATGCAGGTGGTCATTAGCTACCTATGCGACGGCGAGCTGTCGCTGCTGCCCGAGGTCGCGGCAGACTATAGCGAGCTCGTCGAGGAAACGGGCATGGGCGATACCAGCCTTCTTGCCGTCCTGACCACGGTGCTCGGCGCTCCGTTTTGCGAGGAACTGCTGGTGCGCGGCATCATCTTTGAGTTTTCGCTGCGTGCGTTTAATCCACAGTGCCGTTCGCTCTGGAAGCGCCGGCGCCGCGCGAACGCGCAAGACGGCGCCATGGTGCCCTGGGCGGCCCCAAGCACGTGGGGTATCGCCGCGGCAATCGTGCTGCAGGCGGCCATCTTTGGCTTTATGCATATGAACTGGGTGCAGGGCTGCTATGCGGGCGCTGCCGGCCTCATTTTTGGTTGGGTGTTCGTGACCACCGGAAAGCTCCGCTACACGATCCTGCTGCACTTTGCCTTTAATGCCGGGTCGTATCTCATAGGGCTGCTGTGGTTTGTGAACACGCCGTTCGACGTGGCAATTACGGTCGCGATCGCCGGCGTGATCCTGGTGGAGGCAATGCGCTCGCTGCGCCAAGCGTGCCAGCAGAGCGCTGTGAGCACATCTACCGCATTCCCGCACTAGTTGCGGCGTCCGCCTCCGTTGGCACCCTGACGCCCCTGAGCTGCACGGTTGCGCCCGGCAGTGTTCTGCGCGCGCGACATGCCGCTGTGCCCCTTGCTGCCCTTAGGCCCCTTGCCAGCGGCGCCACCGTGGGCCTTGCCGCCCTTCTTGGCTGCGCCATGCCCACCGCCAGCAGACGTCTCGCCCGGGCGCGGCGGCACGGGACGGATCAGGCAATGCTTGGTGTAGCCGATCAGGTCGCGACGGCCAGCCTTTTCCAGCGCCTCGCGTACCAGCTTGTAGTTCTCGGGCTTGCGATACTGGATGAGCGCGCGCTGCATGGCCTTCTCGTGCGGGTCGCGCGCCACATAGATCGGTTTCATGGTGCGCGGGTCCACGCCGGTGTAGTACATGCACGTCGACATGGTGGACGGTGTGGGGTAGAAGTCCTGCACCTGCTCGGGCATGTAACCCATGTCGCGCACGGCTTCGGCAAGGTCCACGGCTTCCTTCATCGTTGAGCCGGGGTGGCTCGAGATCAGATACGGCACCACGTACTGCTTGAGTCCGTATTCGCGATTCAAGCGTTCAAATTTACGGCAGAATGCGTCGTAGACAGCTCGGCTCGGCTTGCCCATCACGGACAGTACCGCGTCGCTCACGTGCTCGGGCGCTACGCGCAGCTGGCCCGAGACATGGTGTTCCAGCAGCTCGCGCAAAAACTCGTCCGAGGCATCGGCGAAGACCTTCTTGACGCCCGGCAGCTGGCGCAGGTCGCGCAGCAGCTGCGTGTAGCCGGTCTCGTCGACCACCATGTTCTTGCACACGCTCGGCCACAGGCAGCGCTTGTTCTTGCACACGCCGTGCTTGAGCTGCTTGTCGCAGGCGGGGCGGCTAAAGTTGGCCGTCGGTCCGCCCACGTCGTTGATATAGCCCTTAAACTCGGGATCGCGCGTGAGCAGCTCGGCCTCGCGCATGATCGAGTCGTGGCTGCGCATCTGCAACACGCGGCCCTGGTGGAAGGTGAGGGCGCAAAACGAGCACTCACCAAAACAGCCGCGGTTGGAGCTTATGGAAAACTTGATCTCAGCAAAGGCCGGCACGCCGCCCGCCGCGTCGTAATCGGGATGCCAGTCGCGTGCGTAGGGGAGTTCGGCCACCTCGTCCATCTCATCGGTAGTGAGCGTCGCCGACGGCGGGTTTTGCACCACATAGACGCTGTTGGGGTAGGGCTCTACCAGGCGATGCCCGGTGATGGGGTCCATATTCTGTTGCTGCACGTTAAAGCTGCGCGCGTAGTTGAGCTTGTCGGCGGTAAGGTCGTCCCAGCTGGGCAGCAGATCGTAGTCGTAGACCTCGTCGAGCGAGCCTGTGCGGTAGACGGTGCCGTTGATATAGGTGATCTGATCGACGGGCAGTCCCGCGTCGAGCGCGTCGGCGATCTCGACGATCGCGTGCTCGCCCATGCCGTAGATGAGGATGTCGGCGCCCGAGTCGAGCAGTACCGAGCGCTTGAGCTTGTCCTGCCAGTAGTCGTAGTGGGCCAGGCGGCGCAGGCTCGCCTCGATGCCGCCGATGATGATGGGGGCGTCCTTGAACGTCTGGCGGATGAGGTTGCCGTAGACCGTGACAGCTCGGTTGGGACGGTGCCCCTCCTCGCCACCGGGAGTGTAGGCGTCGGTGTGGCGGCGGTGCTTGGTCACCGAATAGTGGTTGACCATGGAGTCCATGTTGCCGGCACTGACGAGAAAGCCCAGGCGCGGCTCGCCGAGCACGGTGATGCTGGCGGGGTCGGTCCAATCGGGCTGGCAGATGATGCCCACCTTGTAGCCGTGTGCGTCGAGTACGCGGCTGACGATGGCCATACCAAAGCTGGGATGGTCCACGTAGGCGTCGCCGCAGATGTAGACAAAGTCGCACTGGTCCCAGCCGCGCGCATCCATGTCGGCGCGGCTGACGGGGAGGAACTTATCGCGGCCCGGTCGCCAGGGGCGGGCGGGCGTCGCTTGGGAATGCTTGGTGCGGGCGACCGTGGCCTGCGCCTTACCGCCACGCTTTTGCTGCTGGCCCTGTTTGCCCTGTTGACTGCGCTGGTTGTTCTGAGCGTGCTGAGGCTTTTTTGCCACGATCCCTCCCGGTGTCTGTATGCTGCACGTAATTGTAACCAGTCTTTTTGGGACGGCGCTAAAAAGACTGGTGGAGTACACGAGGCGTCGGGTGTCGGCGCCGCGCCCGCTGTTTGTTTCCAGACTGTGTATCTGCGCGTTGGAGAACCCGTCTCGCGCGCACGCCATGTTGTCAATGGGTTACAGTATGAACGGCGGCTATGTTTCCGCCAACGCACGAGAGAGTCGTCAACAAGGAGGATGCACGACGATGCAGCGTGCCAAACAGATATCGGAGTCCATCGAGCTGGGCATTATCTTGGCGCTCGCCGGTGGCTTTATGGACGTCTATTCGTACATTGGGCGCGATCATGTTTTCGCCAACGCGCAGACAGGCAACATCCTGCTCGTGGGCGTGAGCATCTCGGAGGGCAACTGGGCACTTGCGGGACGCTATTTCTTCCCCGTGGTGTCGTTTGCCGTGGGCATTATGCTTGCCGATCTGGTACACGAGCGGTTTGGCAGCGTGATTCACTGGCGCCAAGTGACGGTGTTCTTTGAAGCCGTTATCTTGCTGGGCGTGAGCTTTATCCCCGGCGGCAATTTCAACCTGCTCGCCAACTGCCTCACCTCGACCATGTGCATCGGCAACTTGCGCAACGCGCTGCAAAACGTGGACGATTACATCATCACCCACAGGCGCGGCTTTTTGGAAAACGGCCTGCTGTACTTTGGCGTGATCTTTACCTTTGTGTTTGGCGCCGTGTTGGGCAACTGGTGTATTGAGCGCATGGGCCTGCACGCCATCGTCGTGGCGAGCTTGCTGCTGTTTGTCGCGTTTGCCATCATGTTCATCGACCGCGAGCGCGATTTGCGCTTACGCTGGAAGGTTGCGGCCGAGGCTTGGAAAGAGGGCTGCCGAAAGTAACCGAATGCGGCAAAGGGGCTGTCCCTTTGCCGCAATATTTTTCATCATCTGTTGAAACGCTTTAACACTTTTGATGTTCTCACGCGTTTTTTGTTTCAAAAGCGTTAGGATGGGACTCATAGCGTGGGGCGTAATGGATGCCCCGCACACGATGGGAGGCTATCAATGGCTAATCGTTTCGTTCTCAATACCATCTCTTATCATGGTTCCGGCGCCATCAAGGAGATCCCCGGCGAGCTCCAGCGTCGCGGCTACAAGAAGATCTTCGTCTGCTCCGACCCCGATTTGGTTAAGTTTGGCGTTACCGCTAAGGTGACCGACGAGCTCGACGCCGCCGGCATCGCTTGGAGCCTCTACTCCGAGATTAAGCCCAACCCCACTATCCAGAACGTCAAGGACGGCGTCGAGGCCTTCAAGGCCGCCGAGGCTGACGCTATCGTGACCATCGGTGGCGGCTCCTCCATGGACACCGCCAAGGCCATCGGCATCATCATCAACAACCCCGAGTTCGCCGATGTCCGCAGCCTTGAGGGCGTTGCTCCCACTAAGAACCACGCCGTGTTCACCATCGCCGTGCCGACGACCGCCGGTACCGCTGCCGAGGTGACCATCAACTACGTCATCACCGACCCCGAGAAGGTCCGCAAGTTCGTGTGCGTCGACACCAACGACGCCCCCGAGGTCGCCGTCGTCGACCCCGACATGATGGCTTCCATGCCCGCCGGCCTGACCGCCTCCACCGGCATGGACGCTCTGACCCACGCCATCGAGGGCTATACCACCAAGGGCGCTTGGGAGCTCTCCGACATGTTCCACTTTGAGGCCATCAAGCTGATCAGCGAGAACCTACGCGACTCCGTTGCCGAGGCCAAGTCCGGCCAGCCCGGCTCCGGCCGCGAGGGCATGGCCCTTGGCCAGTATGTCGCCGGCATGGGCTTCTCCAATGTTGGCCTGGGCATCGACCACGCCATGGCTCACACCCTGTCCGCTCACTACGACACCCCGCACGGCGTCGCTTGCGCCATGCTGCTGCCGATCGCCATGGAGTTCAACAAGCCGGTTTGCGCCGAGCGTCTGGCCAAGGTTGCCGTCGCCATGGGCGTTGACACCACGGGCATGAGCACCGACGAGGCTGCCGACGCCGCTATCGCCGCCGTCAAGCAGCTTTCCGCCGACGTGAATATCCCGCACGTCTGCGAGGCCATGAAGGCTGACGAGATCGAGGTCCTGGCCAAGGACGCCATGGCCGACGCTTGTTTCCCGGGTAACCCGCGCGAGGCAACGCTCGACGACGTCATCGAGCTCTTCAAGAAGATCTGCCCGGCTGCCTAGCCCAGTTTGGTGGTCCTTCGCCCGTAGGTGTATGGTCTTTTGACGTGCCGCTGGCCCCGCCGTGCTACGCACGGCGGGGCTTTTTGTGCTGCGTCGATGCCCTGAGACGGACAAAACCAAGGCGTACTGCCCGCTGCGGATAGGTGGTGCACTTCCCTGCGTGCATTTTTGGGAGTATTCAGCAAGCTCTTAAAAATGTATAACGTTGTGAATGGGCGGTAGTGATCCGCAGGCGCCCATCGACAGCCATTGTGGGCGGGCTATCGATGAGTGGAGGGGGTTGTTACTGAGTTTCTGC
>MNQC01000040.1:0-1082 GCA_001915225.1 Collinsella sp. 60_9
TCGAGATCTCGATTCCCGCCGAGGAGTGGGGGCAGCAGGCTTCGATCGCCGATGCCGAGCGCCTGGTCGTGGTGGGTCGCGGCATTGGTTCCAAGAAAAACCTGCCGCTGATGCGAAGGCTCGCCGATGCCCTGGGTGCCGAGCTTGGTTGCACGCGACCTGTCGTGGAGGCCGGCTGGTTGGAGTGTCGCCATCAGATTGGCCAGACCGGCGTATCGGTTTCGCCCAAGCTTCTCGTGAGTATCGGTGTTTCGGGCGCCATCCAGCATCTTGCCGGCATCGGTGGGGCAGAGTGCATTATCGCCATCAACGAGGACCCGGATGCCCCCATCTTTGGTGCTGCCCAGTACAAGGTTGTCGGCGATGCCGTCGAGGTCGTCGAGGAACTGCTGGCCCAGCTTGAGCGCTAGGCGCGCGCCAGCCAGTCGCGCATCTCGTCCTTAAGGCGGCTCCAAGTCGCCTGCGTGGCGGGGTCGGTAAAGGGCCGCGTAATGCCAAAGGGCGCGTCGAGCAGGCGGTAGATATCGCCCTGCTTGCGCGCCAGCGCGCGGCTTGCGGGATAGACGAGCTCAAACATAAAGCAGATGAGCCCCACCAAGTAGTCGGCCGGCTCATCGCGTTCGTCGCGTGCGACGCAGCGGTGTTCGTCAAAGGCGGCAAGCGTCGGTACCGAGAAGTGGCTGGTAAGAAATGTATCCTCATCAACCTTGAGGATGGTGTCGACGGTGCTGTCGGCGATGGTGCGCATAATGTCGATCTTGTCGCCATCGCGCACGATATCGCAGAAGTTCCGCGTGCGGGTGTCGAGTTCCGTGGGTAGGCGAAAATCGCTGTGGTGGGCGATGCTTGCACGGATGAGCTCGTCTTCTGCCGGATCGTCGATAAAGTCGCGGATACTTGTTGTCGCGGGCGCGTCTGCAGGGTTTTTGCCAAAGAGAACCTCGACGCCCAACTCCGCATGGCTCATACTCTCGGCATCCTTAAACGTGTCCCAGCGTCGCAACTGTTCAAAGCGACCCATATCGTGTAGCAGGCCGCAAAGCCACGCTAGGTCAATGTCCTGCGGTGACCAGTCCTGTTCG
>MNQC01000040.1:1101-8636 GCA_001915225.1 Collinsella sp. 60_9
GATTTTGAGCGCGATACGCGGATTGGCGGCATCGTAAGCATCGGTATAGGTCTTGAAGGCCGCGACTGCCGTCGTTCGATCGATAGCTGTCATAATGACTTCCTAAAAAGCTGTGTCTTTCTGTGTCTTTCGATCCGGTGGCAATTGTAGGCGAACTTTATTGCCACCGGGCGATGATTCTGCCGCGTCGTTGAATGCGGCTCGGAAAGCTTGTCGGGACGAGGAACGCTATGGTGCTCAAAATCGTTAGAACCGTCTGGCCAGTGATGCTTACCTATGTTGCAATAGGCGCGCCGTGCGGAATGATCATGGGGCAGACGGGAATGGAGCCCTGGATGGTCTTTGCTCTAAGCAGTACGTTTGTGACGGGCAGCGGCCAGTTTATGATCTGCAACCTGTGGCTGGGCCATCTCCTCGCGTTTTGCGCTTTACTCGGCATCGATCGCACCGCATCTGAGGGGTGCCTCGAAGCGTCAGACGCTGGCTGTTGCCGCGACACTTACCGAGGAGGCATATGGCATCTCGCTTGCCAAGTTGGTTGAAGGGGAGGATTGGGGCCCGCGCGAGTCCTTTGTGCTCAACGTAATCCTCATCGCAACATGGGGCGTTTCGTGTACGATGGGCGCCATCGTCGGCGCCGTTGTCGATGTTCCCACCGCCATTGCAGCCTTTGTCTGCACCTCGCTCTTTATCTGCCTGCTCTTTTCGCAGCGGCTGTCGCGCGGTAACGTTGTCGCGGCGGTTTCGGGCGCGGTGTCCGTCGCCGTATGCAAGTTCTTGGGCCTCGCGAATATTGCCGTGCCGGCAAGCGTCGTGGTCGGCATTGCCATTGCGCTGGCGTGCGATGCTGTATTTGACGGAAGAGGTGCCCGCGATGCCCGCTAACGAGTTCTTGGTTCTGTGGCTGTCGTCGTGGGCTGCTATCGCGTTCTTTCGCATCGCGCCGGCGTTCGCCTTGCGCGGGCGGACCCTGTCGCCCCGCATTACCGAGGCCCTGGGCTATATCCCGCCCGCTGCCTTTGCCGCGCTGGTCGCCAACGACTTGGTGAACCCCGGCGCGTTCGACGCGGGACTCTGGCCTGCCTTGGTTCCCTGGATTGCGGCCACCGGCGTCGTGGCGGTGGCAATCAAGACAAAGTCGATGTTGTGGTGCTGCGTTTCGGGCATCGTGTTCTATATCGTTTTGAGCCTCGTATAGGAGCAGGACGCGTTATCGTCCCGGCCTAACGAATCGAATTTCTCACCGAGGCGGTCTGCTTCTTCTGGTACCATGGTCAAACTTTACTGTAGCAAAGCGTGACGTGGGCTTTTGTTCTGCGTCAGCGGAAATGGGGGTTTCATGGCACAGGAAGCGACCGCCAGCGAGCAAAAGAAATTCAAGGTACCGCGCATCCCGGGCGACATCATGATCTATCCGATGATCGTCGGCCTTTTGCTCAATACCTTCTGCCCGCAGGTCTTTGAGGTCGGCGGCTTCTTTACGGCTGCCTGCCGCGGCGGCTCCAACACCATCGTTGCCGCGATCTTGCTGTTCGTGGGCGCCGGCATCAGCTTTAAGTCCACGCCGGGCGCCATCAAGACCGGCATCGTCGTGCTGATTCCTAAGCTTGTAGTGGCAGCCGCGCTGGGTCTGGGCGTCGCGTACTTCTTTAACGATAACTTTTTAGGCCTGAGCTCGGTTTCCATCATCGGCGGCATTACGTTTTGCAACATGGCGCTCTATACGGGCATCATGGGCGAGTTCGGCGATGAGTCCGAGCAGGGCGCTGTCGGTATCCTGTTCTTTACGGCCGGCCCCGCCGTCACGATGATCATCCTTGGTGTTTCGGGTCTCGCCAACATCCCCGTCGGCACCATCATCGGATCCATCCTGCCGCTTGTTATCGGCATGGTCCTGGGCAACTTGTTCCCGTTTATCAAGAACCTGCTGGTTCCCGGCGCCAATCCCGCGATCGCTGTAATTGGTTTTCAGCTCGGTGCGTCCATGAGCCTTTCGAGCTTCATCGCCGGTGGCATTTCGGGCATCCTGCTGGGCCTCATCACGCTCTTTATCGTCGGTCCCATTACCTTTGCCTTCGAGCGCCTGTGTGGCGGCAATGATTGCCGGCACGGCCATGACCACGCCGGTCGCCCTCGCCGAGGTCGCTCCGCGCTATGCCGAGCTTGCGCCCACCGCGTATGCGCAGATCGCCACTGCCGTCATCATCACGGCAATCATGGCCCCGATTCTGACCGGCTGGGTCGATAAGAAGTTCTGCCAGAGCAAGGAAGACCTGTCGCCTGCCGGTGTCGAGGCCATCGAAGAGGCTGTCGCGACCGACATCGATGGCGAGTAGCAATCGATACCCATCAATGATTCCGGCGTGCAACTCGCGCCGTTTGAGCGCCCGAACGAGAGCTGTCTTGCAGTGACGTTCGGTCGCTCTGCTATTATTCCCCTTACCCCTGCGGAGTAGGGGGTGTTTGTTGCCCAGATTCGAATTGGGCGATTCTGGCCACTTGGATATTGAAGGGAGGGCGTCTAGTGGTAAAGGCACTCAAGATCGAGATATTCCTGCTGTGCATGATTATTCTTATCGGACTTGCCGTACGAAGCCGTCGCTCCCTGTTCTCGAGCACCCAGCAGCTTTTGTTTAGCATGCTGGGCTACACGTCTGCCGCGTACATATTATTCGATATGATCTGGACGCTTTCGGATGGTGTGGACGGCACGTTGGGCATTGCAGCCAACTGGATTTCCAACGCGGTTTCGTTTTCGCTCTTCGCCATCGCGTGTCTCATTTGGTTTATCTATTCCGAGACGATGCAGGGTTCTCGCCTTGTGACCTCGCGCTATAGGGTGGTGCTTGTAACGTTGCCTACGGCTCTGGTGGTCGTGCTGGCTTTTACCAGTTACTGGACGCACGCCCTGTTCTATATCGATTCGCAGGGCGTGTATCGTCGCGGCTTTGCCTATATGATCCAGCCCATTGTCAGCTACTGTTACGTTATACATACGTCCCTGCATGCGTTTGTGCAATCTCGCAGGGTCGAGAGCCTGCAGACGAAGGCTATCTATCGAACCTTAGCATTTTTCGCCATTCCGGCCCTGGTGGGCGGTACCTTTCAGATCGTATACTCGGTGCCTGGCCTTTGTGTCGGCATAATGATTAGCATGTTGCTGCTCTATATCATCTGCCAGGAGCAGCTCATCTCGACCGACCCGTTGACTGGCCTCAACAATCGCAACCGTTTTGAGACCTATATGCTGTCGCTCTTCTCAAATGTGGATCAGGCCGAAGATGTGTATCTGCTCATGATGGACGCCGACGGCTTTAAGCAGATTAACGATCAGTATGGACATGTGGAGGGTGACCATGCTCTTCAGGTTGTTTCCGCAGTACTCAAGGACGTCTGTTCGCCGTCCGGCGGCTTTATTGCGCGCTATGGCGGTGATGAGTTCGTCGTACTGCAGAAGGGGGTGACGGAGCACGACATTATCCGCCTGTGTTCGGCGATCAATAACGAGCTCTCGCGCGCCGAGACACCCTACTCGCTTCGAATGTCTATCGGCTACGCGCGCTACGGCGATGGGATCAACACGTGGCAAGAGCTTCTGCGCGCTGCCGATGCGGAGCTCTATCGCATCAAGGACGCCAAAAAGAAATCCGGCATCAAGGTTCGCTAGAAAAAGGGGCACACGACCGTGGTGGTCGTGCGCCCCTTTTTGCGTTTGTGGGGGCCACCGGCCATAATGCCCAGGCGCGGTGCGGCAAGACGGGCGTCTGCCGCCGCGACTCGGTACGAAATCAACGAGAACCAGTGTGCTCCATTAAGCTAAAGTTTGCGAACACCCTCTCTAAAAAGGTGAGCTCGCTAGGCCTTTTTAGGTTTGTTGACAATGATGATGCCGCTGCAGACCAAGAGCAGGGCAACAAGTACGGTGACGGGGCTCGTGCCAGCGCCCTCGCCGAGCAGCAGCGCGCTCAGCACCACACCAAAGACGGGGTTCATAAACCCAAAGACCGAGACGCGGCTGACGGGGTTGACGGCAAGCAGGCGCGACCACAGCGAGTACGCGACGGCGGAAATGAGCGCCATATAAATGATGAGCGCGATGGCGGGGGCGATTTCGGTGGGGGACAACGTGCCGCCCATCAAAAACCCGATGGCGGTAAGGACCACGCCACCGACTAAAAACTGCCACCCGGCAAGCAAGACGCCGTCGTACTCGCGCGAGAAGATGCCGATCAGGCAGGTCGATAGGGCGCCTGCAACAGTGGAAGCCAAGATAAAGCCCTCGCCGTCGAGCGTAAAGCCAAAGGTGCCGTCCGCGCCCGAAAGGTTGACGAGCGCGACGCCGGTAAAGCCCAGCACACAGCCAAGCACCTTGGCCGTATTGAGCTTCTCGGTGTGAAATGCCAGGGCGGCAAAGAGGATTGCGAGGAAGTTGGCGCTGGCCTCGATGATGGAGCTCGACATGGCGCTGGCGCGCGAGAGGCCCAGATAGAAAAAGAAGTACTGCCCGATAGTCTGGAAGAGCGACAAGACAAAGATGGGCTTGATGTCGCGAGCCTGCGGAATGAGGGGGCGGCGTTGGGCCGCACTCATCCCAACGATAACCAGGGCGCCGGCAAGTGTGAAGCGCAAGCCCGCAAAGAGCAGCTGCGAGGCGCTATCGTGCGCTGGGATACCAAAGAGTGCGTAACCGATCTTAATACAGGGAAAGGCCGATCCCCAGAGTGCACAGCAGACGAGGCAGCCCAGGATGAGTCCGGGCAGGGTGGCGAGATACGGCTTGCGGCTTTCCATGATGTCCTTCCTACATGCGCGAAGCAAAAAAGAACCCGCCACCGGATGTGCCGGTGGCGGGGGTTGTTACCCGAAGGGATTGTACCCGATGGGAAAGGTTTAAGCGAAGTAGGCCACGCCGCTCTCAAAGATCGGCATGAATTTGTCGCCGGGGACATGCTCGGGCACGTTGCAGTACAGGTTGTCGCCGCGACGCTCGGCATGGCCCATCTTGCCCAGGACACGGCCGTCGGGGCTCGTGATGCCCTCGATGGCGAGTGCGGAGCCGTTGGGGTTGACGGAAAGGTCCATGCTGGGTTTGCCGTTCTCGCCCACGTACTGCGTGGCGACCTGGCCGTTGGCGATCAGCTGGGCGAGCACTTCGTCATTGGCGACAAAGCGGCCCTCGCCGTGGCTGATGGCGACGGTATAGGGGTCGTCCAGGCTGCACTGCGACAGCCACGGGGACAAGTTGGACGAGATGCGGGTGCGCACCAGACGGCTCTGGTGGCGACCGATGGTGTTGAACGTCAACGTGGGCGCATCGGGCGTGGCGTCGACGATGTCGCCGTAGGGCACCAGGCCGAGCTTGATCAGGGCCTGGAAGCCGTTGCAGATGCCCAGCATCAGGCCATCGCGGGCCTTGAGCAGGTCGCGGACTGCCTCGGTGACCTCGGGAGCGCGGAAGAACGCCGTGATGAACTTGGCAGAGCCGTCGGGCTCGTCGCCGCCCGAGAAGCCGCCGGGGATCATAACGATCTGGCTTGCACGGATGCGGCGGGCAAGCTCGTGGGGGCTCTCGGCGACGGCCTCGGGCGTGAGGGTGTTGATCACGAAGGTGTCGGCCTCGGCACCGGCGGCACGGAAGGCGCGGGCGCTGTCGTACTCGCAGTTGTTGCCGGGGAACACGGGGATGATCACGCGCGGGCGGGCGATCTTGGCGCCGCCGTACACGTGGATATCCTTGGCGCGGAAGTCGATGGTCTCGACCTCGGGGGTCTCGCCGGCGCTGCGGTAGGCGAAGACGCCCTCGATGCCGCTCTCCCAGGCCTCCTGGAGCTCGGCGAGCTCGATGACCTCGGAGCCGGTGTCGATGACATAGCCCTCGACGGTGGTGCCCAGGGGCTCGACGACAACGCCGTCGGCGACCTCGGGCAGCTCGGCGTCCTCGGCGAGCTCGACGATAAAACTGCCGTAGAGCGGGGTGAAGAGGCTCTCCACGTCTACATCCTCGGCAAGCTCGATACCGATCTGGTTACCGACGCACATCTTAAAGAGGCTCTCGGCGCCGCAGCCGTAGCCGGGCGTGGATATGGCCAGGGCGTTGCCGGTAGCAGTGAGCGCCTCGACGGCGTCAAACGCGGCGAGCAACTGCTGGGCGTCGGGACGGTAGTCCTCGCCATAGGTGGCGGGGGCGATGCGGACGACGCGGTGCGTGAGGCCCTTGAACTCGGGCGAGACGGCGCGGGCGGCCTTGCCCACGGCGACGGCGAAGCTGATCAGGGTCGGCGGAACGTTGAGTTCGCCGGTCTCGTCCTCAAACGAACCGCTCATGGAGTCCTTGCCGCCGATGGCGCCGGCACCCAGGTCGACTTGGGCCATGAGGGCGCCCAGGACGGCTGCCGTGGGCTTGCCCCAGCGCTCGGCCTCGGTGCGCAGACGCTCGAAGTACTCCTGGAAGGAGAGATAGGCGCGCTTGTGCTCAAAGCCGGCAGCCACGAGCTTGGCGATGGACTCGACCACGGACAGGTAGGCGCCCGCAAACTGGTCGGCCTCCATCAGATAGGGGTTGAAGCCCCATGCCATGGCACTCGCCGTGGTGGTCTCGCCGCCCACGGGGAACTTGGCGACCATGGCCGAGCTGGGGGTGAGCTGCGTCTTGCCGCCAAAGGGCATGAGCACGGTCGCGGCGCCGATGGTGGAGTCGAAGCGCTCGGAAAGGCCCTTGTTGGAAGCGACGTTGAGGTCGGTGACGAGCGAGGTCATGCGCTCGGCGAGCGTGGTGCCGGCCCAGCTGGGCTGCCACACGCTGCGGGCGCAGACGTGGGCGACCTGGTGCTTGGGTGCACCGTTGGAGTTGAGGAACTCGCGGGACAGATCGACGATGGCGACGCCGTTCCATGCCATGCGCATGCGCGGCTCGGCGGTAACCTCGGCGATAACGGTTGCCTCCAGGTTCTCCTCGGCGGCGTAGCCCATGAACTCCTCGACGTCACCGTCGGCGACGGCGCAAGCCATGCGCTCCTGGGACTCGGAAATGGCGAGCTCGGTGCCATCCAGGCCGTCGTACTTCTTGGTCACGGTGTCAAGGTCGACATACAGGCCGTCGGCAAGCTCACCCACGGCGACCGAGACGCCGCCGGCGCCAAAGTCGTTGCAGCGCTTGATCAGACGGCAGGCGTCGCCGCGGCGGAACTCGGCACCCGAGGTCTCGATGGACTCGGTGTTCTGGGTCTTTGAGGAGCCGGTGGCGCCACCGATGCCGTCACGGCCGGTGCGACCACCCAGCAGGATGATCTTGTCGGTGGGGGCGGGGCACTCGCGACGAACGTGGTTTGCCGGGGTGGCGCCCACGACGGCGCCAACTTCCATGCGCTTGGCCACGTAACCGGGGTGATAGAGTTCATTAACCTGACCGGTGGCAAGGCCGATCTGGTTGCCGTAGCTGGAGTAGCCGGCGGCAGCGGTGGTCACGAGCTTGCGCTGCGGCAGCTTGCCCTCGAGCGTCTCGGAAACCGGGACGGTGGGGTCGCCGGCGCCGGTGA
>MNQC01000040.1:8714-9085 GCA_001915225.1 Collinsella sp. 60_9
GCACCGCCGAAGGGCTCGATCTCGGTCGGGTGGTTGTGGGTCTCGTTCTTAAAGAGGAACAGCCAGTCCTGGTCCTCGCCGTCGACATCGACCTTCACCTTGACGGTGCAGGCGTTGATCTCCTCGGACTCATCGACATCGGTCATGACGCCGGTCTTCTTAAGGTACTTGGCGCCGATGGTGCCCATGTCCATGAGGCAGACGGGCTTGGCGTCGCGACCGAGCTCGTGGCGCATCTCCATGTAGCGGTCGAAGGCTTGCTGCACCACGGCGTCGTCGATTGTCACGTCGTCCAGGACGGTGCCGAAGGTGGTGTGGCGGCAGTGGTCGGACCAATAGGTGTCGATCATGCGGATCTCGGTGATGGTGGG
>MNQC01000041.1:0-2309 GCA_001915225.1 Collinsella sp. 60_9
AACCCCTCTTTGTTCGCAAGCGAACTGTTGTACAGCGGCTTTTTCAACACCCTAAATAAAATGAAGTATGCCCCAAGCGAACATGTACTTAACGCCAGAAACACCGGGTTAATTGAAAACAGAATGATGAAAATAAACACAATCAGAACGATGTTAAGCCCGATTGTCAGGAAGTTGTTCACGACAAACGATGACACCGCATTCGAATCCGCATACACCCTCTGCGTTGTATAGGATGAATCCGCCTGCTCCCCCTTTTCCAAGGGCCCTCGTTCAAACGACTCACACGTGGCCCCCATCAGTCTCGTAGTCATCTCCAAAATGACGCGCGATACGTTCACGCCCATCGCATACGACATGAAGGATGCCGATATCCCTATGCTGGCAACAAAGGCTGCAAATCATACGACGCGAGATGGATCCCTATTCGTCACGAGAAAATCTACAAACCCACCGTTTAAGGCGGGCATGACGCACGAGAGAGCATAATTCACCGACATGAGAATCACGAAAAGCCGCGACCCTTTACAGCGAAATAACTCGTTAACCGTCTTCTTAAACATGCCAGCCCCCATCAAGCGACCTTTTATCCAAAACTGAATTAGTTCGCCGCTTAATCGCTCCCATACACTCCTTATTGTTAATCCTCGCAAAACACTATCGCGGGTTGCGATGCCCAGGATTCCGTTTCGCCATGATATACATACGAATAGAATAGGCAAGTGCGGCGATTATTACGGCAGCCACCATCAGACCGAAAATCGCCCTTTTGTCCGGAAAAAGGGACGAAAAAAGGAGACATATTGCGGAGAAAACTATAACCGCCCCCACCGCTCGGTTTGTGCCTAGAGACTCGGCCGTCCGCTTTTCCTCCTCTAAACGCCCTCCCGATAGCGATGACATTCCAGCAAGCAATCCCGTGAGCTTGCCTCGATACATCATTATTCCGAACACCAGCAGCAGGCATGACCCCACCATTGGAACTATAACGTCCGACATCGCCATCACTCAAGTCCACTCCTTGTCATCGAATCCTTGCGGCGGCTCAGCGCATCTGGCGTCAAATGCAACCTCGTGTCAAACGGTCTGCTCGCAAACTCAAATACTTTGCATGAGCTCGAACGCGCCGGTTTAAACGGCATACAGTTTAGCCTCGATGGCCTACGCGATTCTCACGAACATATGCGAGGACTCTCGGGATTATACGACCGGGTGCTCGACGCCATCGATATCACGCTGAACGAAGCCTCACTGCACCTTTCAATTGCCTTTTGTCCGACATGAATTGACCTTAGAGTTCAGCCGCTCATGCTCCTCGGTAGAGCCCGAAGAAACCGCACGATTCGCCCTTCGAATAATCAATACCGTCGGCTAGTCAACACGATCAACGACCTTCGATACGATCCGGACTATCGAGGCTACTTCATGCTTGAGTGGGGCGACCCCATCGACCACTTGGTCAGATTCCCCCAGCTGCAGATGCAATTTGCCCAAGTGGCCATCCACGCCAATGGCGATATCGTCGTATCCCCCTATATACCTCTCATCATTGGAAACGTTCGCAAACACAGTCTTCAGGAATACTACGATGCCGGAATGGCAACCGTTTGGGATAAACCCGTTATTACCGCGTTGGCCAATCGCATGCACTCGATTGACGAGATGGAAGAGATCTCATCGTTGATTGCAGACATCAATATGGACGGCGACCTCTATATCGACCTAATCGATGACGATCTAGGCGACCTGAGCGTCCTGTCCCAACTCTAAGGAGATGTTCCCATGTACGAGACCCCAGAAGTAGAGAAGATGGATTCCAAAACCGGCCCCATTCCCGTTGTAGTCAACTTCGCAGCCGTCGTGGATAACGTAGTTGCAGCCGTCTACGATGCCGTCGTTGCGGCCTGCGCATTCTGGTACTCGGCAGATAACGACGGCACCGGGGCAAGTACGGCACAAAACTAGTCGCCAACCCATCGAGCAATCACCTCGCCTATCGCTGCATGCGATTGACTGCGCAGCCCTAGCCAACGCCCAGAGCGCCTTGAAGAGCTGCTTGTAAAATTCGCTCATTCAACAACGCGATCTCTTCACCAATCTCGGCCGGCCCGACAGAACTGCACACCAGTCGGACCGGCCAGACCCATAAAACGCTGCGTACCGTCCACACCACACCTCACGAAACTCGCACTGCCACCACATGGGCGATTCGCGCCTCGATGTTGCGGCGCGATACTATCACGAATAGTCCCCGTCCAACAAGGCTATCCCTTCCACAGGCGTTTCAACTGTCAGTGGTAGCATTAAAC
>MNQC01000041.1:2331-10810 GCA_001915225.1 Collinsella sp. 60_9
TGAAAAATACACTAACACTAACAGCGGAGATGACGACGTCGATGCCCTTCATGCAGCTGAGCACGTCCATCGTCGGCTTCCATCGGGGCTGTTCCGACTGGGACTCCACCTTGGATTCCAGGTCCTTCTTCTCGTCTACCGCCCGCTTGACGCGCTCCTTATAGCAGTCGAGGGTCTGCTGGGCCGTGGGGTCGGCCATCTCCGCGGCTTCGATCCAGGCCCAGTGCGCCCTGGTCCACGTCCCGAGCCTCCTTCTCTGGTCGTCTCCGCCGGGGTGGCACTGCCCATTCCTGGGCAGGTACTTGGAGAGGCGCTGCTTGACGGTAACACGGTAACCTCTCCCGGGCATCGGCGGGGGCCTGGGGGAGGTCCCTGGCGCCCTCGCACTCGCAGTCGGGGACGTGGACCTCGACGATTTCGTGCAGTGCGAGCTGCTTGGCCGAAAACTCGGCGTCGCGCTTGTCGGTCTTGCGTCGCTTGTCGGCCGCGGGCCTCTGCATCTTGGAGACCGCGCCGATGACGCAGTCCACGCCGAGGCAGCGCGGCTCCCTGCAGAAGGGAAAGCCGGTGACGCCGGACTCGTAGACTGCCCCGGGCGACTCGATAGAAAGGATCGAGTCGGCGACGGAGGCGGGGTCGTAGGAGAAGGGGCTTCCCGCCGATCTCGCCCGTGAACGGATTGAAGGCGCATCCTTTGATGCTGCGGGCGTGCACCTCAAGGCCAATAGAGGCAACATGTGGCATTGTGAGCCAGTCTCGCATTGTGGCAACCTGGCTGGCTGCCGGATTTTAATGACGACGACCATTGTCAGCCTTGGCCCACGAATCAAAAGACGATACGAAGCAGGGGCTCACATTGTTCTGCTCATATCGTCTTTATGGCGCACTACCATTCACCGAAATTCGGCAACTTTTTCATTCTCTATATACATGTTTAAACAACATGTTCTACAATAGGGACAATAGAAATGGAAACTCGGGACGAGCCGTCTATCCATCTACGGCGCAGCCCCTTATTCAAAAGGACGGTGAGTGCATCCATGGAGCGTGCAAGCGGTGTTCTGATGCCCGTTTCGTCATTGCCCGGACCATACGGAATCGGCGGCTTTGGCTGGAATGCCTACGACTTCGTCGATTT
This sequence comes from Collinsella sp. 60_9, assembly GCA_001915225.1. GTDB lineage: Bacteria > Actinomycetota > Coriobacteriia > Coriobacteriales > Coriobacteriaceae > Collinsella. The sequence goes on from MNQC01000041.1 coordinate 3,470, forward strand.
TCTCGCCTCGTGCAAACAACATTACTGGCAGATTCTGCCCCTTACGACGACCAGCTATGGCGATTCGCCCTATCAGTCGTTCTCGGCCCGCGCAGGCAACCCCAACTTTATCGACTTTGCCGAGCTTATCGAGGCAGGGTATCTGGAGCAGCGCGATATCGATGGCGTGTATCTGGGATCCGACCCCAGCAATGTCGACTACGGTGCTATCTTTGGTGGCCGCCGTCAGATTCTCGACCGCGCCGCTGAGCGCTTTGCTGCCGACAAGCCGGCCGATTTCGATGACTTTATCCAGGCCAACGAGGACTGGCTCATCCCCTACTGTGAGTTCATGACCGTCAAAGAGGAGTGCGGTCTCAAGGCGTTTTGGGAGTGGCCCGCGGAGCTCCGCACCCGCGGCGAGGCTTCCGCCAAGGTCTGCGCCGACCATCCGGCGCGTATGCTCTACCACCAGATGACGCAGTACTTCTTCGATCGCCAGTGGAGCCGCCTCAAGGCCTATGCCAACGAGCGCGACATTCTCATCATCGGCGACCTGCCCATCTATGTCTCGCGTGACTCCGTCGAGATGTGGGCGACGCCTGAGTTCTTTAAGATCGACGCCGCCGGCAATCCGGTGAGCGTCGCCGGCACGCCGCCCGACCAGTTCTCGGCCACCGGCCAGTACTGGGGCAACCCCATCTACGACTGGGACGCCATGGAGTCCGACGGCTTCTCCTGGTGGGAGGGCCGCATCCGTGCCGCACTCGACATGTACGACGTCATCCGCCTGGATCACTTCCGCGGCTTCGAGGCCTATTGGGAGGTGCCGTTCTCCTCGCCCGATTCGTCCTACGGTTCGTGGACGCAGGGGCCCGGCCTCAAGTTCTTCAAGACGCTCGAGGAAAAGCTCGGCACGCTGCCCATCATCGCCGAGGACCTGGGCTTCCTCACCCCCGGCGTCATCGACATGCGCGACAACTCGGGCTTCCCCGGCATGAAGATCCTGCAGTTTGCCTTTGAGGGCACCAACTCGTACTACCTGCCGCATAACTACATCGCCAACACCGTCGCCTATGTGGGCACCCACGACAACGAGACGGCGCGCGGTTGGTTTGAGGGAACGGCCACCCCGCGTCAGCGCGAGCAGGCAGCCCTGTACACCCATCAGCAGGCCGGCGAACCCATGGCAGATGCACTCAATCGCACCATCGCCGCCAGCGTGAGCGACACGTGCATCTACACCATGCAGGATCTGCTCAACTTGGGCAACGAGGCGCGCATCAACACCCCTGCCACGCTGGGCGGCAACTGGACCTGGCGCATGCTCGATGGCGCCATCACCCGCGAGCTCGAGCACAAACTTACCGACTGGACCGAGACCTACTTCCGCATCCCGTCGGAAGCCGAAATCGAGCTTCCTCAATAGGAGCTACCGCGCCCAACCCCTCCCCACCGTGCGGACGCGCTTGCTTTTCCCGCGCGAGGCCACCCCAATCCCCTCGCGCGGGCTTCTTATGAATTGCAGACATGAAACAACCCATCACAGGAGAAAACATGCCCCAAATTAACCTCATGGAACTCGCCGAGCAGTCTTTTGGCACCTCGCTCGAGCAGCTCGACGACCGCCTTGGACGCCTTCGGGCACCGGACGATCAGCTCTTCCGCCGAGAGGAACTTACCGTTCTTTCTCTCCTCCACAATGCTAAGCGCCGCCTGCTCACCGATGCCCGGCATGGATGTAAACGGCGGAATCAAACCGGTTTCCGTCACGAGAAAGCGCGTTGCGTCCGATTTATAAACGTCCATCGGCTCAAACGTAAATCCGCGCCGGTAAAACTCGTGGCAGACCTCGAGCGTTGTCATCATATCCTTTTCGGCGGCGGAGATGGTCTTGTCGCGGTCCTTCTGCTTGAGCTCCGCCATCTTATCCAGACACACCTTGTCGCCCTTGACCATGCAGGACGCATCAAAACCCTTCGCGCGATAGAAATTCCCGGTGCCCATCCTGTTCGACCTAGCGAGCGTCGACGACGGCCTGGTCCCCGGCAGCTCCATCGACTTCGACAAGACCGAGATCGCCAAGAACCTCACCTTGTTCCTCTATCCGGATGATTCCGACGAGCAGGGCCGCCTGCTTCGCATCTACCAGGAATACTTCATGGTGAGCAACGCCGCCCAGCTCCTGATCGACGAGGCCATCGAGCGCGGCAGCAACTTGCACGACCTGGCCGACTACGCCGTGGTCCAGATCAACGACACGCACCCCACCATGGTCATTCCCGAGCTCATCCGCTTGCTCACCACCGAGCATGGCATCGAGTTTGACGAGGCCGTGACCATCGTGCGCTCCATGGTCGCCTACACTAACCACACGATTCTTGCCGAGGCGCTCGAGAAGTGGCCGATCACCAGCCTGCAGAAGGTCTCCCCTGCCATCGCCGACATTATCGTCAAGCTCGATGAGATCGCGAAGGCCGAGCACGATGACCCGCGCGTCGCCATCATCGACGAGCACGACACCGTCCACATGGCCCACATGGACATCCACTTTGGCTTCTCCATCAACGGCGTAGCCGCCCTCCACACCAAGATCCTGGAGGACACCGAGCTTCATCCGTTCTACGAGATCTATCCCAAGAAGTTCTCCAACAAGACCAACGGCATCACCTTCCGCCGCTGGATCCATGGGGCCAACCCCGCGCTCGCCAGCCTGCTCGACGATGTGATCGGCACCGACTGGCGCAGCACCGGCGACCTGAGCAAGCTCGCCGACTTCGCCGACGATAAGAGCATTCTTGAGCGCTTGGCCGCCACCAAGGCCGAAGCCAAAACCATCATGCGCGAGTTTATGGCGCTCGAACAGGGCGTGACGATCCCCTCCAACGCGATCATCGATGTTCAGGTCAAGCGTATCCACGAGTACAAGCGCCAGCAGATGCTCGCGCTCTACATCATCTGGAAGTACCTCGACATCAAGAACGGTAACAGACCTAAGCACCCCGTCACCATCATCTTTGGCGGCAAGGCAGCGCCTGCCTATACCATCGCTCAGGACATCATCCACCTAATCCTGACGCTTTCCCAGTGGATCGCAAACGACCCCGACGTGGCTCCCTACCTGCAGGTCGTCATGATCGAGAACTACAACGTCACCGCCGCCGAGCGCGTGATTCCCGCTGCCGACATCTCCGAGCAGATCAGCCTGGCCTCCAAAGAGGCGAGCGGCACTTCCAACATGAAGTTCATGCTCAACGGCGCTTTGACCCTGTGCACGCTCGACGGTGCCAACGTGGAGATTGCCGAGCTCGTGGGCGACGAGAACATCTATACCTTTGGCGCCTCGTCCAAACAGGTCGAGCAGCTCTACGCCGAAGGCACCTACAACGCCGGTGCGCTCTACCGCAAGCCCGGCATTAAACTGCTGGTGGACTTCATCACCAACCCCGCCTTTATGGCGACCGGCAACGCCGAGCGCCTGCAGCGCCTGCACGACGACATTAAGGGCAAGGACTGGTTTATGGCCCTGCTCGACATTGAGGAGTACATCCAGACCAAGGAGCGCGTGCTAGCTGACTACGAGGACCAGGGTGCTTGGTTGCGCAAGGCGCTGATCAACATCGCCAACGCCGGCACCTTCTCGTCCGACCGCACGATCTCCCAGTACAACGACGAGATCTGGCACCTGAGCTAATTTCGCTTCCCTTACCCATCCTCTTGAGAAACGGAGTCGTGGCAACACGGCTCCGTTTTTTGTGCCCGCACGTTACCCTGCGACCCAACTCGGCCAAACAATCTCGATCTGTAACAACTACTCGGTAAAAACGGTCCCAGCTGTTACAGATTGAGACATACCGGCCCCTCCCCTTGGGTTTATCTCGATCTGTAACATCTAGCGGCTGAAATTCACCTTTGGTGTTACAGATTTAGATGAAATGGTTAGCTCAGCGGAACCGTCTCGATCTGTAACATCTAACGTCCGAAATCGGCCCTACCCGTTACAGATCGAGACAAACGACCGGTCAGACAGCCCCGACACAAAGAAAGGCTCCCCTCTCGCCCAGTGGACGGGAGGGGAGCCTTATATGTGACCGCGGCAAAAGGATGGCAATACCGCAGTCGCCCAAAGGGAGGGCCTGGATGCACCGGGCCTAGATAAGGTTCTTGCCAGAGACCTTATCGAAGAGGTGGGTCGCGTTCTTCTCGAACTTGAACCAGATGGTGTCGCCAGCCTTGAGCGCGCCCTTGGCCTCGAGGTCGACGACGGGGATAATCAGGACAAACTGGCCGTCGGGAGCGGTCACGTGGACATGCTCGGTCGAGCCCATGAGCTCGGTCACCTCGACGGTACCCTGGAGCGCGCCCTCCTCGCCCTTGTCGGCAAGCAGGATCTGCTCGGGACGCACGCCGGCCGTAATCTCCTTCACGTCGCCGCCGTCCCAGTTGAGGGCAAGCTGAGCGCAAGTCTCGGGGGCGAGCGCCACGTTCATATCCTCGGTCTTGACGGTAAAGCCGTTGCCCGAGCGCACCAGCTGGGCATCGAAGAAGTTCATCTGCGGCACGCCGATGAAGCCGGCGACGAAGATGTTCGCGGGATGGTTGAAGACCTCCTGCGGCGTGGCGATCTGCTGGACAACGCCGTCCTTCATGACCACGATACGGTCACCGAGGGTCATAGCCTCGGTCTGGTCGTGAGTAACATAAATGAACGTGCCCTTGATCTCGTGGCGCAGCTTAATGAGCTCGGCACGCATCTGGTTACGAAGCTTGGCGTCCAGGTTGGACAGCGGCTCGTCCATCAGGAAGACCTTGGGGTCACGCACGATGGCGCGGCCGATAGCGACACGCTGGCGCTGGCCGCCCGAAAGCGCCTTGGGCTTACGGTCGAGGTACTCGGTAATGCCCAGAATCTCGGCAGCAGAGCGAACCTTGCGGTCGATCTCGTCCTTGGGAACCTTCTTGAGCTCGAGCGTAAATGCCATGTTCTCGTACACCGTCATATTGGGGTACAGAGCGTAGCTCTGGAACACCATGGCGATGTCGCGGTCCTTGGGCGCCACGTCGTTGACACGCTTGCCGTCGATGAGCACATCGCCCGAGGTAATGTCCTCCAGGCCGGCGACCATGCGCATCGTCGTGGACTTACCGCAGCCAGAGGGGCCAACGAGGACGACGAACTCCTGGTCGTGAACGGTGAGGTTGAAGTCCTCTACAGCGAGCACACCGTCCTCGGTAACCTTGAGGTTGTGCTTCTTCTCCTCGGTCTTCTTCTTTTTGCCAAAGAAGCCCTTCTTTTTGGACTCGGTGTTGGGATACACCTTCTGAACATGCTTGAGAACGATCTCGGCCATGTCTTTACCTTTCGATATGCGGCGCCGCGCTGAGGGGCGCCGCAGAAACTTGCAAAACAGTTACGGCATCAGCCCTTGACGGCACCTGCCACCACACCGTCGATGATGTACTTCTGGCAGAGGATGTACATGATAACGATGGGGATAACGACCATCATGATGCAGGCCATCATGGGGCCGAGCTCGACGTGGCCGTAGCCGCCGCGGAAGTACTGGATCAAGATAGGAATGGTCTTGTACTTGGTGGAGTCGAGCGTAAGGTAGGGCAGCAGATAGTCGTTCCAGACCCACATGGTCTCGAGGATGCCGACCGAAAGATAGGTGGGCTTCATGATGGGAAGGACGATCTTAAAGAACACCTGGACCGGGTTGCAGCCGTCGATCATGGCCGCCTCTTCGATCTCGAGCGGGATGTTCTTTACAAAACCGGCGAACATAAAGACCGCCAGGCCCGCGCCAAAGCCGAGGTAGATAAAGCAGATGTTGAACGGCGTGTTGAAGCCGATGCGGTCCGCCAAATTGGACAGCGTGAACATGAGCATCTGGAACGGCACGACCATCGAGAACACAAACAGGTAATAGAAGAAGTTCGAGATCTTGTTGTTGACACGAACCACGTACCAAGCGCACATGGAGCAGCACACCAAGATCAGCACGACCGACGTGACCGTGATGATGAGCGAGTACATAAATGCCGAGGCAAAGCCCTGCTCGTTAAGGGCGTGCATGTAGTTTGCGAGGCCGTTGAACGTCTCGGGCGTGAGCAGATCGAATGCCGTGGTGGTGCTGATTGCGGTCGCTTTCTTAAAAGAATTAAGCGCAATCATGAACACGGGGTAGATCCACGCGAGCGACAGAATCGTAAAGAAAATCGAGAGCGCGCGGTTGATAACCTTATCGCGTTTCATTACTGCTGCACCTCCTTGGACCTCGTGGCCTTAAGCTGGATCATGGAGATGGCCACGACCAGGATGCAGAAGATAACCGCCTTGGCCTGACCGATGCCCTGCCATGCGATACCGGCACGCGAATAGAACGTGTTGTAGATGTTCAGGGCGAGCATCTCGGTGGAGTGCGCGGGGGCGCCGCCGGTAAGGGCGAGGTTCTGGTCGAACAGCTTAAAGCCGTTGGTGATGGACAGGAACAGGCAGATGGTGATGGTCGGCATCAGGTTAGGGATCTTAACCTTCCAAAACGTCTGCCATGCCGTAGCGCCGTCGACCTTGGCGGCCTCGATGTAGTCGGACGGAATGGACTGCAGACCAGCGATGTAGATGATCATCATGTAGCCGACCTGCTGCCACAGGGTCAGGATGATAAGGCCCCAGAAGCCAGCAGCAGAGTTAAGAGCGATGAGCTGGGCGCCCACGTTGGAGAGCAGGCAGTTGATCAGAATCTGCCAAATGTAGCCCAGCACGATGCCGCCGATCAGGTTAGGCATAAAGAAGATCGTACGGAAGATGTTGGTGCCTTTGAGCGCCTTGCGGGTGAGCGCCTGCGCAATGGCCAGGGCGATCACGTTGATGAGCACCGTCGACAGGAAGGCAAACGCCACGGTAAAGAAGAACGACGTGGAGAACTGCGGATCGGACAGCGCGCGCACGTAGTTCTCGATACCGACAAAGTGCGTGTTGTTGATGGTAATAAACTGGCAGAACAGAGATAGAAACCCTGGATAAAGGGAATCACGAACCCGATCATAAACGCCAGACACGTGGGCAGCATAAAGAGCGGCCACCAGCGCTTGAGTGCTTTGCCCATAAAAGGGTCCTTTCAATATGCAGGGGGCGGGCAAACCAACGTCTGCCCGCCCCCTGTCGCTAATCAGATAGCTTGGGCAGCAACTGCTTACTCGGAAGCAGCCTTCTCGGTCTTCCAGCCATCGACGAAGGCGTTCTTGACGCCATCCCACTTGCTGTTGTCGGCAGCATAGGCGATCAGAGCCTGCTTGAGGTTCTTCTTCCACTCCTCAGAGGGGATGTAAACGAAGTCCCAAGCGACGGTCTTCTTG
>MNQC01000042.1:0-344 GCA_001915225.1 Collinsella sp. 60_9
GGACGGCGTGTGCATCCGTGCCGGCCACCACTGCGCGCAGCCGCTGCTTACCTGGCTGGGCGTCGAGAACCTCGCCTGCTGCCGCGCCAGCGTGGCCTTCTACAACGACAAGGCCGACATCGATAAGTTCATCGCCGGCCTGCATCACGTTTGGAGCACGTTCAATGGGTAATCTGTACACCTCCACCACGTTTATGGAGCACAACTCGCACCCCGACTACAAGTACGAGATGGATGCCCCCACGCACGAGCACGACGGCATCAACCCCAGCTGTGGCGACGAGCTCACCTTGCAGCTGCGCGTCGAGAACGGTGTGATCGAGGAGGCCTCCTTTACCGGTCAT
>MNQC01000042.1:376-5303 GCA_001915225.1 Collinsella sp. 60_9
ACCTCATCACCGGCGAGACCGTCGAGGAAGCTCACCGCCTGGCAGAGCTCTTCCTCGCCATGATCCGCGGCGAGCAGCTCTCCGAGGAAGATCTGGAAGACCTGGACGAAGCCGCCCAGCTCCAGGACATCTCGCACATGCCCGCCCGCGTCAAATGCGCCGAGCTCGCCTGGCGCACCCTCGACGGCATGCTCACGGGACAAAATAATCAGTAGTATTTGTCCCAAATCTTAAGAATTTTGTTGGCCGAATCGCTTGACTAAGAGTGGTTCGGCCATTTTCTATTCCGAGAGCTCGGCCTGTGCCTTCACCCGCGCATAAGCGCGCACGATACGAGAGACGGTACTTTTGCCAATCCCGGTATACCGCTCAATCTGGCGCACCGTAAAACCGGCATCGTGCAATCCAAAAATAACGGTATCGCGCTGCGCCGGCGGTGCGACTTTAACCCCACGAAGCGGAACCCCTAGCTCCTTCGCCAACTTGTTGGCAAAGGCGTGGCGTTCCCACTCCGTCTCTTTCATATCGCACAGAGCTGGCTCACTGCCGTCGGGCGTCGAAAGCGAATAGGCAATAAAGCCCTCGGCAGAGCCAAAAAGCTCAAGCACGCAAGAAGGATCAGAAAATCCCCTCACGACATCGGCCGCGTCACCGTCGTAAGCGCACAAATGCTCCGCAAAGCTACTCCAGGGATAACGCTCGATTAGGCTAACGCCCGCCTCCTGCGGATCGGCGTGTACGGAGCGAATAGCCTCCATCACCTGCCAGTCGGTATCGAGCGAGCGCCGGTCAAAACGGTTCTGGAACAGATGCCCTGTGCGCCCCGTGCGTTTATTGAACCGCCGCGCGTACGTCAAAAGCAACCGGTGCATCGCCGCGCTCATCCTGTCCTCGTAATCTGTAAGCACCAAATGCACGTGATTGCCCATAAGGCACCAGGCGATAACCGTCACACCCTCCTCGCAGCAGCACTCGCGCATCAGCTCCAAAAACTCCCACCGGTCTTCATCGCCCTCAAAGATGAGCTGCTTGCCCGTACCGCGGGCACAGACATGGTAAAAGCCGGTAACCGTTTTCCAAACGCGCTGCATGGCGCTCCCTTCGCCGGGATCTGCTTGCCATCCAATACAGCACGATTGAAGCGTGCCATCAAAACATTCACGCAAAACAATACACTCGCGCGGCCAAAGGCAGTAATCAGGCGGCGAACGGCACCGTTGCAACAGGTCAACCCCTGTAACGCTTACAAGAGCTGACCAAAAGCTTGCCCAAGAAGGACCCCCTCTACGGAAGTTCACGACCACATAACATAGGGTTAAATCGTTTCAATTAAAACTTCCGGACTTCTCGCTACGAAAACTGAGCCGTTCGCCGAATATTCCGTGCATTTCGCGGTATTATAGGGGCTGCATGTCATGTCCCTTTCGAAGGGTCGCCCGGCAATCGCCAGCCACGACCCCCAGACGGGACGCCAACACGATAGAGAGGAGAGGCATGCAGTACTCACAGGAAGTGGAGAACATGTGCCCCGTTGCCAAGGGTGCATACCACGGCCCCGCACCCATCCCCGAGGAGGGCAAGTGGGTCCAGGCTAAGGAGATTTCCGACATCTCCGGTCTTACGCACGGTGTGGGTTGGTGCGCACCTCAGCAGGGCGCCTGCAAGCTCACGCTGAACGTCAAGGACGGCATCATCGAGGAGGCCCTCGTTGAGACCATCGGCTGCTCGGGCATGACCCACTCTGCCGCCATGGCTTCCGAGATCCTTCCCGGTAAGACCATCCTCGAGGCCCTCAACACCGACCTCGTCTGCGACGCCATCAACGTTGCTATGCGCGAGATCTTCCTGCAGATCGTTTACGGCCGCAGCCAGACCGCGTTCTCCGAGGGCGGCCTGCCCGTGGGCGCCTCCCTCGACGACCTCGGCAAGGGCCTTCGCTCTCAGGTCGGCACCATGTTCGGCACCAAGGCCAAGGGCGCTCGTTACCTCGAGCTCGCTCAGGGCTACGTCACCCGCATGGCTCTCAACGACAAGAACGAGATCATCGCATTCGAGTTCCTGAACCTCGGCAAGTTCACCGACGCCGTCAAGGCCGGCAAGACCCCCGAGGAGGCCATCGCTGGCGCTATGGGCCACTATGGTCAGTGGGAGAACGCTGCCAAGTACATCGACCCGCGCACCGACGAGGAGACTCACTCCGTCGCCAGCGTGTTCCCGGTTCACGAGTAGAAAGGGAGGGAAATAACTATGACTGTTACGTTCGAAGGTTACGAGCGCCGCGCTGACAAGATCAACAAGTGCCTCGCCGACAACGGCATCGCCTCCCTCGAGGAAGCTCTGCAGATCTGCACCGACAAGGGCTTCAACCCGCGTGAGATCGTCAACAACACCCAGTCCATCGCCTTCCAGAACGCCGAGTGGGCCTACACCCTCGGTTGCGCTCTCGCTGTCAAGCGTGGCGCCAAGTCCGCTTCTGAGGCTGCCGCCATCATCGGCGAGGGCATCCAGGCCTTCACCGTTCCCGGCTCCGTCGCCGAGGACCGCAAGGTCGGTCTGGGCCACGGCAACCTGGGCGCTATGCTGCTCTCCGACGACACCGAGTGCTTCGCCTTCCTGGCCGGTCACGAGTCCTTCGCTGCCGCTGAGGGCGCTATCGGCCTGGCTCTGAACGCCAACAAGGCTCGTAAGAAGCCGCTGCGCGTCATCCTCAACGGTCTGGGCAAGGACGCTGCTCAGATCATCGCCCGCATCAACGGCTTCACCTATGTGAAGACCCAGTTCGACTACTTCACGGGCGAGCTCAAGGTCGTCGAGACCATCCCCTACTCCGATGGTCCCCGCGCCGCCGTCAACTGCTACGGCGCCGACGACGTCCGCGAGGGCGTTGCCATCATGTGGCACGAGAACGTCGACATCTCGATTACCGGTAACTCCACCAACCCCACGCGCTTCCAGCACCCCGTCGCTGGCACCTACAAGAAGGAGCGCCTCGAGGCTGGCAAGAAGTACTTCTCCGTCGCTTCTGGTGGCGGCACTGGCCGTACCCTGCACCCGGACAACATGGGCGCCGGCCCTGCCTCTTACGGCATGACCGACACCATGGGCCGCATGCACTCCGACGCCCAGTTCGCCGGTTCTTCCTCCGTGCCTGCGCACGTCGACATGATGGGTCTCATCGGCATGGGCAACAACCCCATGGTCGGTGCCACCGTCGCCTGCGCTGTCGCCGTCGAGGAGGCCCTCAAGGCCTAATCGCGCCCGCGCGATGCTCATATAGCTGAGCTTTGGAGCCGCTACCCACCCGGGTAGCGGCTCTTTTTGTTTGCGCTGTCGCAGGGTAGCTAATGTCGATATATCAGCTGGGGCGAAATACGAGATGTGAAGAGATGGAGCGCCAGAGCGTCCATGACGCCCACCTGCCATATTTGCCCTTTACCGATTTGCCGGGTCTTTGCGGCCCCATTGCCGATCACCCGTGCGACAATGCGCCGGACGAGAAAGGAATCCGATGGAATCGACTGATGTACTGGTAATTGGATCTGGCATTGCGGGCCTTTGCGCCGCCATCGAAGCGGCACGCACGGGCGCAACCGTCACCGTGGCAAGCGCCGGCAAGACTATGAGTGGATCGAGCTTCTTCCCCGGAACCTGGGGCCTGGGGCTTATCGGACCCGTTAACGAAGACGACGAACAAGACCTCATCGACACCATTCAGACCGTTGGTGGCGGCGTCGCCGACCCCGAGCTTGTCCAGACGTTTGTCCACGGCATTCCCCATGCAATTGAATGGCTCGAGCAAGACCTGGGCGTTGAGCTTCAGCGTCCGCAAAGCGCCGAGAGTGCTCAGCAAAAGCAGTTTATCCCCTGCTTTGACCACAAGACGCGCATGTGGCGCGGCCTCACCCGCAAGCCCCTTGAGGACGCTCTGACGACCTGGATCGAGTCGCTCGGCATTCGCCTGCTCCCCCGCCATGAGCTTATTGACCTTGTTGAGGACACGAACGGCAGAATAACCGGAACCGTACTCTACGACCTCACCGAAAATCGAATCGTGCCCTTTGCTGCCAAGGCCACGATCATCGCAGCCGGTGGCACAGGCGGCCTGTTCGAGCGCAGCCTTACGTCGGCTGATGTGCTCAGCTCCTCGCAGGCCATCGCGCTGGCGCACGGCGCAACACTTACTAATATAGAGTTCATGCAGATGATGCCCGGCTTCATCGAGCCCAAGCGCAACCTGGTCTTCAACGAGAAAACCTGGCGCTACGTACATGTAGACCAGCCGGTAGATATTGCCGACGACAAGCTGGACGACCTGCTCGAGCAGCGCTCTGGATATGGTCCCTTCACGTCATGCTTGGCCTCCCGCGCTATCGATCTCGTCATCGATCAGGCAGGTGCCGAAGGCCTGGCACTCCACTACGACTTCCCCCGCGAGGATGTCCCAGAGTTTGTGCAGACCTTTGCCACCTGGCTGCAAGACGAGCACGGCATCGCCCCGACTGACGAGATGCGCGTTGCGATGTATGCCCACGCCGCTAACGGCGGTATCAAGATCGATAAGACCGCGCACACGGGCGTTGAGGGCCTCTACGCTTGCGGCGAGGCGACAGGCGGCATGCACGGCGCCGACCGCATTGGTGGCTTGTCATGCGCCAACGGCATCGTATTCGGACGTATCGCGGGCGCATCGGCAGCCCTCACAGCGCAGAAAGAGCCTGAGGCGGCCCTGAAGGCGGATATCACCCTCCCCCAGTACGGCATTGCCACAACAGATGCCGAACGCCTGACACACAGCCTTAGGCACACGATGAGCACCTATTGCATGATCAACAGGACCGAAACAGGCCTATCCGAGGCCCTGCAACAGCTTGAAAGCCTGCAAGACGAAGCCACGGCTCTAAATAAGCCACATGCCAACGACAGCGAA
>MNQC01000042.1:5495-6727 GCA_001915225.1 Collinsella sp. 60_9
GCGTATCCTTATTCTGAATACAGAGCGGGCAAAGCCCGCATAGAAAATAGACCAGCGAGGAGGAGATATGGACAGTAGAGATATCGAGAAGTGGCGTATCGAACTTGATAGCTACGCCAATGTGGAAGACGGCGTTGAGTATTGGCTCGCACGCGATTTAATGGAACCCATGGGGTACACTCGATGGGAGAACTTCGCCGAAGTTGTTAAGAGGGCAAAAGTCTCATGCGAAACAAACAAAACTCCAGTTGATTCCCATTTTCGTGACACCACGAAAATGGTAACTGCCGGTGTCGCCGCTCGCGCGGTTAAAGACTACAAACTTACGCGCTATGCATGCTATTTAATCGCGCAGAACGGAGATTCAAACAAGCCAGAGATCGCGCTCGCCCAGGCATACTTTGCCGTGCAGACGCGCCGCCAAGAGCTCATAGAGCAGCGCTTCGCAGAGATTCAGCGCTTGCAGGCGCGTCACTCGCTATCCGATTCAGAGAAACAGCTCTCGGGTATTGCGTTCAAACGCGGCGTGGACTCCAAAGGATTCGCGATCATCAAGTCGAAGGGCGATGAGGCGTTATTCGGCGGCAGAAGCACGGCGGAAATGAAGCAGCAGCTCGGCGTACCCAAGAGCGCGGCATTGGCGGACAGGTTAGCCGATGTCCTCATCAAAGCAAAGGACCTTACGAACTCGATGACGGCCTTCAACGCCGAGGAACACGACCTGTACGGCCTGGACCAGATCAAGCAAGAGCACGTCGAGAACAACACAAGCGTGCGTGGCAGCCTCATCGACCGCGGAATTGTCCCCGAGAACCTACCGCCTGCCGAGGATACAAAAAAGCTCGAGCGTCGCGTGAAGACAGACGAGAAGAAACTCAAGGAGGGTACTGACGGTTTTACCGATCCCCAGGGTAGGCTCGATCTGTGAAAGCGGCTGTGCCCTTTCGGGTTCGACCCCATGCGAGGTCAACAAAAAAGCGACCAGCCTGAGCCAGTCGCTTTAACGATCTTTGGGTGGGCCGTCAGGGGGTCAGCCTGCTGCGCAGGCGGCCGCTGCGGCGCCAAGGCGCCTTGCGCGCTGCGCTGGTAAATGCTTACGCATTTCCTCAGCTCCGCGCCCTTTCGGGTTCGACCCCATGAAAGGTCAACAAAAAAAGACGGCCAACCGAAGTTTACCGTCTTAACTTGCTTTGGTGGGCCGTCAGGGGGTCGAACCCTGGACCTTGGGATTA
>MNQC01000043.1:0-7167 GCA_001915225.1 Collinsella sp. 60_9
CGGCGTACGCCTGAAACAGCTCGCCGACCTGGTAGAACAGCATGACGGCGGCGCCTTCGGCCATGTGCGGGTCGGTATCGGGGAAGAGCACCATGGCAAACGCGCCGATGGTCGCGACGGCCATGAGGAAGCTCTCGTCGAAGGCCTTGCCGCGGCGGATGTTATTGAATGCCTTTTGCAGTACGTCGTAGCCGGCAATCAAAAACGGCACGAGGAACAGTACAAAGCTGGCGTAGATGTCGCCCGGGGTGCCGAATGCGGCGGTAAGGGTGCCGAACTCATCGAGGGCGTACACCACGGCAAAAATGCCCAGCGCTACCAGGATGCGGTTGCGCTTATGCTCGAGTGATTCTTTTTTCTTGCGCTTCTTCTTTTTCTTTTTGGGGTCGGCGGTGGCCATGACTCGTATCCTCCCATTTGAATGTATGAACATTCGCTCATATAATTTCGCGAGCAAAGGCCGCAGCAAGCGCGGCCTTGCAGGTTGGCGTAAACCTGGGCTAGAGAATAATCTCGCAGTCCGGCTCGGCGTCGGCGGTGAACTCCACAACGCGGTCGAGGACCTCGTCGAACTCGGCTTCATTGGCCTCGAGCGTCAGCTTCTGGGTCATAAAGTTGACCGAAACGGATTTGACGCCCTCGAGCTTGGCCAGCTCGTCCTGAAGCTCGCGCGCACAGTTGGCGCAATCGATCTCATCGAGCTTATACTGCTTTTTCATGGTGGGTTCCTTTCCCGTTTTTGCGGCTTGGGTGCAGGCCGCGCTGGTACCGTGGTTGGTTGCTATTCGCAGATATGGCTCATGCCCTGGTTGAGCATGGTGTAGACGTGGTCGTCGGCGAGCGAGTATAGGATATTGCGCCCGTCGCGCCGGAATTTAACCAGGTGCGACTGCTTGAGTGTGCGCAGCTGGTGCGACACCGCGGACTGCGAGGTTTCGGTCGCTTCGGCGATGTCTGCCACGCAGAGCTCGCGGCCCATGAGAGCATAGAGGATCTTGATGCGCGTGGTGTCGCTGAAGACCTTGAACAGGTCGGCGAGGTCGTAGAGAAGTTCCTCGTCGGGAAGGTCCTCGGGCGAGCAGGTGGTGGGGATCGCGGGTTCGGTGGCCTCGATGTCGAGTTTCGTTTCATCAACGCGGATGCTCATTGCAATATCCTTTCATATGAACATGCGCTCATATAATTTACTTTCGATTATATGAGTGCATGTTCATATGTCAATGACGTTCAGGTAATTCGTTGTACAAAATGATGGGGAATAGTGGACGAGATCCCGGACTGAGCGTTTTTTGATAGTCGATGCCAAGGTAGGTACCCTCGTGCCGTGCAAAAAATGGAGTATTCTGCAACTATAGGGGTCCGCTAATTTATTGCAGGTCATATAATGCAGTTCAAGAGTTATCTTAGGGTGTTAATCCGATGAGTTCTTCCTCAAATGTTGCCTAACGCTCTCACGCAAGAGTGATTTCGCTTCACATTTGGATCCACTCGAGGGTGATAGACACCCGACCCTGCTGAATACTCGCAATTTTGCACGTCGCTAGGGTACCCACCTTGTTAGCCGGCCTAGTCTCCGGCCCCGAAGACCCTGCCCTCGGGCGCGAGGCTGCTTGTTTGGGCAAATGATGGGCTGTCGGATTCGACAGTCTGCATGTCATCGATTGCCGGAACTTCATTAATTGTCGGGTCATCCAGCGTGATGCCTTCGAGCGTTGCTTTTTCGAGGTCGATTCGTTGACGCTCTTCGGAATCCTGGCGAAGCTGCTTCTGAATTCGCTTTTTCTCTTCTATAAACCTTCTGAGCACAAACTGTCTCAGGTCCTCTTGCATGATTTGAAAGTCTTTTGGCAAACGCGAGGGGCGTACGCCCTCTTTCCGCTGGATTGCTTCCATGACCCTAACAAAAGAGCTGGCATGCATAAAGGAATAACGGCTGACGGTGATGATTCCGTACCCCATGGACGCAAGTGCATTCTTGCGCTCCTCATCGATGGCGCGGTCTTCTTCCGCGTCATGATAAAAACCGTTGTATTCAATGTCTGTGCGAGATTTCTTTAGATACGCATCCATAAAGAACTTTTTGCGTCTCGTGAGATTCTTTGCGGCAGTGGTGACCTGCACCTCGTAATCGGTCTCAATTCCCTTAATACCAAGCCCTCCTTCGCTTTTGGGCAGCGTTAACATCATGACAAAGGCTGTTTCCATAGGAGACCGGCGTCCGTCGCGCACACATTGGATCGCCTTTCGGGCAAGGGCCAGACCGTCGCATCTGGTAATGGAATTAAAGAACTGCTTTAACCTCTCGGTCGAGGTGAGCGCGAAACGCTCGGTATAGGAGGTGGAAGAGTCGGTTCCAAGGGAATAAGCGGCCTGAAGTGCGCAAAGCTCAACGCCAACAATGAAGATGCCATCTTTGAGCTCTATAAAGCGTGAGTTCGAGAATCGTTTTGAAGAAACGTGGCATTGACAGTTCATTGCATAGCGCGCATTCCTGCGATCAAACACCATCACCTCGAGGGAATCATTTGTGTCGAGGGAAACATCATGTTTGGTGAGCCATTCTGCGGCTGCGTCAAGGAACGTTCCGGTGGGACATGATCCGTAAATCGCGGCAGGGCTACAGGACTCGATGCCTTTCGCAGACACCGAATGCGCGGCCTGGTAGACCGCTTTTGCAGTGGTATGTGACAATACGATACTCATGATATATATCGTGTCAGCTAATGCCGTGTTGATGGCGCTGAGTGAAAAAGTCGTTTTAGAGGTCTAACCAAATGCTGTCCAAAAGCTTGACGCAATTATGAGTTGGTATGCCCTAAATAACAGTTTTCGCAGCTTACCTATAGCATATAACTACTCAATTGCCGCACATTTGATAGTGATGCATCACCATCCGACAACGAATTACGTGTCGGGAATTGGTCGAAATCGTTCAAAATGAGGGTTCAGAATTTGTGATGGCAGATCTATCTGTGGAACGTAGGGCGGTCCCGCTGCGGGGTTTCCCGCTGCGAGGCCGCTCGTGATCTACGCCGGAGTTTGTCGTAGACGTTTCTACTTGGCAAACAGGTTCTTGAGGTTGAACTCGGCCTGAACCGTGCGGAGCATGAGGTCGGTGTCGTCGAGGCCCAGATGCTGCTCGTTGGCGTCGGCGGCGAGGGTTCCACGGCGGCGCGCCCAGTTCTCGAGCGCGGCGGGCGCGGATTCGCGGGGGAGCGAGCGGACGTCGGCATCCAGGCTGCGGCAGATCTGGCGCGAGTCGATGACGATGATCTTGCCGGCGCGGCGTGCCTCGGCGTAACCGTCCAGGTGGATCTTGAACCAACTGTCCTCAAAGGCGGCGTTATGCGCCATGTACGGGTATTTCTTCATAAGCTTGAGCAGCTGCTTCTGCAATTCCTTGTTCTCGCGGAACGGCTTTTTGCCGTCAATGTCGTCCCAGGTGATGTGGTGGATATTCGACAACGGCACATCCTCGCCGCGGTAGATGTCGGGCAGGCCACAGTAGTGTGCCTCTGCGTCATGCGGCACGGCGTCGCTGGTGAGGTCCATGATTTCCCAGCCCACGTTGATGATATAGCCGCGCTCGGGTGCACGGCTGGTGGTCTCAATGTCGATACCGAGCACCGTGCCCTGAATAGGCTTGCGGGCGTACGCCACGCCGAGCGCGTCGCGGTCGCCGCGGATTTCGCGCATGACGGACGCGGCGGTGCGCTTTTGCATCTTGCCGATGGCGGCGCAGGTGTCGGCATCGGACAGGCCGCGCGAAAGCGTCGCGGGCGTCACGTTGCGCAGGCGTGCCTCGCCAATCTGGTCGCACAGGTCGCGGTTGCGGTCAGCCAGGTCGCGCACGGTGGCAAAGTCGAAGCCGGGGTCGTCCTCGGCGGTAAAGTACTCGGTCTCGAGCACCTTGAGGGCCTCTTCGCCCTTCTGGCGCTCGGACTCCATGGCGCCGTGATCGCCATAGATAAACATGGGAATAAACGGCTGGCGCTCGTATTCGAGTGCTTGTGAAACGTTCATATAACTGCTCCTTGGATGGGCCGCGTCGTGCGGCTCAGGGTCATTAAGATGTGGCGAGATGATAGTTTACCATGGGCAACTATTGGCATCGCGCCTAGGACAACTACAATACCCTAGTTGACCGCTAGGACTTTTACAATGCTGCCGAAAGACACGAAAGGTTCCATCCGTCATGGATTTGCTGATTGATATTTTGTTCGACGCCGGCAAGGACACGCTCTCGCTGGTACCGTTCTTATTGGTGACATATTTGGCCCTCGAGATCCTGGAGCACGTCGCGGGCGACAGCGTTAACGGCGCCATCAAGCGCGCCGGTGCTGCGGGCCCCGTGGTTGGCTCGTTGCTGGGCATGGTGCCGCAGTGCGGCTTTTCGGCAATGGCGGCCACGCTGTACGCCGGTCGTGTCGTGACCTTGGGCACGTTGGTGGCGGTGTTCCTTTCGACCTCCGATGAGATGCTGCCGCTGTTGCTCGCCGAGCAGGTGCCCGTGCAGACCATGGCGATGCTTTTGGCTTCGAAGGCACTGATCGCGCTGGTCACGGGCTTTATCGTGGACGCCGCCATTCGCGGCCTGCGTCGTAACGCTCGCGCGCATGCGGCGATTCGCCGCACCGTGCTGGGAACCGCGGCCAACCCGGTCCACGTGAACTGCGCGCACGACGACCACACTGGCGGTGACATCATCGACGAGGTGGCCGAGGCGGGCGTGAGCGCCGACCACATCCACGAGTTGTGCGAGCGCGACCATTGCGGTTGTGATGAAGACGAGGACGAGCACGAACACGGACATGGCCACGATCACGGTCATGAGGGCGAATATGAACACCATGATGGTCACGGTCACTCCCATTCCCACGAAGGGACGCCTGTCCTGTCGATTATCCGCAGCGCCATCTCCCACACCGTGCAGGTATCGGTATTCATTTTCCTGGTGACGCTGATTCTGGTCGCCGTGCTCGAGACCTTCGGCGAGTCCGCGATCGAGCAGTTCCTGCGCGGCAACGAGACGCTTGCGGTCCTGGGCTCGGCACTCGTCGGCCTGATTCCCAACTGCTCGGCCAGCGTTGTCATCACGCAACTGTACCTGGAAGGCGCGCTGCAGCTGGCCCCGATGCTCGCCGGCACGCTCATCTCTGCCGGTGTGGGCTACCTGGTGCTGTTCCGCACCAACCGCAGCGCCCGCGAAAACGTCCTGTTTCTGATCATGATGTACGTCATCGGTGCCGGCTGGGGCCTTATCCTATCCGCCTTCGGCCTCTAAGTAGGCCTAAAAAATGGGCTTCAAATAGCCATGCTCGGCGCCTGCGCAATGCGGCGACGCATGGCATTTTGAAGCCCGTTTTTTGTTGAGCCATGGATTTTGAGCGCTCACACCGCCCAAAGCAAAAAGCAGATTTCCGGACATGTCCAAAAATCTATCTTGGTTAGTGCAGCAGCTCGGTGAGGTTGCGCTTAAAGCGGGCGCGGTCTTCGCTGGTGAAGGCTGCCGGCCCGCGGGTGCGACCGCCAGCGCGACGCACCTTCTTTTCCTCGTGACGAATAAACAGCTGCATGTCGATGGTTGCTTTGTCGTACACACGCCCGCGCACACCGATTGCGGCGGCATCGCGGCCGAGCACCATGCTCGCCAGGCCAATGTCCTGCGTCACGACCACGTCGCCCGCCTGCAGGCGTTCGACAATGGCAAAGTCGGCGCTGTCGGCGCCCACGCTCACATCGAGCGTCGTGACCCAAAAGCCGCGTCGCGCGTGCTCGGCATCACGCGGGTCGTCGCGGCGAATGTGCCGTTCCAGGTTTTGCGTGCTGTTGCCGGCGATAACAACGGCGACGCCCGCCCGCCGCGCGCAATCAATCGACTCGCGCGTGACCGGGCAGGCGTCGGCATCAATAAAGAGCGTTCGTGGCATCTAGTGCACCAGTTTGCCAAATTGAATAGCGCGAACAATCAGCGTAACGCCAAACACCAGCAGCGCGGCGCCGCTAAAGATAACGAGCATCTTGGCCGACCACAGCGGATAGATAAACACGAACATGCCGGCGATGATGGAGAGTGCGCCGCTCAGGATAGCGAGGGCGCGGTTGGACGAAAGCTCGGACTCCAGAATGGACATGACACCTTCGACAATCCAGCCAAAGCCGGCCACGATAACCACCATCGTGGTGAGCGTCGCGGTCGAGAAGGCCTGGTTGCGCAGGATTATGACGCCGCCCAAGATAATGAGCAGGTTGGAGATGATGCTCGTCACGCGCCAGCCGGTGGGCAGCAGTGGCTCGAAAACAGCGGTAAACAGCCTGATCGCGGCCGTGATCACAAAGTAGAAGCCCAAGACGGTCGTTAGGAAGACGAGGGACTTGGCGGGCGCAAACAGCAGTGCGATGCCGGCGACGAGCGCCAAGACGCCCGTGATGGCGTAAATCCAGCGCACGGCCTTGACGGCCTTGCCTGCCATGCTTTTCTCGTCAAATCCAAACTGGCTCGATTTTTGGTCATCGTTCTTAAAGATGCCCATAATGTCTCCTTTCCGTGCGGCGTAAGCCTTGATCGTTACAACCAGTATCGCCTAAAGGCGCTGGCGTATGGGTCGGGGAGGGCGAAACGTAACCCAAAGGCCCCGAATTGTTTCCGTTGTTCCCCACGTCGCGATTTTCTATTCAACAGGTGTAGAACATTGCAGCCCTGTTCGTTATTGCCTACGTTTTAGGTTAGATTTTCCTAAGAACAATTGCCCGAAATTGGGGGTCCCTATGAACGAAACAGTTCCCGCGGCGCCGTCGAGCGCGGAGTCGATGGCAAAGCAGGGTTGCGAAAAGCTCGGCTTGGACGCGTTTGATGCGTTGGTCCGCCGCGCCCGCACGTGCCGCCGCTTTGACGAATCCATGCGCGTGCCGCGCGAGTTTTTGCTCGAGCTGGCAGAGCTGGCGCACCTGGCTCCCTGTGGCGCCAATGCTCAGCGTCTGCGTTTTCATGTGGTGAGCGGTGCAGAGGACTGCGCGCGTGTGTTTGATGAGCTTGCATGGGCCGGCGCACTTAAGGATTGGCCGGGTCCTGCCGAGGGTGAGCGCCCGACCGGCTACATCGCGATTCTGGCCGAGCGCGCCGTCCCGGGTAACCCCGCCGCTCCCATTACCGAGGTCGACACGGGC
>MNQC01000044.1:0-16649 GCA_001915225.1 Collinsella sp. 60_9
GTTGCGGAGTGGACGACGATGTTGGCACCATGCTCCAGCGGACGGAACAGATACGGGGTGCCGAAGGTGTTGTCGACGACAACCGGTAAACCGTGCTTCTTGGCGATCTCGGAGATGGCGTCGATGTTGGGGATGTCGGAGTTGGGGTTGCCGAGCGTCTCAAGATAGATGACCGTGGTGTTGTCCTTGATGGCTCCCTCGACCTCGTCCAGGTTGTGGGCATCGACGAAGGTGGTCTCGACGCCAAACTGGGAGAGCGTATGCTCCAGCAGGTTGTAAGAGCCGCCGTAGATGGTCTTCTGAGCCACCACGTGGTCACCGGCCTGAGCAAGAGCCTGCAGGGTATAGGTGATGGCAGCAGCACCGGAGGCGACGGCGAGACCTGCCACGCCACCCTCGAGTGCGGCGATACGGTCCTCGAAGACGCCCTGGGTGGAGTTGGTCAGACGGCCGTAGATGTTACCAGCATCGGCAAGACCAAAGCGGTCGGCGGCGTGCTGGGAGTTGCGGAACACATAGCTCGTGGTCTGGTAGATAGGCACGGCACGGGAGTCGGATGCAGGATCGGCGCTCTCCTGGCCAACGTGCAGCTGCAGGGTATCGAAACCAAAGGTGTGCTCGGGGTTGTTGATGAACTGGCTCATGATGATCTCCTTGATCGAACAAAAGTTAATTAATTAGAGAGAAGTAAGTCGCTGTCTCCTGATCACGCCGACGGGCGCAAACAGGAGCCCGGCATTCGTCTTGGTAAGCAATTCATATGCGGGCCTCCTTTCGCATCCCGGTTCCGTGGTCGGTTTAATTACCTACCGCCTTTGTGTGTTTTGAATAGTACGAGCATTGTTTCCCTCGGTCAATCACTTAAAAGCGCTAACCTGTTATCGGTTTTATAGATAACGATCGAAAGGACGGCGCCGATGACCCTCCAGCAGCTTCGTTTCCTGATCGCCGTAGCAGAGTCCGGCTCAATCAATGCCGCAGCCCAGCGCCTCTATACCGCTCAGTCCAACATCTCAAACGCCGTCAAAAGCCTGGAACAGGAGCTCCACCTGGAGATCTTTACGCGCTCCAGCCGCGGCGTCACGCTCACCAACGACGGCACCGAGCTTTTGGGCTATGCGCGCCAGGTCGTAGAGCAGGCCGACATGCTCGAGGCGCGCTACGAGGACGGCGGCACTCCGCAAGCCCGCCTCGCCATCTCCGCCCAGCACTACGCCTTTTCGGTCGAGGCCTTTGTCAACGTGGTCGAGCGCTGCCGCGACAGCAAGTTCGAGTTCATCATGCGCGAGACCACCACATCGCAGATCATCGATGACGTCCGCGCGTTTCGCAGCGACATCGGCATCCTCTATCTGGACGACTTTAACGTCCGCGTTCTGCAGAAGGCTTTTGCCGATGCGCGCGCGAGCTTCCATCCCCTATTCGACGTGACGGTCCACGTCTTCGTTAGCGAGCGCCACCCGCTTGCCCGCCGCCCGCAGCTGTCCCTTGCCGACCTCACACCATATACGCGCTACAGCTTTGAGCAAGGCACCTCGAACTCCTTCTATTACGCCGAGGAACCTTTTAGCTATATCCCTTGCGACCGCAACATACGAATCTCGGACCGCGGAACACTTACCAACTTACTTATCACGTCGAACGGCTATACCCTATCGACCGGTGTCCTCTCCAATGAAATGCAATGGGGTATGGCATCGATCCCGTTAGCAGACGCCCCAACGATGCACGTAGGCTATATCATGCACGACGAGCGCAAGCCCTCTCCCCTCTTGCAGCAATACCTCGACGAGCTCAACCGCATCATCCATGCCAACTAACTGTCGGAAGACGGGGTAGAAATCGTAGATTGCTAGCCCCCGGCGGGCATGGCGCTACAATGGTCACTCACACGAAACGTACCCAACGAAAGGAACCATGTGAAGGTCATCATCTATACCGACGGCTCGGCCCGATCAAATCCGGGACGCGGCGGCTACGGCGCCGTACTCAAATACACCAACCCCGCCGGCAAGACCTTCACCTCCGAGCTTTCACGCGGCTACGCCAAGACCACCAACAACCGCATGGTCGAGGTCCATTCCGATTCGCAGTACGTCGTCAACGCCTTTAACAAGCACTGGATCGACGGCTGGAAAAAGCGCGGATGGAAAACCGCCAACAAGCAGCCCGTCAAGAACCGCGACCTGTGGGAGCGCCTACTCACCGTCAAAAGCAAGCACAAGGTTGAGTTCATCTGGGTTAAGGGTCACGCCGGTCACGAGCTCAACGAGCGCTGCGATGAACTCGCCACCACGGCGGCCGACGGCAGTAACCTCGATATCGACACCGGCTTTAACGAGAGCGACCTGTAATAGCGTTTTCGCGCAGCTTTATATCCCCACGCGCTACACTCATCCTGTAGGCCAAACAACGCAAGGGGGACACATGCTGCGTATCGCAACCATCGGCACATCCATGATCACCGACGACTTTATCCAGGTCGTCAATGCCAACGACCAGGCCGTATTCGTAGGCACGCTCTCGCGCAATGCCGAGCACGGCGCCGCCTTTACTGCCGAGCACGGCGGCGAACGCAACTTCACCGCACTCGACGAGCTCGCGTCCGCCAACGACGTCGATGCCGTCTACATCGGCAGTCCCAATGCACTCCATCACGAACAGGCGCTCGCCTGCATCGCCGGTGGCAAGCACGTCATCGTCGAGAAACCCTTCTGCGCCACCGAAGCGCAGGCGCTGGAAGTCTTCCGCGCTGCCGAGGCAGCAGGTGTCGTGGCCCTCGAGGCCATGCGTCCCCTCCACGATCCCGCCTTCCACGCCATCGAGGACGCCCTGGGCGAGATCGCCCCCATCCGCCGCGCCTCATTGCGCTTTGGCAAGTATTCCTCGCGCTACAACGAGATTCTCGCGGGACGCGCCACCAATATCTTCGACTGCAATATGGCATCGGGTTCCCTCATGGACATTGGCGTCTACGCCGTCGAGCCCATGGTCGAGATTTTCGGCATGCCTTCCGGCCTTACGAGCATGACTACTCTGCTCGACCCCACCACGCGACAGCTCACGCACGGCCCCATCGACGGCTGCGGTTCCATCCTCGCCAGCTATGGCGAAGGCCGCATCTCCGTCGAGCTCGCGCACTCCAAAATTACGAATGACCTGCTGCCCTCGCAGATCGAAGGCGAGCGTGGCACTATCCAGATCGACCATCTGTCCACGCCCCGCAACGTCCGCATCGACTATCGCGGCGACGTCGTACGCGGCTCGGCGACCGAGGCACCGCGCGAACAGGGCGACAACGGCCGCGTGCTCGACCTACCCAAATCGAGCAACACTATGGAATACGAACTCACAGACTTTATCACCGCCATCGGCGGCATCGATAACGTTAAGGAAGAGATTTGGGAGACCCCGGCAGGACGCCACGAGCTTGGCCACTACCGCGATGTCACGCTCGTCTCACTGCGTATCATGGATGCCGTGCGCCAGCAGGCCGGCATTACCTTCCCGGCCGACGCAGACAAGCAGGCATAGCGATGGGCCTCTTCGATACGTTCTTCTCCAGCGTCACCGGCGGCAGTCGAGAGCCTCAAAAACCATCAAACGTCGAGCTCGAGCTGCGCCGCAGGCTTACCGTGCTCGCAAGCGACGAGGCCACTCAAGACGCTCCCCTGCGCTATTTCCTGCACTGGACGGGGCAAGTCCAAGGCGTTGGCTTTCGCTTTACCAACACCAACCTCGCGCAGGCACGCGCACTCACCGGCTGGGTGCGTAACATGGAAGACGGCTCAGTCGAGATGGAGATACAGGGAGCTCCGGCAAACATCCTATCTCATCTCGAGGCGCTTCATGCCTCCTACGAGCGCATGGGAACGCGTTTTCGCCTCGTAGACGCCCAGGCCCGAGCCCCACTTGCCAATGAAGACGGTTTCAGTCCTCATTATTAGTATTGTGTGCTAAATACGGTATCATTTACCTACGACCGTTAATAGAAAAGAGGCGAGGCGCATGGCGGTGCAAAGAAGGAATACCAGGCAGCGAAAGCTGGTTCTTGACGCCGTGCGCCAAAGCTATAACCATCCCACCGCCGACGAAATCTACAACGTCGTGCGCGCGCAGGATGACAAAATCAGCCGCGGTACGGTCTACCGCAATCTCAATCTCTTGGCCGACGCCGGCGAAATCCTCTCCATCAAGACGCCGGGCGGCAGCCGCTTCGATCGCACGATCGAGCCGCATGCGCATATCATCTGCACCTCGTGCAGCCGCGTCATCGACGTACCGCTCCCCTTCGATGCCCAGCTCGACGCCAAGGCGTCCGAGCAAATCGGCTGGCGCGTCACGTCGCACTACACCATTTTCGAGGGTCTCTGCCCCGACTGCCGAGCGGACACGGTCATTGATACCGCGCATGCTGGGATTGCAGCTCTCCATTAGATAAGGATGGCCCACTACATTGAGCATGTCACGGTCGTTTTCGTTATCGCCAAACGCCATCATTTCATCGGGCGAAATACCCAGGGCACGACCGTAATCGGCAAGCGCGGAGCCCTTGCCCGAACCGAAACCGATAAAGTCTGTCCATTCGGTTCCCGACGTCATCACGTCAACACGGTCGCTAAAGAGGCGCTCGAAATACTCCAGGGCCGCCGGCTGATTCACCTCGGGCGTCTGGAAGGCAATCTTAATGACGTCCTCGTCGATGTCCTCGGGGCGGACGACCACCGCCACATCGCAGTGGACCTCATAGCGCAAATGATCGACGAACGCATCGTTGCCGCTCATGGTGTAGAGGTGTCCCTCACACGAAAGGGTCACGTCGGCATGGGGATATGCAACCACGGCATTCGCGATATCCATAGCAAGGCTACGCTCCATGGAACGCTTGACAACGGCACGTCCCTCGCTCATCACCAGGGCTCCGTTTTCGCATACATAGGCGAGCTCATCGGCCACCGGGGCAAACAGATAGCGCAAGCTCGCATATTGACGGCCGCTCGCCGGCATAAACACAATACCGCGACGATGCAGCTCGTCGATGAGCTCAAAGGCCTCGGAACGCGGCTCGCGCTCCCCCGGATGCAGCAACGTGCCGTCCAAATCGCATGCAATCAGCTTGATTCCCTCAAGACCCATATGCTTTCCCCCAAAGCACCTCATCAACAGCAAGACGGACTTTGAATAGTTGCCTCTCAAAGTCCGTCTTACTCATATGCACGTTAACCGCGCGCCTTCTTTACGATCGTAAAGTCTGGAGCCATACTCACAACGGCGTCCGACGCACTCGACGCAAAGCGCCGGTCCGAATCGAGTTCACGGGTAACCGTCGAGAGCCGAACGCCCTCGACGCCCCGGAGCATGCGGCCCAAAACAGGCTGCACCGGCGTATACATGCGCACGGTATGCTCGTCCGAATCGCCTCGAAAAAGCGGCGCATGCATATTGCCGATCTCCCAGCACGCATGCGCGAGCGCAATCGGGTCCATGCGGTCAACTTCGACCAAATAAACCTCGGCGCTGCGCAGGCGCACGACAACCGCCACGGGCACCGCACCCGTGTGGTCGACGGCGAGCACGTCGCCGTCGGCAAGACGACCGCCGTCGGCAGCATCCAGCCGAACATCGACCGTGCGCCCCAGCTCCGTCACGCCCACAAACGCGCATACATCAGCCTGGTCCCAATCGAGCAGTAGCTCGTCAACTTCAAAGACGCCGCCCAGCTTCCGGCGAAGCAGGAGTTCATAGGACGGATCGTTGAGATTTCCCAAGCATGTCGTCGAAACCAGATTTGCAGGCATAGCCTAGTCCTCGACCTCAACAAGCTCGATATCAAAGTTGAGGTCCTTGCCGGCCAGCTCGTGGTTGGCGTCGAGCGTCACGGCCTCGGGCGTTACGTCGATGACCACGGCGGGAACGGGCATACCGCTCGGCGTGGACAGGAAAAGCTTCATGCCCTTCTCGATCTGCTCGATGTTGGGAACCTGTTCGGCCGGGAAGGTAATAACCATCTCGGGATTGTGCTCGCCGTAGGCATCGGCAGCAGGAATGTGCACGGTCTTCTTCTCGCCCACCTGCATGTCGACAACAGCGGCGTCGAAGCCCTTAATCATCTGACCGGCGCCGCAGGTGAACTCCAGCGGCTCGCCGCGATCGTAGGAGCTATCGAACTGCGTGCCGTCATCGAGCGTGCCGCGATAATGGGTCTTGACCTTCTTGTCCTGGTTGGACATGGTAACCTCCGTGATAAGGGCGGCGCACAACGCGGGCCGCCGTGAACATATGGCGCTAACTATACCCTAGTCATACAATTCAATGACAGTTTGCAAAGAAACGCTGCAACCGGAGGAACCATGGCATATCCCGTATTTGACCTACACTGCGACACCGCCGACCGAATCGGCTGGGCCACGCTCGATCTCGACCTGCGCTTTACCGCCGGCACCGACGGTTATTTCCCTGGCGACGAAACGCATCCGCAAGATTTCGACCTCATCGAGGGCAACGCCTGTGCCATCTCGCTCGCAAAGATCGGCAACACGCCGTGGGCACAGTGCTTCGCCGCGTTTGTCCCCGACGAGATTCCCACCGCCCACGCCGCGCGCTTCCAGGCGCAGATCATGGCGCATATGAGCGGCCAGGCAATGCTCAACCACGACCGTATGGTCAACGTGCGCAGCGCCGCAGACATTCGCCCCGCGCTCAAGGACGGCAAGGTCGCTTGCATCCACACCATCGAAAACGCCACGTTCTTCGCCGAGGACCCCGCGCTGATCGAAGTGCTCAAGAGCTTGGGCGTGCTTATGTCGTCACTCAGCTGGAATGCGCAGGGGCCGCTCGCGAGCGGCCACGACACCCACGCCGGCCTCACCGCCGCCGGCATCGAGGCACTTACGCAGATGGAGCACGCCGGCATGGTACTCGACGTCTCCCACCTCAACGATGAGTGCTTTGACGAGGTTGTCGCCCACGCCACGCGCCCCTTCGTCGCCAGCCACTCCAACTCCCGCGCGGTTTGCGGCGTTAAGCGCAACCTTACCGACGACCAGTTCCGCACCATTCGCGACATGGGTGGCATCGTCGGCCTCAACTACTGCAGCGAGTTCCTATCCAACGACGCAACCGACAAGACAGCCGCAGACGTCACCTTCGACCAGCTGGCGGCACATATCGAGCACTGGCTTGACCTGGGTGGCGAAAATGTCATCGCGCTCGGCGGCGACTGGGACGGTGCCGCGGTGCCCGCTTTCCTCTCCGACGCCAGCAAGATGCCCGAGTTCCAGAACATGCTCTCCAAGCACTTCACCCCCCTGGGGCGGCCGGGCATGCCGAGCGGCCGACATGCCGGCCCGTCCCCAATCTGAAGGACCGCTTTTGACGCAGCAGTTTACGATTTCCGTACCCCGACCGGATGGGACGCCCATCCCCGTCGTCGTTACCAAAAAGTGCGTCAAGAACTTCAACCTACGCGTCACATCGAGCGGTGAGGTCCACGCCAGCGCGCCGCTCGGCGCCAGCCGCGAGCGTATCGAAGCGTTTGTGAAGCGCAACAGCGCCTGGATTATCAGCCGACTTGCCCAGCGCAAGCAACGTCAGACGACGGCACAGGAGTCGCTCAGCCCCCACTCGATCATTGCACTTTGGGGCAAGCCCATCACGGTACAGGATGCACTCGATCATAACTTTGCATCACCCGCACCGCGGCCCAAGCAGGCTACCTTCGCAAGTTTTATGGGTACCGACGAGCCAGACGAACGTCCGCAGGCCAAGTGGAACGCGACCCTCGACGGCTTAACGCCCAGTGAGATCCAAGCCCATATTGACCAGCTCTATACGTCCGAGGTCACATCGGCACTGCGAGATATTGTGCACGCATACGAAATCGCAATGGGTGTCGCCGTTTCCCGCGTTTCCGTACGCAGCATGAAAACGCGTTGGGGCTCCTGCACGCCCAAATCCGGCGCCGTTCGCATCGCACGAGAACTTGCCGCCTACCCCGTCGAATGCCTCGACATGGTTGTCGCCCACGAGCTCGTCCACTTGCTCGAGCCAAGCCACAATCAGCGGTTTCACGCGCTGCTCGACACGTACTGCCCCAACAACAGGGCTCTGTCGCAGCGGCTCAAAAAACCGCCCGCCAACGAGCTCTAGAGTCGGTTAGCGCACGCGCTCGATCTCGACGCCGCAGCTTGCCAGGGGAAGACCGACGGGAGCCCAAGGCTTATCGAGCTTAACACGCACGCCAAGCAGCAAGGGGTAACGACGCAGCAGCATCTGGGCCACACCCTCGGCTGCCGCCTCGATGAGTTTAAACGTATGCTCGCGCAGATAGCCATCGACATCGTGGCACACCGAGCCGTAGTCAATCGAAGCGTCCAGGCTATCGTGCTCCCCCGCTGCACGCAGGTCGACATAGAGCACCAAGGACACGATGAACTTCTGGCCCAGCACGTTCTCTTCGGGATACACGCCATGGTTAGCAAAAACCTCAAGACCTTCAACGGTGATGCGGTCGGCATGGCGCAGATCGTCATAGCTCACGTGGGGTACCGCCGTTGCGGTGGATATTTCGCCCCTTCCACGGCGGGCGAGCTCGGCGCCTTCAGTCTTGGTTGCATTCTCGGGCAGTTTCTTGTTGCTCATCGCGATCGTCTCCTTCGTTTAGAACCCCGACCGCGTAAACTAACTACACGCGAATCGACAGGTTCTTTTTATCATCGCTCCAGTTGCAAGCATTGCGCGCGGGGCATGCAAAGCAGGCGCGCGACGCTTTGTCGGCTGCATAGAGCAGGCGCTCGAGCGGTTGGCTGTTCACGCGCAGCTTTCGATGGCCCAGAATGGCCGTCTTAATGGCTGCGGCATCGGCCGGCTCAAACGCTACGTCATCGGGCATACCGCCGAGAATCGCATCAGCGACGCGTTCGCTTGCAACATCATGGGATATACCCGATTCATACTGTTCATCTTTGCCGATATCGTGAAGAAGTGCCGTGGCGTAGATGACCTCGCGGTCAAATTCGAGCTGTTCCTCGAGATTCTTGATCCACATAATGCGAGCGACATCGAGCAGGTGGTCAATACCGTGGCGGCAGAAGATGCGCCCCGATTCCAACTGTGCAATGTTGCCCAGGTGCCGCCGAAACAGACCGTTGGCACAGATGTAATCAATGCGAGGCATGGCACCAAAAGGCGCCAGGCCCGAAGCCATAAAACCGCGACGCGGCATTCCCTCGTCAGTATTCGATGTAAAGTCGTTGACGACTCTCATAGTTAGCGTCCCAGCATCCTAAAGAATCGCTCCTCGAGCGCCGGATCGGCCTCAAAGACGCCGCGACGAGCGAGCGTCACGGTCTTGGTGCCAGGCTTTTGCACGCCGCGCATGGTCATGCACATATGCTCGGCTTCCATGAGCACAATCGCTCCCTGGGGAGCGAGATAATCCATGAGAGCGTCGGCAACCTGCGCACACAGCTGCTCCTGCAGCTGCAGACGGCGGGCATAAACCTCAACCGTGCGGGCGAGCTTGGAAAGCCCAGCCACCCGACCGTTAGGGATATAGCCAATGGCGGCCTTGCCATAAAACGGCAGCAGATGGTGCTCGCACAGCGAGTAAAACGTAATGTCGCGCTCGATAACCAAATCGTTCGAAGCGACGGCAAAGGTTTTGGACAGGTGCTCCTCGGCACTCTGGTCCATACCGCCGGCGATCTCACCATACATACGGGCAACGCGCGCCGGGGTCTCCAGCAGGCCCTCACGAGTTGGGTCCTCGCCTATGCCCTCAAGCAAAAGCTTAATGGCGGCCTCGACTTTTTCCTGATCGACCATCTGGGCCTCACTTTTCCGATTTCACGTTCGCACTATGGTACCACGCCCTTTGGCATCGGCCACAAGCTACATAGTATGGGTCGAATAGACTGGATCGTCCCGCCAAAGTTCAACCGCATCACAAAGCGCAACACCCTCGCGCTCAGCACGGTCGCGCGTAGCGTTCATATCGATCACACGCTGGTTACTCGAGCCTCTAAAACGCAATGAGATATCGTACAGATCCTGAACAAACGGGCCGTCCACCAACATGTCGAGGCAGGCCAGGATACGGTTCGTCACCTCGGTATGATGACGGCCACCCGGCATAAGCTCCTCGAGCACGTCGCCGGTAAAGCACCAAATGGTCTTGCCCGACCCCGCGGGATAGGCCGCACGCACGCGTTCGATAAAGTCAACAAGCCCCACCTGATTCTCGGGCTCCATAGGCTCGCCGCCCAGAATCGTCAGGCCATCGATAAAGGGATGATCGAGACTCTCGATAATCTTGTCCTCGACGGCACGATCGAACGGCTCACCCGCAGCAAAGTCCCACGCGACAGAGTTAAAGCAGTTCTTGCACCCACGACGGCACCCGCTCACAAACAGAGAAGTACGAACACCTTCCCCATCAGCAATGTCGAAATACTTAATGTTCGCGTAATTCATAGGTAACTCTCCCGGGAGGCCGGGACATATCATCCCGTCCTCAAACATTCTCGGCCTTCGGCCTGCGAAACTGCGGGCGGGACGATATGTCCCGGCCTCATGCAAAGGGTAACTCAATGAACGAAGCGAACATCGAGTATAGGGTTCGAGGTCCAATAAAAACTTTGTTGCAGCTCAACCGCCATCGCAAGTAAATCGCAGCTGCAGCTCAAATTATTTCCGCTAAGAACTTCGAGGAGTGAGCAGGCCTCATGCTGCATCTCAGCTACGTCAACTTGGCCGCCCCGTAGCGAGGCCCCGGACCTTTACGGGGCGGCCTGGGATGGTTATTAGAGATGCAGCACGCGGTCGCGGATCTCCTCGGTTCGACCCTGGTTCCAGAACTGGGTACCGATGTAGCCGCACGTACGACGGGCGACGTTCATCTTCTCCTGGTCGCGGTTGCCGCAGTTGGGGCACTCCCACACCAGTTTGCCGTCATCCTCGACAATCTTGATCTCACCGTCGTAGCCGCACACCTGGCAGTAGTCGCTCTTGGTGTTGAGCTCGGCGTACATGATGTTGTCGTAGATGTACTGCATCACGCGAATGACAGCCTTGAGGTTGTCCTGCATGTTGGGAACCTCAACGTAGGAGATGGCACCGCCCGGCGAAAGCTGCTGGAACATACCCTCGAACTTGAGCTTGTCGAATGCGTCGATCTCCTCGGACACGTGAACGTGGTAGCTGTTGGTGATGTAGCCCTTGTCCGTCACGCCCGGGATGATGCCAAAACGACGCTGCAGGCACTTGGCGAACTTGTAGGTCGTCGACTCAAGCGGGGTACCGTACAGCGAGAAGTCAATATCGCTTTCGGCCTTCCACTCGGCGCACTTGTCGTTCATGCGCTGCATGACGGCCATGGCAAAGGGCGTGCCCTCCTTCTCGGTGTGGCTGTGGCCCGTCATGTACTTGACGCACTCATACAGGCCGGCATAACCCAGACTAATGGTGGAGTAACCGCCCACGAGCAGCTTGTCGATCGTCTCGCCCTTCTTCAGGCGGGCGAGGGCACCGTACTGCCAAAGAATCGGCGCGGCATCCGAAAGCGTACCCATCAGACGCTCATGACGGCACAGCAGGGCGCGGTGGCACAGTTCAAGGCGCTCGTCGAAGATCTTCCAGAACTTGTCCATGTCCTGATGCGAGCTCAGCGCGACATCGGGCAGGTTGATGGTCACAACGCCCTGGTTAAAGCGACCGTAGTACTTGGGCTTGTTCGGGTCATAGTTCAGCGCGTTGGCCACGTTGTTAAATCCGTTACCGGAGCGGTCGGGCGTCAGGAAGCTACGGCAACCCATGCAGGTATAGCAGTCGCCGTTGCCCGCGGTCTCGCCCTTCGACAGCTTGAGCTCGCGCATCTTCTTCTCGGAGATGTAGTCGGGCACCATGCGCTTGGCGGTGCACTTCGCAGCCAGCTGAGTCAGGTAGAAGTACGGGGAATCCTCGTGAACGTTATCGTCCTCGAGCACGTAGATGAGCTTGGGGAACGCCGGGGTGATCCACACGCCGGCTTCGTTCTTAACGCCCTCATAGCGCTGACGAAGCGTCTCCTCCACAATCATGGCAAGGTCGTGCTTCTCCTGGGGCGTACGGGCCTCATTGAGATACATAAAGACCGTCACGAACGGCGCCTGGCCATTCGTGGTCATAAGGGTCACGACCTGATACTGAATCGTCTGGACGCCGCGGCGGATCTCGTCACGCAGGCGGTCCTCAACAACCTCGCGGACCTTTTCGGGAGATGCGGAAACGCCGAGCTCCTCGAGCTCGCGGGCGACCTCGCCGCGAATCTTTTGACGGCTCACCTCGACGAACGGGGCAAGATGGGTCAGCGAAATCGACTGGCCACCGTACTGGGAGGAAGCAACCTGAGCGATGATCTGCGTCGCGATGTTGCAGGCAGTCGAGAAGCTGTGCGGCTTCTCGATCAGCGTGCCCGAAATAACAGTACCGTTCTGGAGCATATCCTCCAGGTTCACCAGGTCGCAGTTATGCATGTGCTGGGCAAAGTAGTCCGAATCATGGAAGTGAATCAGACCCTCATTGTGAGCATCCACAATCTCCTGGGGCAGCAGCACACGCTGGGTCAGGTCCTTGGAGATCTCGCCGGCCATGTAGTCACGCTGAACGGAATTGACGGTCGGGTTCTTGTTGGAGTTCTCCTGCTTGACCTCTTCGTTGTTGCACTCAATCAGCGACAGAATCTTGTCGTCGGTCGTGTTCTTCTGGCGCTTCAGGCTCTGAACATAGCGATAGATGATGTAATGGCGAGCGACCTCGTAGCAGTCGAGACGCATAATCTCGTCCTCGACCAGATCCTGAATCTCCTCGACCGACACGGTGTGGCCCGCGTTCTCGCATGCCTCNNNNGTAAACCACCTGGCGGTCGGTAAGACGAGAGCTCTCCTCGACCTCCAAGTTTGCGGCGCGGATGGCATTGACAATCTTATCGATGTCAAAGACAACCTCGGTGCCGCTGCGCTTGATGATCTTCATCCTCTTGCCTCTTTCGCGTCGAAATCGTATTGCGCTTCAGAGCCAAACGATGCCCGGCAGGGCTTGCCCCTGTCTTGCGGCGCCGTCGCGCAATCTGTGTTTTCGAAAACCATAGGCCCTCATGCGGACAATCCTCGCAGCCAATCAAGGGGCTCGAAGATCCATCCAAATGGGGCGAATAAGGTCCTCGTTCTCTGTCCGCCATCTATCATACGACAAAGAGGCATCTATATCCTGTATTCTTTTTTTAAATGATAGTGTTTCAGCAGGTCAAAGCAATTAGTCATTTTGCAGACGCATTAATTATGAGGGGTTCTTGGCAAGTCGGTAAAACGTTACCAACACGGCTACCTGCATGGCAGTTATAAAACCCCCTTAGTCAAGCCGCTGACAAATCCTACCAAAACCAAGCCGCTCACGCCAAAAGAATCCAAAAGATTATGCTTGACCAACATGTTGCGGTCACGGTCGGCCAGGACGTATGCAACCTGCCGGCACCTCTACGGGGACCTTGGATCAATATTTGCTGGCATATTTGACGGCGTGCTTGGTAGCAAAACAAAACAGCTCAGAGGACATAGCCTCTGAGCTGCGAACATTTGGTGGGCGTTAGAAGATTTGAACTTCTGACCTCTTCCGTGTCAGGGAAGCGCTCTCCCCCTGAGCTAAACGCCCAAATGGAGCGGACAACGGGGCTCGAACCCGCGACCCCAACCTTGGCAAGGTTGTGCTCTACCAACTGAGCCATGTCCGCTTACGAGGATTAATCTTACGTGATGCCCGCATCCTATGCAAGAACTTTTTTTGAAAAGTTTTGCGACGCTCTCGCGAGGGCATCAGTCGTCACGAAAGGCGCGAACAAACGCAGGCTCGCAGCGAGATGCCCCTACATCTCACCGAGCATGATCCAGGCAGAGCTGTCCTGCGCGAGCCTGCCGTCTGCAAGCGGTGATGAGGTGAGCAGGACCCTGCCCGCCGGCAGCTCCACGGGTGCTGCACCGAAGTTCGTCACACACGCCCAGCCGTTATCGCGGCGATAGGCGATGACGCCGCCCTCAGCGCCCTCGGCACCATCCGCAAGACCGGTGCGCCCGTCAAGATCGAGCCACGCAAGATCGTTGGCGCACCCGCGCAGCTTGCGCCGCAGCCAGAGGGCGTCACGATAGAGCGCAAGCATCGATGTCGGGTCCACTTCTTCCCTATCGGCAGCATAATCGGAAAACCATGCAGGCTGCGGCAGATGGGGCGCCGCATCGGCGTCTGCCGGCGAAAACCCAAACGATCCGCCATGCGCGGGATCGTCCGCCGCCACCCACGGCAGGGGCACACGACAGCCGTCGCGCCCCTTCTCACGCTTCGGTCCGTGCGTATTGGTCGCAGTAGGGTCTTCGAGTGCAGCCCACGGGATATCAGCCACCTCAAAAAGGCCGAGCTCCTCACCCTGATACACGTATGCCGAGCCCGGAAGCGCCAGCTCAAGCAAAAGGGCCGCCCGCGCGCGGCGCTCGCCGAGTTCACGGTCCTCGTCATAAGACGACCCGTCGCGCAAGAGCCAGTCGAGCGCAATCTGGTGGTAGCGCGTCGCCTTGATTTGCGGCAGGGCATAGCGTGTCGCCACGCGCGGCACGTCGTGGTTGGAGAGTACCCAGGTCGAGGCGGAATCGGATTCGACGGCTGCCTTCAAGCCCTTCTCGATTGCAGTGTGCATGTCATCATAGGTCCAAGTGGCCTTGGCAAACTCAAAGTTGAATGTCTGGCCAAGCTCGCTGGGACGCGCGTAGAGATACTGGCGCTCGGGCAGCACCCACGCCTCGGCAACGGCGCTGCGCGGCGGATCATAGCGGTCGAACACGCGACGCCACTCGCGATAGATCTCATGGACCTCGTTGCGGTCCCACAGTGGATGGGTACCGTCGTCAACCATGTCATCGCCCTCGGCGAGATGCCACCGGTCGAGGTCATTGCGGTCGAGACCCTGCGCCACATCAATGCGAAAGCCGTCGACGCCTCGATCGCTCCAAAACGCCAGGACGTCGCAAAAGAACGCGTGAACCTCGGGGCATGACCAGTCAAAGTCCGGCTGCTCGGGCGTAAACATGTGCAGATACCACTGACCGTCCGCAACACGCGTCCAGGCGGGGCCGCCAAAGTTGGCATTCCAATTGGTGGGAGGCAGCTCGCCATGCTCGCCGCGACCATCGCGGAAGATATAACGGGCGCGCTCGGGCGATCCGGGGCCGGCGGCAAGAGCGGCTTTGAACCAGGGGTGCTGGTTGGATGAATGGTTGGGCACGATGTCGACGATGACCTTGATGCCGCGCGCGTGAGCCGCAGCGATCATGTCATCGAAGTCGTCAAGCGAGCCGAGACGTGGGTCGACATCGCAGTAGTCCGCCACATCATAGCCACCATCGACAAGAGGCGATGGGTAAAACGGGCTCAGCCAGATGGCCTCGATACCCAGCTGCTCAAGATAGTCCATCTGCTGGGTAATGCCCGCGATATCGCCCAGACCCGAACCAGTCGAATCCTTAAACGAGCGCGGGTAGATCTGATAAATCGCGGCGTCGGACATCCATGAGCGCGAAGAAGACTTTTCTGTAGCCATGGGGCGTATCTCCCTTGCAACGAGGTTATGCGAGATGCCCACGATGATACGCCCAAAGCGCACATTCGCAGCAAACAACGCCACAGCCACGCCCCAAAACGCTCGCTCCCTCTCGGGTTCAAGCCTCCTGGGACGAATCGACCGATTAGTGAAAAGAACGGAAGACCCACTTTCCCGGCCACGACAGCGAGCGGGCTCCGGGTGCCCCAGGTTGCCGCGAAAGAGGAGGGAAGCGTACTTTATGTACGCGACCGACGATTGAGGGGCAAGATGGGGTGCCCGGGGCCCGCGCAGCGTCAACAAAAAACGCGGTTCGTTAGAACCGCGTAAGATAGTTGGAGCGGACAACGGGGCTCGAACCCGCGACCCCAACCTTGGCAAGGTTGTGCTCTACCAACTGAGCCATGTCCGCATATGTAAAACAAAACGGGCGCCGGAGCGCCCGGATGTTGCCTGGAGGCGAAGCCCGGATTCGAACCGGGGGTAAAGGCTTTGCAGGCCTCTGCCTTACCACTTGGCCACTTCGCCGAAAAAGGACCGCCTAAACGGTCCGGAAATGCAATGGAGCGGACAACGGGGCTCGAACCCGCGACCCCAACCTTGGCAAGGTTGTGCTCTACCAACTGAGCCATGTCCGCTTGCGGGTTATTAATTTACGCGAGTTGTCCAAAAGACGCAAGTACTTTTTTCAAAAAACTTGTCTGCCGCATGTTCTTAGTAGCCAAACGCGCTAAAGCGATTGGCTAGGCACACGATTCCAGCGCTCCGCTAAACAGCTTCACCATCTGCACGCGCGTGCCGGCGCCGTCCGTACGACGAGCAACCTCCACGTTATCGACGAGCATACGCATAAGCTTGATACCACGGCCGCGCTCCTCAGATGCGACCGGTTCGTTCGTTTTATCGATAGCATAGCCGGCACCTCGATCAAGCACCTCAACCACAACGCGATCACCATAGGCCTGAATCGTCAGGACGCACCCGATACCGCCCGCATGGTCATAGGCATTACCCAGCGCCTCCCCCGACG
>MNQC01000044.1:16829-27081 GCA_001915225.1 Collinsella sp. 60_9
ACATGAAGGATATCGACAAGACGAGCAATCTCCAAAAAGCGAACAACTTCACCTGATGCATTGACGAGCGAAAGCAGGCCTTCTCGCCTCATGAGTTCACGAGCGCGCGTAAGCAGGAATGCCAAGCCCGTCGAATCGATAAAGCTAACAGCCTGACAGTTGATGACAACACGACGCACGCCGCGGCCAATCAAAGCATCCAACCGCCGACGCAGCGCAGGCACCGTGGCGATGTCGATATCGCCTGGTGGCGTCAAAACCGCTATGTCATTCCACTCATTCATACGACCATGGTTCCCCAAAAAAGCCCACTCGATGCATTCGTTTCCCCAACCGTGCGGATTCAGCCCGCCCAGCGTCGTCTATGAACGACCCCGTAAAAACTCAAGGGACACCAATGCAATGTCATCGTCCAGCGCCGATTCGGTAAATCGGTCAAGCTCGCCCAAGACCTTACCGCAGATTCCCGATACGCCCTCACCCGAGACAGAGAGCAGAAGGTCACGAAGGCGCTGCTCGCCAAAGAACGCTCCGGTGCGGTCGCGGGCCTCAATCGTTCCATCCGTATACATGAAGAGCATGTCACCAGGAGCGAACGTAAACACGCCTGTCTCGTACACCATGCTCTCAAAAGCACCGATTACGCCCGATTGGCATCCAAGCAGCTCGACCTCTCCCCCACGGGCCTCGCCGCCACCCAGCGGCATCGACTCTGGCCTGATGACCATGGTCGGAGGATGGCCCGCCGAACAATACGTTGCGCGTCCGGCTTTAAGGTCAATCTTGGCGATAAAGGCCGTCACGAACGTCTCGACCCTCGAGAAGCCCATGAGCATGCTGTTAAGGGAGCGTGCCATGCGGGCCGGTCCAGCGCCCTCCCAGGCATATGCCGTCAGGGCCGTCTTGACGAGCGCGGACATCGATGCAGCCTCAATGCCTTTGCCAGACACATCGCCCAGAATCATGACGGCGCAGTCGTCGGGAAGACGGATGAGCGTATAGAAATCGCCGCCGACCAACGCCGAGTTCGTGGCCGACAGGTACACCGAATCGGTTGCAATGCCCGGAACGTCACCAAGCGAATTTCTCATGCCAATCTGAAGGGTCTGAGCGATATGGCGCTCCTCGCGCTTTTGAGATTCGCCTTCGTAGATCAGTTCAAAGTCATGCGCCAAGTGCACCAAGTAGTCATATTCAAGGTCATCAATCGGCTCTTGGCTACCATCACGAAGCAGCAGCGCGCGCGTCGTCGGGCTCTTCGCAACAGAAGCAGGAACAATCGCGTCGTTACTGTGTTTGCCATCACCCTCAGAGCGCGGGCGCCCCGCCTCGATGCCGGAGTCGACGTAGAGACCTTGACAAGGCAGACCATGCGCCCTAAGCCAGCCTCCCATAGGCATCGATTCGTCAACGCGAGTTATACGGACGTGTTTAAGGTCCTCGGCACTCGTGCCGCCCAAAACAGATGCCTCAAAGCCATCAGGGCCAGCCCCCAGACGTGCCGCTGGCGCCGTCGTGGAAAAGAAAAGCTTCTCGGGATCGTCCGGCAAAGCAACGCGACTGCCGCCTTCAAAATCTATGACGTAGGAATCCAGACTGGCATCATACTCAACAGGGCAAAAATGGCAGTTAAGCATATTGCAGATCTCGGACGATACCGCCTGGGTGGCCGCGGCGGAATCGTCTAGAAAGGTAAACAACTCATCACGCAAGACATTGAGCGAGCGGCCAAGCTCGGCCGTGCGACGGGAGCGAAGACTCGATGCCATGCCGACCAGCTGGATAGACAGGTAATCGCAAATGACCTCGAGCACATTAACGTCATAGGCGAGCGGTGCCTGAGGGCGTTTCCAACCAACTTCCAGCACGCCAAGGATCTGCGTACCGTAAAAAACGGGAAGACAGATCTCGCTGCGGTACGGAGGCATATCCTGCATACGCAACAGGTGCTTAGAACGATTGTCCAGGTCCATAAACATACCGGAGGCGGCCTTATCACCCTTAAGGTCCTGTTGAATCGACAAGCGACAGGCACGCGACTCACGAAGAACATACGTCGGAATGCCAGCGCCATACGGCAAAAACTCAGGCAGGTAACTGTCGTACAGCTCCTTGGAAACACCGCGAAGTTTAAAACCGCCGCTCTCAGAAAAATAGATAGCAGCACCCGAAGCATCGAGCGTTCCTACAAGCTGGTTCAAAACGGTATCAAGTAGGCTGGGCAGCTCATCGGAGCCCACGGTACTCATAATGACCGAGAGCGTGCCAGAGAGGCGCTTGTTCGCCACTCTAAGCTCCGAAAGCGCACGCTTGAGCTGACGGTCGTGCGAATACTGTTCTTCGATGCTATGGAGCGCCACCAGGACACGTGGCGCGCGGCGCCCAAAGATGCGTGGAGGCGTTACGGAGCCCGCACGAACCAAGACGGGGATAAAGGAGCCGTCACTCAGCTTGAGCATCAGTTCGTTCTCGGAGCCATCAGTTTCAAATGGCAGACGATGTTCCGTCGCACGTTCAAAAGCGGATGAGTACAGGACGTCTTTAACATCTCCACCGATGACGTCGGCGCGTTCCTCGCACATCAAACCAAGTAAGCGATTATTCACATGCAGAATTGTTCCGTCGAGCTCGCAGATGATGACAGCATCGCTCGTGATCTCGACTAGTTGGGCAACGTCTGCCCACTCGTTGCGTTCAAGCGTTTCCATCGTGGACCCCGCCGTCTATCGGTAACAAAAAAGCCTCCGAAGAGGCTTCTCAAATGCGATGGTGTCGGAGGCGGGACTTGAACCCGCATGACCAAAAAGCTCCGACATGCTATGTTGTTGATTCACGGTTCGTTTTGTTGGACCCGCGCGTTCAACGAGGAAGATAATAACCTATGATTCGAGAACTGTGCAAGCACTTTTTTCAAAAAAGTTTACGAATTTGTAAATGCGCAGGTAAATCCGTGTGTCCGGCCCCGAATCGGTGTTGCCTCCCGGCGCGTCCTCGGGCATGAGCGATTTTTTGCTGCGCACTTCGTGCTACAAAATATCGCTCCCCCTGCGGAATGCGGCGGGAGGCAACACCGATTCGGGGCCTGCAAATACGTACTTCAGACACAGTTCTCAAACATGTTCTGGGGGCTAATGCAAATTTGGTGGCTCGGCTTTGCCGAGCCCTTATATGAGGAGGCCGGAGCCAAAGCTCCGGCCTCACTAACTTTTCCATTTGATTAAGTGAGCGATCGAGGAATCGCACTCTCCCTGCCGAGTTACCCCAGGGCCCGCCCTGAAGTTACTTTTCAGAACACTCCGCAGGACGCAAGAAACCCCCGCCGCACGAAGTGCGCAGCGGGGGTTTCTTGCATGTCCGAGGACGTTCTGAAAAGTAACTTCAGGGCGGGCCCGGACGATAACAACCGGCTACAAGTCGATGTGCGATTCCTTAATCGGGAACGGCTCCGCGAAGTGGCAGGCGCAGCAGTGACCCGGGGCGACTTCCTTAAACTCGGGAAGCTTCTCAGAGCAGATACTCTGCGCGATCGGGCAGCGCGTGTGGAAACGGCAGCCGGTCGGCGGATCCAGCGGTGACGGCGGATCGCCGGCGAGGATGATGCGCTTACGGGTCTTCTGGATATCCGGATCGGGAACCGGCACGGCAGACAGCAGCGACTGCGTGTACGGATGGTGAGGCTCGCTATAGAGCGTCTTCCAGTCCGAAACCTCAACCATCTTACCCAGATACATAACGGCAACGCGATCGGAAATGTGCTGCACGACGGACAGGTCGTGAGCGATAAACAGATACGCGGTACCGAACTTGTCCTGGAGTTCCTTTAGCAGGTTCAGAACCTGGGCCTGAATGGACACATCCAAAGCGGAAACCGGCTCGTCGCAGATGATCAGCTTGGGCTTCAAAGCGAACGCGCGGGCGATGCCGACACGCTGACGCTGACCGCCGGAGAACTCATGAGGATAACGGTTGATGTGCTCGGGGTTCAGTCCGACAACGTCGAGAAGCTCGCGGACGCGCTCAATGCGCTCCTCCTTGGTGCCCACGCCGTGAATGGTCATGGGCTCGGAGACGATCTCACCGATGGTCATACGAGGGTTGAGCGAAGCATAAGGATCTTGGAAGATAAACTGCATCTCGCGACGCATGTCCTTGATCTCATGCTTGCTCATCTCGGCAACATCTTTACCCTGGAAGAACACCTTACCGGCGGTCGGCTTGGTCAGGCGCATGATAGTACGGCCCGTGGTGGACTTACCGCAACCAGACTCGCCAACCAGACCGAAGGTCTCGCCAGGATAAATCTCAAAAGAGATGTCATTTACAGCAGAGACGACACGCTTGGAGAAGCGCTTGGCGAACATGCCGGACTCAGCGGGGAACTCCTTAGAGAGGTGCTCGACCTTCAGCAGCGGAGTACGCTCGTTGGTATCTGCCATTACGCCTCGCCTCCCTTCTTGGAATCCTTGCGCGTACGGGACGTCACAGGAGCGTTCTTGAGGAACTCGGGGTCGCCAGCGTAGTGGCACGCAGAATAGTGACCAGACTCGGTAACAAAACGCTCGGGGCGCTGCTTGCGGCACTTATCCGTCGCATAGGGGCAACGAGGCGAGAACACGCAGCCCTCGGGCAGGTTCATGAGCGAAGGCGGGTTGCCGTGAATCGGCGTAAGCGGCTTCTTCTCATCGATGGCCTGCTCCGGGATGGAGCGGATAAGGCCCCAGGTGTAGGGGTGGCGGCTCTCGTAGAAGATTTCCTCAGCAGTACCGAACTCGACGGGACGGCCGGCGTACATAACCATGATCTTGTCGGCCATATCAGCGACAACGCCCAGGTCATGGGTGATCATGATGATGGCGTTGCCGTTCTTCTCCTGCATTTCCTGCATAAGCTCAATAATCTGAGCCTGAATGGTAACGTCCAGGGCAGTCGTGGGCTCGTCGGCAATCAAAATATCGGGATCGCAGGCAAGAGCCATGGCAATCATGACGCGCTGACGCATACCGCCAGAGAACTGGTGCGGATACTCATTGACGCGCTTCTCGGGCTCGGGAATACCAACGAGGTCCAAAAGCTCGGTGGCACGCTTGAGCGCCTCCTGCTTGGAGTAGCCGCGGTGCAGACGAAGACCCTCGCCCACCTGCTTGCCGATCTTATAGACCGGGTTCAAGGAGGTCATAGGATCCTGGAAGATCATCGCGATGTCGTTACCGCGAATGTGCTGCATCTCTTCCTCGGTCATCTCGAGGATAGAACGACCGCGATAGCGAACGTCGCCGCCCTCGATCTTTCCCGGAGGCATCGAGATAAGACCCATGATGGTCATGGCGGTCACGGACTTACCGGAGCCGGACTCACCGACGACGCCCAGGGTCTCGCCGCGATCGAGCGTGTAGGAGACACCGTCGACAGCGCGAACAACGCCATCCTCGGTGTGGAAATACATCTTAAGGTCATCGACCTCGAGCAGATGCTGGCCCTCGGGAACCGGCTGGTCCTTCAGGTCCACATAGTTCTTGTTCTTCTTCATCCTTATGCGTCCTTCATCTTGACGTCGAGGGCGTCGCGCAGACCGTCACCCAGCAGGGTGAAGGCGAGCACCGTCGAGAGAATTGCCAGACCGGGCATGATCATCATCCAGGGGGCAGTCAGAAGATACTGCTGACCGTCCTGAATCATGGAGCCCCACGAAGGCGTAGGCGGAATAACGCCCATGCCGAGGAAGGACAGAGCGGACTCGGTCAGAATGGCACCACCAATGTTCATGGTCGCGTAAACCACGATGGAGGCGACGGAGTTCGGGAAGATGTGACGCACGACGATACGAGCATCAGATGCACCCATCGCGCGCGCAGCGTCAACATAATCGTTTTCCTTGACCGTCAAGATTGCAGAGCGGAAGACGCGCGCAATCGAAGGCCAGCCGAGAATGCCGATGGCAAAAAAGACGTTCTGAAGACCACGGCCGATAACGGCGATCATGGCGACAACGAAAAGCACGTACGGGAATGCCAGGAAGATATCCGCGCAGCGCATGATGATCGTATCCCAGATGCCGCCGTAGAAACCGGCTAGGGCACCCATGACCAGACCAATCACCGTGGAGATCGCAGTGGCCATAATACCGACGGAAAGCGAAACACGTGCACCGTAGATAACGCGGACGAGAATGTCACGACCAAGGGCGTCGGTGCCAAACGGGTGCTCTGCACACGGAGCCATCAGCGACGTCTGGGCCATGGTGGTTGAGTCGGAAGCCGTCGGCGAACCGAGCCAGGGCTTAGCCCACAGATCTGCGGTCAGGGCAACCACAACGACGATGATGATCCAGCAGACACCGATAACGGCGAGCTTGTTCTTACGAAGACGCTTAAAAGCGTCGCCCCACAGCGTGCGGGACTTGGCGGGAGCAGATGCGGCCTTGGTGGCGGTAGCCTGCTCCTGAGACTGAGAATCAGTTTCCTGCATGAGACGTACCTCCCTTAGGCCTTATCCGACGGACCGCCAAGGCGGATGCGCGGGTCGAGGAATGCATAGCTAATGTCGACGAGCAGGTTGATCACCATGACGACGACGACGATGAGCGTAACGCCGCCCATAACGATGGGCCAGTCACGCATGCTAATGGCGCGATAGACCTCATAGCCGATACCGGGCCAGTTGAAGACCGTCTCGGTCAGGATGGCGCCCGAAAGCATGCCGCCAAAGTCGACACCAATATAGGTAACGACGGGGATGAGTGCATTCTTAAGCGCATGCTTGATGATAATCGCGCGATTGGAGAGACCCTTGGCTTTTGCCGTACGAATGTAATCCTGGTTCATGACGTCAAGCAGCTGCGAGCGCATAATGCGGGCAGCATAAGCGGTCGAAACCGAAGCCAGCGTAATGGTCGGAAGCACATAGTGCATCCAATCCTGATACTGAGAGCTGGCACCGCCGGCACCCGAGATCGGCATGGAGAATGCACCGCCCGTGGCGTCCTTGAGAATGACGCCAAAGAACAGTTGCAGCAACATACCGAGCCAGAAGGCCGGGACGGCAACGAGGATCGACGTGGTGAGCG
Source organism: Collinsella sp. 60_9 (assembly GCA_001915225.1). GTDB lineage: Bacteria > Actinomycetota > Coriobacteriia > Coriobacteriales > Coriobacteriaceae > Collinsella. Next base: position 23,893 of record MNQC01000044.1, read on the forward strand.
TTACCAAAATATCCCAGAAGGAATAACGCTTTACCGCCGAAATGATACCCGCACCGATACCCATGATTGCCTCGAGCACGATGGCGCACGCGGCAAGTTTGACCGTATACGGATACTTCTGGGCAAAGATTTCCGTAACCGGCAGCTTGCGCTGATACGAATTGCCCAGATCGCCATGAAGCAGGCCGTTCATGTAATACAAGTAACGGTCCACGAGCGACGTTTGAACGGGGTCGCCGTTCTCGTCAAGGATCGCGTTGCCGTCCTCGTCCGACTGGACCAGGTGATAGCGGACGCGAAGCTGAAGCTCCACCTCGGGGGACAGAGCCTTGTCTCCACCGATCAGCTTGATCGGATCTCCCGGCACGATATTCTGGAGGGCGAACAAAATCAGCGTAACGCCCAAAAACACCGGGATGAACTGAAGCACACGTTTAACGATGTACTTACCCATTACCATCAGCCAGTTTACCCCAGGTTAGGGAGAACTGTATGTTTCCCATGAGGTCTACGTAAATACTTGACCCTCACGGAAGCTGCAAACTCTTAGGCGAGCTCAGCGGTACCCAGATCGGCGTGCTTCTGCGGATCGACATAGAGGTGCTTGATGCGATCAGAGCCGGCGATGGTGTGCGTGTAGAACATCACCGGGATGACCGGGCAGTCGGCAGCGACCATTGCATCGGCCTCCTGCATCTTAGCGACGCGCTCTTCGTCGTCAACCGTGGTACGGGCCTCGTCGACCTTGGCGTCGAACTCGGGGTTGTTGTAACCAGAGCGGTTGTCGCCACCGAGGGAGTCGGAGTGGAACAGCGGATACAGGAAGTTATCCATGATCGGGTAGTCAGCAATCCAACCCAGACGACCGAACTGATAGTTAAAGTTCTGATACTGCTCGAGCAGGGCAGACCACTCGGGGGTATCGGAGACAGCGGTAACGCCAACCTTGGCGAGGTCGCCGATGATGGACTCCATGATCTCCTTGTGGCCACCGTCCTGGTTGTAGGACAGAGTCACGTTAATGCCACGATCGCCGTTAGCACCAGCGGGAGCAACCTTGTCGAGGTACTCGTTAGCCTTGTCGACGTCGTAGGCGCAGAACTCCCATGCGCCCTCCTTGTAGCCATCGATGCCCGGAGGAACAATGCCGTCGGCAGGGGTGCGGGTACCCTTGAAGATGGTCTTGCAGATGGCCTCACGGTTGATGGCCAGGGAGATACCCCTGCGCAGGTCGGCGTTGTTGAACGGCTCGGCCGTGTTGTTGCAGGTCAGGTAGTAGGTGGAAGGCTCGGCGCCGAGCAGCATGCGCTCGCCGTCACCCATGGTGTAGCCGTCCTTGGACACGCCGCGATCCTTCTTGGCAGCGTCGATCTGAGCAACGGGAACGTCGCAGACATCGAGGTTACCGGCCTGGAACTCCTTGTAAGCGGTCTCCATGTCCTTGATGACCTGGAAGTGGATGCCATCGATCTTGGCCTTGTCGCCATAGTAATCGTCGAACTTCTTGAGGTTGATCGGTGCAAGGTAGAAGCTCTTGACATCGGACTCGGCGCACTCGGGAACCGGGGCCAGAGCCGGGTGAGAGGCGACGAAGGGGAAGTCGGCGTAAGCGGAAGACAGCTTGACGACGAGGGTCTCATCGTCGGGGCAAGTAACACCGCTGAGCTCGGTAGCGTTACCGGCAAGCAGGTCGTCATAGCCCTCGACCATGGAAAGGTGATAGGAGACCTCGGAAGGGCCGTACTCGGTAGCGATGGCCGACTTGGTGTTGACCAGACGCTCCCAACCGAGCTTGAAGGACTTGGAGGTAACGTCGTCACCGTTGTGGAACTTGGCCTTCTTGATCTTGAAGGTAAACTCGGTGGCGTCGTCGTTGGCCTTGAAGGACTCGCAAGCCAGCGGAACGATCTCGCCCTTCTCGGCGTCATAAGAGGTCAGAGCGTCAAAGAGCTGGTACTCGACCTGAGTGCCCTGGTCCTCCTGGACATTGTAGGGGTCGATGCAGACCGGGTTGTTGATGTAGAAGTTCAGCGTCGAACCGGACTCAGAACCGGAAGCGTCGCCGCCCTTCTTGCCGCATGCGGCAAGAAAAGCCATGGAGCTCGCAGCAAGGGTACCGCCGACAAAGGCGCGACGACCCATAACGGGCTGGTGGAACATAGAATCAGCCATGCCATCCTCCTTATGAGATAGGACAAAGTAAGTTCGGTCGGGCAACGTCAAGACAGCCCAATCGAACCATTCAAACGCGGTCCGCCGTTTTGGCTGGTTATACAAAGCGGACCAACGTATTGCAATACAGTAGCGCATTTTATGCACGATTTGGGGCTAATTCCGGTTAACGGTCGAGAATTTCTTTAGTTGGGCGAAGTATGTGGGGATATTTTGACTCTGTTACAAATATGTAAACAAAAAGGGTCCCGCACATGCGAGACCCATTGCAAACGTATATACGCCGATGCTTAGTAGCCCACGATGCCCTGCGGGAAGAAGAACATGCACAGCACGACGCACGCAGCAAACACGACAGCCATGATGACGGTCAGGCGGTCAAGGTTCTGCTCCATAACGCCTGTGGCTGAGCTGGAGTTATACAGCGAGCTGGCAATCATATCCGAAACGCCGGTACCCTTACCGGAATGCATCAGGACGAGAATCGTCAGCGCCACGGCAGAAACAGCCCAAACGACAAACAGAAGAATCTGGAACGGACCCATAGATAAGCTCCTTAATAGAACAATTCAAACTCCAGTACTGTACCACAATCCCCCGTTCTCCCCTACCTGCCACTCGGGGACGGGGCGGAAATGGCAGAAATACCAAAAAGGGGGTTGTCCGGTTGTGGACAACCCCCTTACTAGAAAACGGTATTTGTTTTCTATTAGGCCTCGGTGGCGAGCACGCGGCCCGTCATCTCGGCGGAAGGCTCAATACCAGCCATGGTGAGCATGGTCGGAGCGATATCGGAAAGACGGCCGTCCTCGATACCGGTGAGCTGTGCCTTCTCATCAACGATGATGAACGGCACGCGGTTGGTGGTGTGAGCCGTAAACGGATGCTTGGAACCGTCGGAAGCAACGTCAAACATGTGATCGGCGTTGCCGTGGTCGGCGGTAATCAGTGCAAAGCCGCCCTTGGCGAGAATCGCCGGGACAACCTTGGACAGGGCATCGTCAACAGCCTCGACAG
>MNQC01000044.1:27092-36324 GCA_001915225.1 Collinsella sp. 60_9
CGCGATCCTCGTTGATGGCGGCGACGAGCTTCTCGGTAACCTCGGGAGCGCTCATCTCGGGCTGCAGATCGTAGGTAGCAACCTTGGGGGAAGCGACGAGCACGCGCTCCTCGCCCTCCTTGGGCTCCTCGATGCCGCCGTTGAGGAAGAACGTCACGTGGGCGTACTTCTCGGTCTCGGCGGTGTGCAGCTGCTTCAGGCCATTGGCGGCGATAACGTCGGCCAGAACGTTCTCAGGGAACGTCTTGGGGAAGGCGACCTCGACGTCAAACGTCGGATCGTACTCGGTCATCGTCACAAAGTGAGAAAGCTTGATCTGCTCGCGCTCAAAGCCGTCGAACTCCTTGTCCGTGAACACGCGGGTCATCTGACGAGCGCGGTCGGGACGGAAGTTGAAGAAGATGGCCGCGTCGCCCTCGTGGATGCCCTCGTTGTGGGCAGCGAAGGGCTCGACGAACTCGTCGCCGCGCGGATCCTTCTCGTAGTAGGCCTTGATACCGGCAACGGGGTCGGTATCAGCATCGGACGCGTTGACCATGACGTCGTAGGCGCGCTGGATGCGCTCCCAACGATTATCGCGGTCCATGGCCCAATAACGGCCCGAGACGGTGGCAACGCGAGCGTCGCAACCGGTCTCCTCGGAAATCTTAGCCAGGAAGGCGCAGAACTCACTCATGTAACCGGCACCGGACTGCGGGTCAACGTCGCGACCATCCATGAAGGCGTGGACGCGAACGGTCTTGACACCGTGCTCGGCAGCCATCTTGACCAGAGCCTCGACGTGGTTCATGTGAGAATGAACACCGCCAGGGCTCATAAGGCCCATGAGGTGGAGAGTCTTACCGTCAGCCTTGACGTCGTCCATAGCCTTGACAAAAACCTCGTTCTTGGCGATGGAGCCGTCCTTGATGGCGTTGTTGATGCGCGAAAGCTCCTGAAACACGATGCGTCCGGCACCGATGTTGAGGTGACCCACCTCGGAGTTGCCCATCTGGCCGTCGGGAAGGCCCACGTCCTCGCCCGAAGCGCCGAGCGTGGTGTGGGGGTACTTCTCGTACAGGCTATCAAGGAAGGGCGTCTTGGCAGCGGCGACGGCGTTCTCGCCATCGGCCGGAGCAAGGCCGCAACCATCCATGATGATCAGGAGTGCAGGAAGATGACGTTGTGCCATATGTCCTACTCGCCTGCCTTGACGACCATAGAGGCGAAGTCGGCAGCCTTGAGCGAAGCGCCGCCCACGAGGGCGCCGTCAACGTCGGGCTTGGCGACGAGCTCGGCAATGTTGCCGGGCTTGGCGGAACCGCCGTAGAGAACGCGGATGCCGTTGGCGAGCTCCTCGCCGAACATCTCCTTGAGGGTCTCACGGATAGCGCCGCAGACCTCCTGAGCGTCCTCGGCGGTAGCGGTCTTGCCGGTGCCGATGGCCCAGATGGGCTCGTAGGCGACGACGACCTGCTTGGGGCAGGTGATCTCAAGGCCAGCAAGGCCAGCCTTGACCTGGTTCACGACGTGCTCGACATAGGTGCCAGCCTCGCGGACCTCAAGGGACTCGCCGCAGCAGAAGACGGGAACAAGACCGGCGGCAACGAGAGCCTTAGCCTTCTTGTTCTGGTCCTCGTCGGTCTCGTGGAAGTAGTCGCGACGCTCGGAGTGACCGATAATGCAGTAGGTGCAGCCAGCGGACTTGAGCATGTCGCAAGAAGACTCACCGGTGAAGGCACCCTTGGCCTCCCAGTACACGTTCTGTGCACCGAGGGCGATGGGGGCAGCCTGAATGCGGTCATGAACCGTGGTGATGTCGATGGTCGGAGGGCAGACGAGCACCTCGACGCCAGCCGGAACCTCGGGCAGAGCCTGAGCCAGCTCGTCGGCGAGCTTGGCGGCCTCGGCGACGTCGTTGTTCATCTTCCAGTTACCAGCGATAAGAAGGGTGCGATTAGGCATCGAGAAGCGCCTCCACTCCGGGCAGGGCCTTACCCTCGACGAGCTCCATGGAAGCGCCACCACCGGTGGAGATCCAGCTCATCTTGTCGGCGTGAGCAAAGTTGTCAAACTCGAAGACGCCCATGGGGCCGTTCCAGAACACGGTCTTGGCTCCCTTGACAGCCTCGGCATAGAGCTCCTCGGTCTTGGGACCGATGTCCATACCCTCACGATCGTCGGGGATAGCGTCGGAAGCGACAACCTCGGGGACAGCGTCCTCGCCAAAGTGATCGGCAACACGGTTGTCGATGGGGAGTAGGATCTTGACACCCTTCTCCTCGGCCTTCTTGAGCATCTCGCCGGCGCGCTCGACCCAGTCCTCTTCCTTGAGGGACTGACCAACGGACAGGCCCTGAGCCAGGAAGAAGGTGTAGGCCATGCCGCCACCGATGATCAGGGTGTCAGCGGAGTCGATGAGGTGATCGAGAACGCCGATCTTGGAGGAAACCTTGGAACCGCCGACGATGGCGACGAAGGGGCGCTCGGGCTCGGCGAAGATGCCGGTCAGCGTGTCGACCTCCTTCTCGAGCAAGAAGCCGGCGACGGCAGGCAGGTAAGCGGCGGGGCCCACGACGGAACCCTGGGCGCGGTGAGCGGTGCCAAAGGCATCGAGAACGAAGACGTCACCATAGGAAGCGAGCTTCTTGGCGATCTCGGGATCGTTCTTCTTCTCACGCTTGTCAAAACGGACGTTCTCGAGAACGAGGACCTTACCCGGCTCGACGGCGGCGACAGCCTCAGCAGCCTTCTCGCCGTAGGTGTCAGCGACAAAGGCAACGTCGAGACCAGAGAGCTCAGCGAGCTTCTTGGCGACGGGCTCGAGGGACAGCTCGGGCTGGAAGCCGGTGCCCTCGGGACGGCCGAGGTGGCTCATGAGGATGACGCGAGCGTTGTGCTCAACGAGGTAGTTGATGGTGGGCAGGGCAGCCTTGATACGGGTGGTGTCGCCAACGACGCCATCCTTGATAGGCACGTTAAAGTCAACGCGGACGAGAACGCGCTTTCCGTCGACATCGATGTCGCGGACGGTCTTCTTGGTAAAGGCCATGTTTGCTTCTACCTTTCGTACGTGTCTGCCTCCCATTACGGCAGACGATTTCTTATAAAAAGGGCGCGACCCTAGGGTGTAAGCCCTATAAGGCCGCGCCCTTCTTTAGACGCTCAACGAGCTATTCGCTAAAAGCTAAATTAAGCAACGAACTTCTCGAAGTACTTGATGGTGCGGACCATCTGAGAGGTGTAGGAGTTCTCGTTGTCGTACCAAGAGGTGACCTGAACGAGGGTCTGGCCGTTGCCGAGGTCAGAGCACATGGTCTGAGTGGCGTCGAAGATGGAGCCGTGGGTCTCGCCGACGATGTCGCGGGAGACGATCTGGTCCTCGTTGTAGGCGAAGGTCTCGGGGATGGTCTCGGCGTAGGCCTTCATGGCAGCGTTGACCTCGTCGACGGTGACCTTCTTGTCAACGACGGCGTAGAGGTTGGTCAGCGAGCCGGTCGGCGTCGGGACGCGCTGGGCAGCACCGATGAGCTTGCCGTTGAGCTCGGGGAGAACCAGGCCGATGGCCTTGGCAGCGCCCGTGGTGTTCGGGACGATGTTCTCGGAGCAGGCGCGGGAGCGACGGAAGTTGCCCTTGCGCTGCGGGCCGTCGAGCGGCATCTGGTCGCCGGTGAAGGCGTGGATGGTGGTCATGATGCCGGACACGATGGGAGCGAAGTCGTTCAGACCCTTGGCCATCGGGGCGAGGCAGTTGGTGGTGCAGGAAGCAGCGGAGATGATGTTGTCCTCAGCGGTCAGCGTCTCATGGTTGACGTTGTACACGATGGTGGGCAGATCGCTGCCGGCCGGAGCGGAGATGACGACCTTCTTGGCGCCAGCGTTGATGTGGGCCTGAGCCTTAGCCTTGCTGGTGTAGAAGAGGTCGCCCCAAGGCAGGTTGTTAGCGTCGGCCTCCTTGTAGATCTTGATCTCCTTGCCGTCAACGGTGATGGAATCCTCGCCAGCAACGACCTCGTGATCGCGAGCGTAGTTGCCCTGCGTGGAGTCGTACTTCAGCAGGTAAGCGAGCATATCGGGAGAGGTGAGGTCGTTGATAGCGACGATCTCGGAGCCCTCATGACCGAACATCTGACGGAAAGCCAGACGACCGATGCGACCGAAGCCGTTAATAGCAACCTTTACTGCCATTGTGTCTCCTTTCGTAAGGCCCCCGCGAGCTACAGCGCCCGCCGTTGAGGCCCACAAACTAACCACTCGCCTAATATACCTTTTTTTTGACTTGAATTTCACGAGAATGCTCGAAATTGAAAATCAAATTTACGTTAAAACGTTTTAAAGACTAAAATAGCAGCTAAATCCATATATAAGTCGTTACTTCAAACTACCTGTTTGCTTCAATGAGCTTTTCAAGCCGTAAAACACGATGGTAGAGGGCTGACTTCGACAAGGGAGGGTCAGCCATCTCCCCCAAATCACGCAGCGACAGATCAGGATAGCGCTCGCGCAGGTCGCAAAAGACCGCCAAGGCATCCGGAAGCGCATCGCGAAGGCCACGCTGCTCGAGCTCATCGATAAGCGCAAGCTGATGTTGGGCAGCACCGGCGCTTCTGGTCTGGTTGGCGAGCTCGGCATTCACGCGACGGTTCACATCGTTCTTAACCAACTTGACCGCGCGCGCCTCCTCAATCTCGGCAACGCTGCGCTTGGCACCAATCAGCTTTAATAGATGCTCGATTTCCTCGGCGCTCTTAATGTACACGGCATATGACCCCCGCCGTGCATTAACACGAGCATGGACCCCAATCTGCTCCAACAGATCGCAAAGTCCCTTGGCATATTGCTCGCCCTGCACAGCGATCTCCAAATGAAAATCGCCGCGTGGATCGGCCACGAAGCCGCCCGCGATGAGCGCGCCGCGGATATAGGCAAGTCTACAGCAAGGACGGGCAACGATATGTCGGGGTACGCCGGCGACAAGTCCTCCCCTACGGTCGAGGATACCCAGCAGAACCAAGGCCTTATCAAGGTCTGGCTGATCAGGCAAGGTGATGAGGTAGTTTCGAACCTTATGCAAGACAGATTTGCGGACGGTGAACTCCGTTTTGAGCTTAAGGATACGATGCGTCAGCGTGATCATCGTGCGCGCGACGGCTCCCGTCTCAGTCGCAACCGTCAAACGATACCGCCCAGAGCCGGTAAGCGAGAGCGTACCGCTCACGCGCGTGAGGGCGGCAAGCGTCGACAAGTCGCAGTATTCACATTCGGGTTCGCAGCGCGCGAGCTCGTCACGCACCTCGGCGGTAAACGACATGCAGACCTATGCTTTCGTGTTGGCGCGCGACAGGTCGCGATGGGAAATGCTCACGTGATATTGGGCGCCTTCCAAATAACGTGCCGTGGCCTCGGCGATGGCAACGCTGCGGTGTTGACCGCCCGTGCAGCCGATGGCAATAGAAAGCTGTGGCTTGCCCTCCGCGATATAGCCGGGCATGACCGTATCGAGCAGCTGCGTCCAAGCCTTCCAGAACTCCTGGGTCTTGGGATGGTCCAAAACAAAGTCAGAGACTTTCTTATCGAGACCGGTCATGGTGCGCATCTCGGGATCGTAGAACGGATTGGGCAGGAAGCGAACGTCGATCATAATGTCCGCCTCGACGGGCATACCGTGCTTAAAGCCAAACGAGAACACGTGAACGTCCATGAGCTGCTGGTCGGACAACTCGGAAAATGCCATACGCAGCTTGTTGCGCAGCGCAGAGGTGCGCAGACGGCTCGTGTCGATAATCATATCGGCTCGATCGCGCACACCCTGCAGCTGCAGGCGCTCGCGCTGAATCGCATCGGCCGTAGTCTCCCCCGGTTTGGCAATGGGATGACGGCGGCGATTTTCGCTGTAGCGACGAATCAGTACCTCGTCAGAAGCCTCCAGGAACACGATGTCGCAGCTCATCTCGTGCTCTTCGAGCGCGGCGACCGCATCGAGCAGCTCATCGAACAAGCCCTGGCTACGCAAATCGCAGGTGACGGCGAGATGCCTGCCCACGCCCGTATTGATGCCGACGAGCTCGGCAAGCTGGGCGATAAGACGCGGAGGCAGATTATCGATGCAAAAATAGCCCATGTCCTCGAACACGTGCATGGCCTGCGTGCGGCCCGATCCGGACATTCCGGTGATGATGACGATATCGGGGATGCGCTCCGAGCGCTCCGCCGCATCCATGGCATCTCCCTTTTGCATGTGTGCCTCCTAAAACAAGCGCGGGACCCGGCCAGCGGATCCCGCGCGATCAATTGCCTTTATTGAGTATACCGCCCCAAGCGGATACGAGGCCTGTCTTACGCCTCAAGCGCAGCCTTGAACCAACTTGTAATACTCGTGGGGTGCGTGATGGCGGTGCCGACGACAACGCGCGAGCCTCCTCGGGCGTGTGCACGCGGCCCTCGCAGATGATGGGAAGACCGGGGAATTCCTCGGTCGCCTGACGCAGGAGCGGCAGGTCGGGGCCATCGGCCATGGTGCAGTCGATGGCAGCGACACCGTGAGAAAGCGTGGTAGATACAAGGTCGAAGCCCATATCAACCGCACGGCGAATGTCCTCGATGGTGGCACAATCCGCCATCAGGAGCACACCCTCCTCGTGCAGCGGGCGGAAGGTATCCTCGACCGACTTGCCGTCGGGACGCGGACGATCGGTGGCGTCGATCGCCACGATATCGGCACCCGCAGCAACGCAGGCGCGAGCGTGACGCAGCGTCGGCGTGATGTAAACGCCCTCGTGCCCATCCTTCCACAGGCCGATAACAGGAACCTCACAGCGACCCTTAATGGCGGCAATGTCGGCAAGGCCCTGGCAGCGAATGGCGGCGGCGCCGCCGAGCTCGCAAGCACGAGACATTTGAGCCATGGTCTCTGGCGTACGAAGCGGCTCGCCCATATACGCCTGAACGCTCACGACGAGCTTACCCTTCAGGGATTGAATCAAAGGATCGACGGTCATAAGGCTGCAACCTTTCTCAGAACAGCCTCCCGAGGCGTGTTGTCTCGGGAGGCTCCTACAGAAGATACGTTTACTTCAACGACGCAAGAAGGTGTTCGGCGGCACCGATGAGCGGCGCGTCGCCCTCCAGAGAACCGATGAGAATCGGCGTGTCCTGAAGCGGATCGAGCGCCTGGCTGGCATAGCCCTCGTGCACCGAATCCTTCCACGTCTGCGAGCGCCAATCGGGACCCTGGTGAATCACACCGCCCGAAAGCACGATGACCTCGGGATCCAAGATGTTCGCGAGCGAGCCTAAACTGGCACCCAGAGCAAAGCCGGCATCGTGGATGACCTCGGTCGCCCTTGCGTCGCCCGCGCGGCACAGGTCGTTCACATCGCGACCGACCGAAGGACGGCTGGGGTCGACGCGGCCAAAGCGCTCATCGTACATACGACCAATGGAAGTGCCCGAAGCAACCGACTCAAGATGACCGGAACGCCCGCAGGCGCAGGGAATGCCGGCGGCAGCCGAGCACTCGATGTGGCCCATATGGCCGGCAGCACCATGGAAGCCCTGCATCACGCGGCCGTTCTCGACATATGCGCCGCCGATGCCCGTACCGATGCCCAGACACAAGACAGAGAACTTGCCCTTGCCGACACCCCAGTGGGCCTCGCCCAGAGCATGAGCCTGCACATCGCCCACAACGGCAACGGGAAGACCGAGGTCCTCGCGCAGACGCGGCCCCAACTGGACGCCGGACCAGCCGGGCATGATCTCATTGGCATACGCGATGGCGCCCGTCTTGGGATCGACGACGCCTGCGGCACCGATACCGACACCGAGGACCTCTACATCGGGATTCGCCTCAAGAGCGGCCTTGATGGACGCCTCGATACGCTGGAAGACGGCCTCGCCACCCTCCTGGGCCTCGGGAGGAACCTCGGCCCCAAAAACGGGATGGGGCACACTACCGTCAGCCGGGTACTCCATGATGGCAGTCGCGATCTTAGTTCCGCCGATATCGACAGAGCAGACGTACTTGTTCTCCATGTCGCTCTCCTTAGGAGATAAAAAACAACTACAGGAAATGCGCCGTCAGGCTAGCCGTCACACCGAGAAACCGTGTGGCCATTGACCTAATGGGTCATGGCCGCACGGTTGAACGGCGAGGTCGGGTGCCTGGGGAAGCTTTACAGGAGACCGTTGTCCTGGAGGACCTTCTTAATAGCCTCGACGTTCTCGCCGGTCATGGCCTTCACCGGGCGCGGCATGGTCGGGCTGTCGAAGATGCCCATGAGGTTCATAGCGGTCTTGAAGGCACCGACGCCACCGGCATAGCCCTGGACGCCCGAGGTGACATCCCAGATGTGGGAAATCTCGTTGAGGCGATCCTGCTCGGCCTTGACGGTAGCCCAGTCGCCGGCCTGAGCGGCCTTCCACTGGCGCACGTAGCCCTCGGGCTCAACGTTGGCGAGACCCGGGACGGAGCCATCGGCGCCGCCGAGGTAGGCGCCGTCGACGACGACCTCGTGACCGGTGAGGATGCTCATCGGATGGCCGTTCTTCTCGTTCTCCTGAACGAGGTAGCGGAACGAGATGTCATCACCCGAGGAGTCTTTGACGCCAGCAAGGACGCCCTCGGCGCCGAGCTTGGCAAGGAGCTTCCAGGGAAGCTTGGTGTGAACGCAGACGGGAATGTCATAGGCAAAGATGGGCAGGTCGAGCTCCTCGTGCAGGATGCGGAAGTGCTCCTCGACCTCGGTCATGCCCTGCAGGGCATAGAACGGGCAGGTGGCGACGAGGGCATCGGCGCCCAGCTCCTGGGCGACCTTGCCGTGCTCGATCATGCGCTCGGTCTCGGTGTCGATGATGCCGACCAGAACAGGCACGCGGTGATCAACGATGCGCACGGCCTCGGAGATAATCTGGCGACGGCGCTCGTCGGTGGAGAAGACGACCTCGCCCGAGGATCCCAAGAAGAACAGGCCATCGACGCCGGCATCGATCATGCGGTTGATGCTGCGCTCAAAGGAGGCAACGTCGAGCTGGTGATCTTCGGTATCGGGAACAACGACGGGAGGGATAACGCCGGTGAATTTCTGAGTTGCCACAAGAATCTCCTTAGTTGTCTGGCGGGCGGCCCTATGCCGCCCACTCTTGTTGGCAGTGTCCAGGCCGTCTAGGCCAAAGAACACGAGTAGAACGTTTGGTTAAAGAAGTCGACGACTTCGTTTTCGAACGCATTGATGCGCTCATGAGCGTATTTGGC